>CAOJIB010000061.1 GCA_948436455.1 uncultured Blautia sp.
AAGACGGCGCAGAGGTTTCCGTAGAAAAACTGCTGGAGAGCCGCGCAATCTCCAAAGCGGGCGACGGCGTAAAAATCCTCGGAAACGGGGAATTGACAAAAAAACTGCATGTGAAAGTCCATGCCTTTAGTGAATCCGCGAAAGCAAAGATTGAAGCCGCAGGTGGAACAGCAGAGGTGATCTAATGTTAGATAGCGTTAAAAATGTTTTTAAGGTACAGGACTTAAGAAGAAGAATTTTCTACGTGCTGGTAATGTTGGTGGTTATCCGTATCGGATCACAGCTTCCGGTACCCGGGGTAGACAGCGAATTTATCCGGAACTGGTTTGAGAGCCAGTCCGGAGATGCATTTACCTTTTTTGATGCGTTTACCGGCGGTTCCTTTACCCAGATGTCCATTCTGGCCTTGAACATCACGCCCTATATCACGTCCTCCATTATTATGCAGCTTATGACGATCGCTATTCCCAAGCTGGAAGAAATGCAGAAAGACGGAGAATCTGGCCGTAAGAAAATTACGACGATTACCCGTTTTGTAACGGTAGGTCTGGCGCTTTTCGAGTCTATTGCTATGGCTGTAGGCTTTGGAAGACAGGGACTGATTCCAGATATGAATTTCTTGAAGGCGCTGGCAGTTGTGGTATGTCTGACTACAGGTTCTGCATTCCTGATGTGGATCGGCGAGCGAATTACCGTAAAGGGTATCGGCAATGGTATTTCCATCGTTTTGACAATCAATATTGTTTCCCGTATACCCAGCGATATGGTCCTTTTGTACGATAATTTCGTGAAAGGAAAGATTATTGCTAAGCAGATACTGGCTTCCGTCATTATTGCCGCGATCATTTTGTTAGTTGTTGTATTTGTACTCATTTTAAATGGTGCGGAGAGAAGGATTCCTGTGCAGTATTCCAAGAAGATGCAGGGCAGAAAGATGGTAGGCGGACAGTCCTCCCATATTCCTTTAAAGGTGAATACGGGCGGCGTGATCCCGATCATTTTCTCCTCCTCCATCATGTCCTTTCCGGTACTGATCGCATCTTTTATGGGAAAAGGGAACGGGAGCGGCATTGGCAGCGAAATCCTGCGGTGCCTGACCTCCAGTAACTGGTGTGACCCGGCGCGTCCTGTGTATACGCTCGGTCTGCTGCTTTATATTGCGCTGACTGTATTTTTTGCATATTTTTATACCTCCATTACGTTTAATCCCTTGGAGGTAGCAGATAATATAAAGAAGCAGGGCGGCTTTATCCCTGGCATTCGTCCGGGCAAGGCGACCTCGGATTATCTAACGAAGATTTTGAATTATATTATTTTTATTGGTGCGACAGGTCTGGTAATCGTAGCGGTCATTCCGTTTTTCTTTAACGGTGTGTTTCACGCAAATGTATCCTTCGGCGGAACTTCTATCATCATTGTTGTAGGTGTTATTCTGGAAACTTTGAAGCAGATAGAATCCCGGATGATGGTACGCAATTACAAGGGGTTCCTGAACCAGTAGACAATGAGAGAAAGGCTGTGGTGGGAACGCCACAGTCTTTTTGTCCCAGCAAAGGAGAGATAAAGTATGAGAATTATTATGTTGGGCGCGCCCGGTGCCGGCAAGGGGACGCAGGCGAAGAAAATTGCAGAAAAATACGGAATTCCCCATATTTCCACAGGAGATATTTTCCGTGCAAATATTAAAAACGGTACGGAACTGGGCCAGAAGGCGAAAACCTATATGGATCAGGGGCTTTTAGTGCCGGACGAGCTGGTATGCGATTTGGTCGTGGATCGCTTAGGGCAGGCGGATTGTGAAAAGGGATATGTGCTGGATGGATTTCCACGGACGATCCCCCAGGCGGAGGCTCTAGACGCGGCGCTCAAAGAGCGGGGAAGCTCCATTGACTATGCTATTGATGTGGATGTTCCAGACGACCATATTGTGAAGCGTATGGGCGGCAGAAGAGCCTGCGTAAAATGCGGCGCCACTTACCATGTGGTATACAATGCGCCGAAGAAGGAAAATGTCTGCGACGTTTGCAGCGACGCGTTAGTTCTTCGGGAAGACGACAAGCCGGAAACTGTGCAGAAGCGTCTGGCGGTATATCATGCGCAGACTCAGCCGTTGATCGACTATTATACGGCGGCCGGTGTGATGAAAAGCGTAGACGGAACACAGGATATGGAGAAGGTTTTTGGCGCGATCGCTGCCATTCTGGCGTAGGCCGTAATGTACGGGCCGCCTGGAGGCTGCAAGTATTATGGGATAAGGAAGATTTTGGGAGAATAAACTATGTCAGTATCTATTAAATCGGCCAATGAGATTGCCTGCATGCGGCAGGCGGGACACTTGCTGGAGCAGGTGCACGACTATCTGGCGACGTTGATCGCTCCGGGCATCAGTACCTGGGAGTTGGACCGGGAAGGCGAAAAGCTGATTCGCAGTATGGGCTGCGTGCCGAATTTTCTGAATTACAATGGATTTCCGGCATCCTTTTGTATTTGTATTAACGATGAGGTCGTGCACGGGATTCCGGCCAAGGGAAGGATTCTGAAGGAAGGCGATCTGGTGAAGCTGGATGCGGGCCTGATTTACAAGGGCTATCATTCGGACGCTGCGCGGACGTACGCGGTGGGAAAGGTTTCCGACGAGGCAATGAAGCTGATGCAGGTCACGAAGCAGAGCTTTTTCGAGGGAATTAAATTCGCAAAGGCAGGCGGACATCTCCACGATATTTCCAATGCAATCAGCGATTATGTGGAAAGCTTTGGCTTTGGCGTGGTACGGGATTTGGTGGGGCACGGTATAGGCACGCATCTTCACGAAGATCCGCAGGTTCCGAATTTTCGTCAGAAGCGAAGAGGCGTACGGCTGGTGCCGGGTATGACGCTGGCCATTGAACCGATGATCAATATGGGCCGGGCGGATGTGCTGTGGCTGGATGATGACTGGACGGTAGTAACTATGGATGGCTCCCTGTCTGCCCATTATGAAAATACGATCGTAATCACCGACGGTGAGCCAGAGATACTCACTTTGAGCGAATAAAGCAAGGAAGGAGCTTCCGGGAAGGTCCGGCGGCGATAGGAGGTTAAGGAATGTCAAAAGCAGATGTTATTGAAGTGGAGGGTAAGGTGCTGGAAAAGCTGCCAAACGCCATGTTTCGAGTGGAATTGGAAAACAAGCATGTGGTGCTGGCGCATATCAGCGGAAAGCTGCGGATGAATTTTATCCGCATTCTGCCGGGAGACAAGGTGACCCTGGAGCTTTCCCCCTACGATCTGACAAAAGGTAGAATTATCTGGAGAGATAAATAAAGAGCTTTGCTCCTCTTTAGAAGAACAGATTCTTGGACTGTGTTTCTAAAGAGGAGTTTTTTTATGCGTCGCTTTGGGGAAATTTGCACAGAGGCGTCGGATATGCTAGAATAAAAGCAACAACGAATCGGAGGAGACTATGAAAGCGACAGTCATTGTAGATAATATAGAAAATAAAGGGCTTCCCGGCGAGTGGGGGCTGTGTATTTATATTGCATATGAAGATAAAAAGATTCTGCTGGACACCGGCGCATCCGCCCTTTTTGCCGCAAATGCAAAAAAGCTGCAGATTCCTCTGCCGGATGTGGATTTTGCCGTCCTGTCCCATGCGCATTACGACCATGCGAACGGAATGGGGGAATTTTTTGAAATTAATCAAAGGGCGAAGTTTTATCTGCAGCAGGGTTGTGCGGAAAACTGCTATAAGAAGAAATGGTTTCTTCCTATATATATAGGTATATCCAGGGGATTTTTGACAAAATACCAGGACAGGATCATCTATACTTCGGGAAATACCGATATCTGCGCGGGTGTACGCTTACTTTCCCATACCACGCCGAATCTGCAGAAGATTGGAAAGCAGGAGCATATGTATCAAAAGCGGCAAGGAAAATGGTATCCGGATGATTTTTCTCATGAGCAAAGTCTGATTTTTGAAACTGCTAAAGGTTTGGTGGTTTTTAATAGTTGTTCCCATGGAGGCGCCGCGAATATTATTCAGGAAGTGGAGGCCGCCTGTCCGGGCCAGAGGGTATATGCGCTGATTGGCGGTTTTCATCTCTACAGAAAATCCGAGGCCGAAGTCCGGGAACTGGCGAAAAAGCTGCAGGATACTGGGGTTAGCCATATATGTACGGGGCATTGCACCGGAGAGAGGGCCTACGGCATTTTGAAAGAGGAATTAGGAGAAAGGCTTTCGCAGCTTCACGTGGGATTTGAGATGGAATTCTAGGAGAGAATGGATGTTGGAGGCTGATAAGATTTTAGATCTTTGTCAGAGCACTTATCATCGGGAAATCTTTCTCATCGATAGAAAAAGAGGAACGGACGTCTATAGTTCGCTCCTCTAGGGGGATTCGGATCGGCTATTGTTTTTCTATGTTTCTTATGCAACCTGTGTGTAATTGATAACGGAAACTTCCTGCATAAGCTGCTTCGCAGTGTTTACTAATGTTTCCAGTCGACAGGCTGTTTCATCGGAATAATATTTTGCTCCGCATTGCTCGCATTCTTCACAAGGAACATTTTTTACAATGATTACGCAATTTTTATAATTTACTACATGAGTAGTTGTGGAGGATAGTAGATCAGGACATTTGCAATACATACACATTTATTTCTTCCTCCTTGTCTTTAAATCTTCCATGAATTTTTGATTGTTGGGATAATATGCTGTTATTATGTACAAAAATGCATGATCGGAACCGACAACAGTATGTAGTACTGTATGATGGCGGGTATACCCAAATAGCAGGCAACTAGGATATGGAAAATCATCTGGATATTCCTCTAGGATTTCACCTGATAGAATACATCTGCCTACATCATCTGTAGATATATCTCTTTCCTGCATACGCTCTAAGCAATGGGTAGACCATTTGATCTTTTTCTTATTGTATAAGTATTGAATAGTCTCAATATTCATAAAACAGCTCCTATATATCAGACAGGGATTATTTTACATCGTATATTTTAGTACTTATTTTATTCGGAAATTTTTCTTTTAGGAAAAAGAGGAACGGGTTTATATACTCGTTCCTCTTTTAGATGCCTTTGTATGCCAAAGAAGCTGCCAGTGCAGTTCTTTGCATCTCGCTCTATACGATCTTTCTTTTAGCCAAAATATCTCTTCAACAGACCCTCGAAAGCCTTGCCGTGTCTGGCTTCATCTTTGGCCATTTCATGCACGGTGTCGTGGATTGCATCCAGATTTGCAGCTTTTGCACGTTTTGCCAGATCGAATTTTCCAGCGGTAGCGCCGTTTTCAGCGGCAACACGCATTTCCAGGTTCTTCTTGGTGCTGTCGGTTACAACCTCGCCTAATAATTCAGCAAATTTTGCAGCATGCTCCGCCTCTTCGTAAGCGGCTTTCTCCCAGTACAGGCCGATTTCCGGATAACCTTCTCTGCTGGCAACTCTTGCCATAGCCAGATACATACCAACCTCAGAGCATTCACCTTCAAAATTCGCGCGCAGATCGGCCAAAATATCATCGCTTACGCCCTTGGCAACGCCTACCACATGCTCGGCAGCCCAGCTTAAACCGCCTTCTTCCTGCTTTGTGAATTTGTCTGCGGATGCCTTACAGATTGGACAGGCCTCCGGTGCTGTGTCGCCTTCATGTACATAACCGCATACGCTGCATACCCATTTTGCCATTTTTATAATCTCCTTTTCTTTTTATTTTCCAATACGGCGCTGTATAAACGCTGTATGGCAACTCTAATAATAGTAATTGTTACTGATGTCAATCTATCATATATTTATTGCTTTGTCAACTATATTCTTTGTATTTTCTTCGGAATTATGCAGAGTGGGCGGAGCCGATTCTTTTTTCTGTAGGCATTCCTCGCATAGACCATAAAAATTTGTTATATAGCTTTTGATCTGTCCATGAAAATTTTTAGCGGCAAGATCCTGGATAAAATCAATATTCGACATATCCAGATCCTGCACTTTTTGGCAGCTTGTGCAAATAAAGTGATGGTGCGGGGACGTATTTGGATCAAATCGATCCGCACCGTTCGTTGAGGAAATCTTTGTGATCTCCCCCAGCGCAGCGAGCAGGGACAGGTTTCGGTATACGGTGCCCAGACTAATATTCGGATAGATTTTTCGGATATTTTCGTAAATAGTATCGGCGGTGGGGTGATCCAGGCGGGTCTGTAAAAAGTCCTTAATGGATTCCCGCTGCCGACTGTATTTCAGGGTTTTCAATTTTCCCCTCCTTTAAATAACAGTAATTGTTATTATTATAGGGCGGATGAGGAAAAATGTCAAGCTCCGGAAAAATTTTCCAGGTATTCCGTGTATCCTGCAAAAACGCCATGCGGTCATACCAAATGCGCAAAGAGTATAGCGTATCGAGTGTGAAGCGCTTGTAGCTGCGAGTTACTCTACATCTTGCAAGGCGGCAAGTCCTTTTTCTACTGTGCGGATATTAACGACCTGCTGTACGTTATATAATAAAAAACTGCGAAGCAAAGAAATTTTTGCAAGGAAGGAGCTTCTTTGCTCTGCAGTTTGGATGCCCTTCGGGTGTACGGGATCGAAATTTGACGATTCGTCTGTACAGCTATGGAGAATGCCATGGAAATAAAAGATTTTCGGATCTTTGAAGCGGGGAAGAAATTGCTTTATTTCCCGAGTAAAATCGCGCTATATACGATTTTTAAGCATTTTGTGTGCGATGGATGCGACAGTGAAGCCGGTTACATGGTGAAGTTGTTGCGCCGCTATTTACAAAAGAATTGAATTATGCTAATCTTTTCCTTAGACAATAGAAGGAATCGGAAGTGTTGAATCTTTCGATTCAGATTGTAGACAAAGTAAATTTTCGTCAGGGGAGCTCGAGGGCTTAGCCCTCGAATTGGAATCGAACAGGCGGAATTCATTTCCGCCCGTTCGTAAAAATTCCGATTTGTAGGGGCTTTAGCCCTTGCACGAGCAAATCGGGATTTTATCCTCCAGTCATTAAAATTTATGGCGCAGCCATAAATTTTACCAGAGTGGCGACTTTGTCGACACTCTGAATCGGAGGCGTTGAAGCTTCCGATCAAAAAGGAGCTAAAGGAGAGAGCGGCATGGAACAGAAAAAATACTATATCACGACTGCCATTGCTTATACCTCCGGAAAACCACATATCGGAAATACCTACGAAGCGGTTTTGGCGGACGCCATCGCCCGGTTTAAACGGAATCAGGGATATGATGTGTTTTTCCAGACGGGGACGGACGAGCACGGGCAGAAGATTGAGCTAAAAGCGGCGGAAACGGGACAGACCCCGAAGGAGTTTGTCGACCAAGTGGCCGGGGAAATACGCAGGATCTGGGATCTGATGAATACTTCCTATGATAAATTTATCCGAACGACGGATACGGATCATGAAAAACAGGTGCAGAAGATTTTTAGAAAGCTCTACGAGCAGGGAGATATTTACAAAGGGCAGTATGAGGGCCTTTACTGTACGCCCTGCGAAGCGTTTTTTACCGAGTCTCAGTTGGTGGATGGGAAATGCCCAGACTGTGGCAGGCCGGTGTCGCTGGCGAAGGAGGAAGCGTATTTCTTCCGGATGAGTAAATATGCGGACCGCCTAATCGAGCACATTCAGACGCATCCGGAATTTATCCAGCCGGTATCCCGCAAGAACGAAATGATGAACAATTTCCTTCTGCCCGGATTACAGGATCTGTGCGTATCTAGGACGTCGTTCAAATGGGGAATCCCGGTAGATTTCGACGACAGTCATGTGGTTTACGTGTGGTTGGACGCTTTAAGCAACTATATTACCGGTATTGGCTACGACTGCGGCGGAGAGAGTACCGAGCAGTTTTATAAGAATTGGCCGGCAGACCTTCACCTAATAGGAAAAGATATTATCCGCTTTCATACGATCTACTGGCCAATCTTTTTGATGGCGCTGGATTTGCCGCTGCCTAAGCAGATCTTTGGCCATCCCTGGCTGCTGCAGGGCGAGGGGAAGATGAGCAAATCCAAGGGCAACGTGCTCTATGCGGACGAGCTGGTAGAGCTGTACGGCGTGGATGCGGTGCGCTTTTTCGTCCTGCATGAAATGCCTTTTGACAACGACGGCGTCATTTCCCAGGAGCTGATGGTGGAACGGCTGAATTCCGAGCTTGCCAATACGCTGGGGAATCTGGTCAATCGGACGATTTCCATGTCCAATAAATATTTCGGCGGCATGGTGAATGATCCAGGCGTTACAGAGCCGGTGGATGAAGAATTAAAGAGCCTGGTATTGGGCGCAAAGGCTAAGGTCGAGGCCAAGATGGAAGAGCTGCGGGTCGCGGACGCCATGACGGAAATTTTTGGCTTGTTTAAGAGGTGTAATAAATATATCGACGAGACAATGCCCTGGGCTTTGGCCAAGGACGAGAGCAAGAAAGGCCGGTTGGCCACGGTTTTGTACAATTTGGTGGAGAGTATCTGTATAGGGGCGACGCTTCTGGAAGCGTTTATGCCGGATACGGCATCCCGGATCCTTTCGCAGCTATGCGGAGAAAAGCGGTCCTTCAACCAGCTGGATACCTTCGGTCTATATCCCTCCGGGCGAAAGGTCACAGAGAAGCCGGAAATCCTTTTTGCCCGATTGGATCTGAAAGAAGTGCTGGAAAAGGCGGAAAAAATGCAGCCGGCCGAGCCGGAGGCAGAAGAAGAGCCGGGGATCGAGCTGGAGAAAAAGCCGGAGATCACCTTCGAAGATTTTGAAAAGCTACAGTTCCAGGTAGGAGAGATCGTCGCCTGCGAAGCGGTGAAAAAGTCCCGGAAGCTCTTATGTATGCAGGTAAAGATCGGCGGGCAGGTACGCCAGATTGTGTCAGGCATCAAGTCCGCATATGCGCTGGAGGAAATGGTGGGCAAGAAGGTGATGGTGCTGACGAATTTAAAGCCGGCCAAGCTGGCGGGGCTGATGTCCGAGGGAATGATTTTGTGCGCGGAAGATGAAGCCGGAAATCTGGCGTTGGTGATACCGGAAAAAGATATGCCGGCGGGCGCCGAGATCTGCTAAACGCAGGAAAAGGAGCAAAACAAATGATATTTGAGAGCCATGCCCATTACGACGATCCGGCCTTTGACGAGGATCGGGAGGAGCTGCTGGCGGGGATGGAGGAAAACGGCGTCGGCCGGATTATCAACGTGTGCGCCGAAGCGGCGGATATTTCTCGTACCATCGCCCTGGCGGAGCGGTATCCGTTCATCTATGGAGCTGTGGGCGTGCATCCCGATGATGCGGACAGCCTGAATGAAAAGGTTTTCGAGGAGATCTATCGCTTGTGCTTCCATGAAAAGGTAGTGGCGGTGGGAGAGATCGGTTTGGATTATCACTGGGATAAGGGAAACCATCTGCGGCAGAAGAAATGGTTCTGCAGTCAAATGGAGGTAGCCCGGGAAATGAAGCTGCCCTTTATTATCCACAGCCGGGAGGCGGCGGAGGATACGCTGCGTCTGATGAAGGAGCTGCGGGCCGGGGAAATGTCCGGCGGTGTGATCCACTGCTTTTCCTATGGAAAGGAAATGGCCCGGGAATATCTCTCCATGGGCTTATACCTGGGGATCGGCGGCGTGCTGACCTTTCCCAATGCCCGTAGGCTGAAGGAAGTGGTGGCCTACGCGCCCCTGGAGCAGCTTCTGCTGGAAACGGATTCTCCCTATCTGGCGCCGACGCCCCATCGGGGCAAGAGGAATTCTTCTCTGAATCTTCCGTATGTGGCGGAGGCCATTGCCCAGATCAAGGGCGTTTCCTATGAACAAGTGGTGCAGGCGACAGAGGAAAACGCCAGAAGATTATTTACAAAAGTGAAATAAAACACGCGCTAGACGTTTTCTGCGGGCGAGCAGAAGTATAGCGCTTTTTTCTGGTTAGAAGTGTCGCATCTTTTATTCCATTACATAACCGTCATCATCCAGATCTGCGTCAGCGTCGCCGTCGTAAACAGGCGGATCCGGGTCGTAGCTTCCGTCGTCGGACGAGTCATCTCCGCTGTAAGAACTGTCGTCGTCATAGGAGTCGTCTGTAGACGAGTCATTGTCCCAGGTGCCATTCTGGTAGGAATCGTCCGAAGAAGACTCGTCTGAATCATAGTCCTGCGAGCTGGAGTCCCCGTAGTCGGAATCACCGGCGCCAGAATCGTCTAAGGAGGAGGAATCTGCCGGCGTGGGGCTGGCCGAGGATAATGCGGCGGCATCTGCGGCGGAGATGCCCGTCTTTTCCTGGAACAGGCTTTCCAAACGGCTGACGGAAAAGTCTTCGCCGTTCTCCGTCATGGTATGCCGCTGGGCCAGCTCGTCGGTATAGCTACTTAGAGGATACACGGCGTATTCGCTGGAGTCGTGGTTATAGTGCATAACCAGCGGTTCTAAGGAGCTGGCGCTGACTTGGACAGTAGCGGGCGTAGAAGCATCCTTGGGGACGGACTTTTCGATAGTAAACTGGGCCAGCCCGCCAAGAAGCCTGGGAACGGCGCTCTGGGTAGAGACAAAATTCCCCAGGGAATAATAGACCAGCATGGAATTCCCGGCCAGATCCGTCAGCGTTTCCATCGGCTGCACCTCTCGGGGATTGACGCCGATGGTGACGAGAACGCCCTGGGAAAGAAAAAACTGCGCCCAGGTTTTCTGATTTTCGCTTACAGAAGCATCGTCGTCGTTTCCCCAGTTGGCATAGACGATGATACAGTCGCTTTCTGCCTTGGCATTGGTGATATCCTCGGCGATCTTTGTCTGATCCAGCGTATCGATCATATAGCTGCTGCTTTCATCCAGGCTGGAAGTGTAGGAAGAGCCTGTGTAATCCAAAAGAGCCACGGTGATCTGGTTGATGGTAACGGTGGTGATCGTCCCGGCCTCTGTTTCCGAAGGATGGATGCCCAGAATCTTGATATCCGGGTGAGACGTATTCCAATAGGAGATGGTTTCGGTGATCATCGAAGCGCCGAAGTCATCCATATGATCCGTTGCGCAGGCGATGCCGTCAAAGCCTGCGTTGACTAGAGCGTCCCCCACGGCGGTGGGGCTGGCGAAGGTATCTTCGCCGGAAAAGGCGTCGCTGTTGGTGGTAAAAACGGTTTCTTGATTTACTAGAGCGAAATCTGCCGCGGAGATTGTACTTTGAATTTGGCTATATACGGAATTATAATTGGCCGCGCCGCCTTCTTCCGAAGAGCCGGAGGAAATAAGCGCATTGCTGAAGCGATTGTCCCCCACAGCGGCAAAGGTGGCGGTGTAGACGTCCGGCTGGGCGCTTGCCAGCGCCTTCTCCTCTTCTTCCTGCTTGGCCTTGGCCTCTCTTTCCTGTTGGGGAATCTGCACAAGGATCCGATCTAACTGGCTAAGGAGCAGGCATAGCACCGCCACAGTGACGACGGAGATCAGTAGGCTGATTCTGGAACGGTTTTTTTCAGTAATATTTAAAGGTGTGTTTATCGTAGAACGTTTCATGGAAAATCCCTCGTTGCTGCGAAACAAAATGGTCGATAGATACTGTCTTTTATTATACCATAAAGCAACGGGGAAGCGGAAGATTTTCTTCAAAAAAATCCAGGAATGGCCGATAAGCTATTCCTGGTAGATTATAGACAAAGTAGATTTTAACCATGAGTGCTCGAGGGCTGGCCCTCGAATTGGAATCGAACAGGAGGAATTTATTTCCGCCTGTTCGTAGAAAGCCCGATTTGTAGGGACTTTAGTCCTTGCGCGAGCAAATCGGGCTTTTGTCCGCAAGTATTTAAAATTTATGGCCATGCCATAAATTTTACCAAAGTGGCGACTTTGTCGACACTTTGCCAGGAATGGCCGATAAGCCATCCCTGGTTTTTCTTTCTGGCGCGTGTCGGGACCGCTTTACTGGTAATTTTTTGCCTCTTCTTCTCCTCGCAGGATCCGGTAAGCGCCCAGCGCCAGCGCTTCCATTTCGTGCTCGCCGGGAAGAACGACTACCGGCGCCAGTGGTTCGATGTATTCTTTGACCATGCCGGTAAGCATTTCGGAGTAGGCAATACCGCCGGTAAGGATGACGCTGTCAACGTTTGTTTTAAATACGGGCAGCAGGTTGCCGATGCCCTTGGCGATCTGGTATACCTGTGCTTCGTAGATCAGCTTTGCATATTCATCGCCCGCCTGGATGCGCTTTTCGATTTCCTGGCAGTTGGCTGTGCCAAGGTACGCTTTCATGCCGCCGTTTCCTCGGAGCCGCCGAGAGAGCTCTGCCTTGGAATATTTGCTGGAATAGCAGATGTCCACCAGATACATCATCGGGAAGCTGCCCGCCCGTTCCGGCGAGAACGGGCCGCCGTCGTCGGAGATGACGTCGATGATCCTGCCGCCCTGGTGGTCGCTGATAGAGATTCCGCCGCCTAAGTGCGCGATCAAAAGATTCATACTCTCGTAGGTCTTTCCAACGGATTCCGCGTATTTGCGGCCCATAGCCTTCGTATTGAGGACATGGCAGAACGGCTGGCGCTTTACCTCCGGGATACCGGTGATCCGCGCCACGTCGGTAATCTCATCCGTACCGATGGCGTCGTAGATGTAGGCCGGCTTTCCTAAGGGGCCGGCGATGGCGTCGGCGATCAGTCCGCCCAGATTCGAAGCATGGGGCAGAATTTCGTCGCCGCTTAAGACCTTTTTCAGCACGTCATTCACAAAATAGCCGCCGCCCTCGATATTGGGGATCTGGCCGCCTCGTCCTACGACTGCGTCCAGCTCGTCTGGCGAATACCCGGCGTCTGCAACCGCTTTTAAAATGCAGTCCTTCCGGAAATCGAACTGGTCGGAAATTTTTGCAAATTGATTCAACTCCTCATCCGGGTGAGAAATATTCACATTAAACAGCATGTCCTTATCCTGGAACATGGCAATTTTCGTACTGGTGGAACCCGGATTGATGACTAAGATCTTATAACTCATGTGCGTACTCCTTGCAATTAATTTTTATTTAGATTCAAGATGATGCCCAGCGCCACAGATAATAGGGCGGCCATAGCCACCTGATATTCTGCGGGAAGCATGAAAGTGACCGTATGTGCCGGAATCCAGAAAAACGGAATGGTCTTAAACAGCGTGAAGTTTGTAAAGCCCGTCCAATCTACGGCGGCGATTACCTGAGAGCGGCTCACTTTCCCCCCTGTGCTGCTCTTTAGGTTCAGCCATTGGTCCGTACACTTGTGGAATGCCATGAAGGCCGGCCCGAAGGTCAGATTCATGATGGCGCTTATGTAGAACGGTCGAAGAATTGCCGCCGGAAGGACGCCGGCTGCCAAGAGACCGTCCACACCTGCAGAGAATATCTTCATCATGAAGGTGATCGCCACACCGATCAGTCCCCAAATCACGGCGCGCTGCCACAGCTTGTCCGGAAGCTGCCAGCTTCCTTTGGCCAGCCGAAGGCTTAAGACCTCGCCGGTCGTGGCCAGGACGCCGAATTTCAGGAATCCCATCAGAAAGGGATGGGAAGCGGACAGCGTCTTAAAGATCTCTCTGCTGCCGGGAATCGCCAGTATCAGAATGAAGCAGACGATAATGCCGATCGCTCCGATACCTATCCCGGTTCCTTTTTGTTTCCCCATAAATACCTCCTGTCTTCCTGTAACTGATAAACGCGCAAAGGCGGCAGGCATGCGCAACGCACTGTGCACACCTGCCGATACATTTATATACCGGAATTACAGGAAATTTCCTATAAATATAATAATGATCGCTACGGGACAGAGGTATTTCAGACAGACAGAAATCCACAGCCGCAGCGCCTTATGCCGGATATTCGCCGCATCCAGCACGTTTTCGGCCCCCCAGATCCATCCGGTAAATATGGAAATCAGAAACGCTCCAATTACAATGATGTAATTTGAAGTTATGATATCAAATTTGTCGAATAAATTCAAGTCACAAATCGAAATCGTACCGATAATTACGCCGAAAACCATCGTCAGCGCCAGGGCCCTTCCTCTGGAGACACGGAAGACGTCCATAAATACGGCTACGATCGATTCGCAGATTCCAATGGCGGAGGAAAAAGCGGCGATATAAAAGCCGACGTAAAACAAGGTGCCAATTACCCGTCCGCCGGATACGGCCAAAAAGGCGTTGGGCAAGGTCAGCAGCGTCAGCCCGGTGCCTGCGGAGGGCTCCAGCCCAAAGGCAAAGACCATGGGAAAAATCATCAGGCCCGCCGCAATGCCGGCAAAGATAATTGCTCCGCTGATGATGGAGGCGTCCTTGACAATGACTTCGTCTTTTTTCTTAATGTAGCTGCCGAACACCATAGAGGCCAGCATGCCGATGCCGATAGCGAAGAACGCCTGCCCTAGGGCCGTGGTGAAGGAATGGAAGGTAAAGTGCGTCACATCCGGCCAGAACAGGAATTTCAGTCCGTCCATGGCGCCCGGCAGACGGATGCCGATGAAGATGCAGACCAGCATAATCAGCGCCAGAAGGGGCAGGATGATCTTGGAAATCTTTTCCACGCCGTTTTGCAGGCCGCGGTAGACGACCAGGCAGATCAGCACCCAGTTGACAACGGCGGCGATCATCATCGTCGTATGGTCGGCGTTTAAGGCGTCGAAGGAAGCGGTGATGGCGGCGGCGTCCATACCGGTGAAAAATCCGGTGGCGGTCCGGTAGATGTAGGTCAGCACCCAGGCATAGATGGGGGAAGTATAGGCGAATACCATAACGGCCGCAAGGATATGCAGATAGCTGGCAAAATACCATTTCTTTCCGGGAGCAAGTTCCTTATAGGCTAGGATCGCTGTTTTCTGTGTTTGAAAGCCCATGGTGATCTCGACGGTTAGAAGCGGGATGCCGATCAGAAGGATCACCAGGATATATACAAGGATAAAGATCGCGCCTCCATTGGAGCCGCATACGTAGGGGAATCTCCACAGGGAGCCCACGCCTACGGCAAATCCGATCGCCACCAGCAAAAATCCCAGGATACTGCCGAAGCCTTCTTCTTTTTTCTTATTCATTGTCGTCCCTCCTCTCTTTTTCTAAGCGGACGTTTCCAAAGCATTCCCTTTGCGAAATGCCTTGGGAGAATGTACGTAATGATCATGAGCAAGATCAGGTTACCGCGTATATGGCGCCGCCTTGCAAGGCGGTAACGAATCAGTCGCCGTATATGACGGTTTCGCACTTACGATATACGTTTTCGCAGGGTGTGATCCCTTTTTCCTTGGCCTCAGTCAGGTTCTCAAAAGTGGACTTTGGCATAACCTCGTCGATCACCTGGATCAGATGCTCGTAGGTTGCGTTCTTTCCTAACAGATATTCTTGCGCGCCGCAGATGACGCCGGCGGTATTGTGCCACCACTCGGTCTGGAACAGAATATCTCTTTGCGCCAGAAGCTTGGAAAGCCGGATTTCTTCCTCCTGGCTGGAAGCCTTGAGCTGGTTGTTGGCGGAGCCCCATATGTAACGGCATTGCAGCTTCGGGATGTTTTCGTCGTAGAAAATACCGCCGATGGCGCAGGGACACAGGATATCCACTTTTTCATAGTACGCATTTTCCAGGGGAATGATTTCGATGTCTTTTCCCGGATGTTCGGCGACGAACTGTTCGGCCCGCTTCGGATTTAGATCGGCGACCTTT
>CAOJIB010000062.1 GCA_948436455.1 uncultured Blautia sp.
CTGTTGACGACTTACCGTAAAATAAAGTAAAATATTCCATTGCAGACAAAACCGGATAGGTGGTTCTCCAGGCGGCAGTTAAGCGCCCCCTACGGCTTACTGTTTTGCCAACATACTCCGCCCGGTAAGCGTCTTACTTTTATCCAATTAAATACATAATGAAGGGGAAGTGCCATGAAACAGTTTTTTGGAATGAGCAGGAATGGAGACTTAAAGGAAGCTGTACGCGGACTTGGAAAGCCGCAGCTTCTTTTACTATTATCGAATGAACGACAGTTCGAAACACATGTGCGGGAACTGGAGGAAATATTTCCGGGCGTGCCCAGCATCGGATGCATCGGTATGAGCTATGATATCCGGATAGTGGAAAACGGCGTGGGCGTGATCGCCTTTTCAGACGGGATCTGCGCGACGGCGAACGTACTCGAAGAAGTATCTGTCATGCCTGTAAAATATATCGACCGCTTAGAGAACGACGTACGGCGGGTAAACGGCTCGCAGGAGAATACCGTCTGCATTGATTTTTGTTCTGGAAACGACGCCTGCGCGCTAACTACCATGTACAGCGTATTGAAGCATCGAAAGATTTCTCTGGTTGGAGGAACTGGCGACAAGGGCAAGGTTTCCGCCAACGGCAAAGTTTATCCGGACAGCATAGCCTACGCGCTGATCCGAAACGAACACGGACGGGTGAAAGCCTACAAAGAAAACATTTATCACCAGATGGGCGATTATCGATTCATCGCTTCGCAGACAGATAAAGCCAATTACATTCTCGGCGCGCTGAATGGAATGCCCGCCAAGCAAGTATACCAGAAAATCCTCGGCGTTACGGAAGAACAGATTCCAACGCAGACCTTTAAAAATCCCTTCGGGAAAATTAATGGCAACGACGTCTGCATCATTTCTATTAAAGAGGTGGCTGGGAACGCGCTGGCATGTTTTCGGCAAGTCAACGATTCCGACGTGCTGATCCTGCTGGAATTAGGAGATTATCGGGCGATCGTAAAAAATACCATCCAGACCATTCATCGGGATTTCCCGAAAGTTTCGGCGGTATTTTCCGTAAACTGTCTGTTCCGCTACAAGCTTTTTACGCAAAATCACTATATGCAGGAATATTTAAAAGAAATGAGCGCCTTAGGCAGCCATGCCGGTCTCGTGGGATACGGCGAGCATTATAACAACCGCTTTGTAAACCAGTCCATGACCTGCGTCGTATTTGAATAAAAGGGGGAATGACGAATGCTATTTCGAAAAAACGGCCCAAAAAAAGCAACAGAAAAACCAGAAAAAAGGAAAGGTCTGTATCCGGTGCTGTTTGTCATGAAAACTTTAAAGGACTATCATGGCGAGCTTGTGCAAAAAGAAGTAGATTCTCTGCTGGAGCTTGGCCGGGTAAACAGCTCCTTTGATAACGTGCTACGCGAGGCACAGCAATTCCAGGGAAAGCTCCAGGACTTTGACCAGACCTTTTCCAACATTGATCAGGTGTCCGGAGAATTCGCCGTTGTGAAAGATAAAATCGAACAGTCGGTGAGCCAGGCACAAGATACGGTCACAACGCTCAAAGACAGTTCCCAGCAGGTAGAAGAATATTTTGTAGAAATGAACAGTACTTTTGAAGCGCTGCAGGCGTCGGTGGAAAAAATCAAGAGTTGTATGAAAGAAATCGTTTTCATTGCAAACCAGACAAATATTCTGGCGCTAAACGCTTCCGTGGAAGCCGCCAGAGCCGGCGATCAGGGAAAAGGCTTTGCAGTCGTGGCCACAGAAGTAAAACAGCTGGCCGACGGTATTAAAGAGCTGGCGGCTTTGGTCGATTCCAATATCAGCGACGTGGAAGAAGGCACAGAAAAGCTCAACGCCAGTATCCATACCTCCCAACAGGCAATGGGCGACAATCTGGAAAAAGTCCAGAACACGTACGATACTTTTGATAAAATCACCCAGGCGGCAGAAAACGCCACGGTCGTACAGTCAGAAATCTCCGAAGTCATCCAAGACTCTAAAACGGCTCTTCAAACGCTCTGCGGCTTTTTTGATAAAATTGAGAACCAGTACCAAGAAGTCATCAAACATATCAATCATGCCAAGCTCCTAGGTACTACGAAAAGCGCCATGTTTGAGGACATCGACAATCTAATGGCGCAAATTCCGCCGATTATAAAAGACGAGGAAACTTCCTCAGATAATTGCTGAGAATACTTTTTATTTTTCTAACAGAGGGAACTTTATTTTGATAACTTCTCATAAAATAATATCACAGGCCGAAACAAGGTAGCTATATCCTTCGAACGTAGGATATAAAAGTATTGGAGTTTTCGACATCCACGACACGATGCCGGAAACTCCAATACATTATAGAAAGCAGCTTCTATAATAACGCTATTTTCTCTTAAAATCTATCTTATGCCGTTCTATCGGAGCCGCCCTTTTCAGACGTCCTCTTATTTCATATTTTAGTACCCCATCTTCCGGTTCACCAGATTGCGCAGCGGCCTTCCCGCCAGGTAATTCTCCAGATTTTCTCCGGCGATTCGGACAATTTCCTCGATGGTTTCGTCCAGATGAAAGCCGCCGGCCACATGGGGCGTCAGATATAAATTCGGATGGCTCCACAGCGGATGGCCCGCGGGCAGGGGCTCCGGCTCCGTAACGTCTAGCATCTCCGCGGCGATCTTTCCTTCCTGCAGCGCCTTTAAAAGCGCCTCCTGGCATACGGCGCTTCCCCGGCCGCCATTTAGAAAAACAGCCTCCTTTTTCATCTGTCGGAAGAACGCCTCTCCAAAAATCCCCTCGGTGGCGGCGGTGCCGGGCAAGAAGGAAATCACCGCGTCCGCCTTCCCAGCCAACGGCAGCAAATCCTCCATAGGATGCACAGCTTCCACCTCCGGCGGGCATTCTCCCGCGTGACGCTTAACGCCGATCACATGGGCCCCAAAAGCCTTAGCAAAGGCGGCGAAACGCCGGCCGATATTTCCCAGGCCCACCACCAGCACCGTCTGCCCCCGCAGGGTCTTTACCTCTCCTAGATCCCGCCAGACTTCTTTTTGCTGACCTTCCCGGTAAGCAAATAGACGCTTATAGACGGCCAGCAGCATAGCGAACAGATGCTCCGCCACGCTCAAATCATACGCGCCGGAGGCCGTCGTCAAAAGCACCTCTCCCGGAAGATCCGTATAGCCGTTGGCTCCGGCAGAATGCAGCTGCATCCACTTTAGGGAACGGCACTCGCTCAATAAGGACGGCGGAAGATTTCCCAAAATGATCTCCGCATCCGCCGCCTGCCCGGCCGTGACTTTCTCATCGCTGGTATATTCCCATTGATATCCAGGGGCTTTAGCCTGCAGATAAGCCTTCTGACTTTCTGTCAACGGCGTAAGGACCAGGATCTTTTTCTCCGTTCCTATCATTCCTCGCCGCCCTCTTCTACTTCTGTGGGTTCCTCTGCCTTTGCAGCCTCTTCTTCTAGGATTTCTTCAATTTCCTCATCCATTTCTTCAAAGGCCGCCGGCATCTGCTCTTCTTCCGGCTCCGGACAAGGCGTGCCGCACTTCGGGCAAAAGGCGCAGTCCCTAGAGATGCTGGCTCCGCAGTCTCCGCAGATCTTGTGGCCTCTTAGCTGGGCGATTTCCTCCTTATAACCGGCAAGCACCGTCTGGTGCGCCGTAATCTCCTCGCACAACCCGCCAAGCTCCGCGTCGTATTCCTCTCCGTCCACAAAGCGGCGATAAACCAGATTGCCTAGGTCGTTCAGCGTTTTTTCCATCAAGCGGCGCTCGGCGGCGGATTTGTTCATCAACTTTTGCGTCTCAAAGAAAATATCCGCCTTTTCCCCGATACCTTTCGCCGTCTTGCTCAGCGTTTCTCCCAAATCTCCAAAAAAATCGTTTCCCATCATGTTTTCCTTTCCGGCTTTTATGCCTTTGACTCTAGCAGAGGCGCCTCCTGCCCCCGCAGAAGAATTTGCGGTCCGCCTGTTCCTTCAATATATTCCCTGGTGATAATCACCTGACCAATGCTGTCATCCTTTGGAATTTCATACATAATATCCAGCATGTATTCCTCCAGAATCGCCCGCAGCGCCCGGGCGCCGGTCTTTTTCTCCATAGCCTTTTTCGCAATCGCTTCCAGTGCGCCTTCTTCAAATTCCAGCTTTACCTCGTCCAGTGCGAGAAGCTTCTGATACTGCTTTAGAATCGCGTTTTTCGGCTCCTTTAGAATCTGCACCAGCATTTCCTCTGTCAGTCCCCGCAGCGTAAAGATCACCGGCAGCCTTCCCAGAAATTCCGGGATCATCCCGAAATTTTTTAGATCCTCCACCGTTACCTTTTCCAGAAGTGTATCGTCCCCGTCGTATTTGTCCTTAAGATCTGCGTGGAAACCGATGGACGCCTGTTTATTCAGCCGTTCCTTTATGATATTTTCCAGCTCCGGATACGCGCCGCCGCAGATAAAGAGAATATTCCGGGTATTGACCGTCGTCAGCGGCACCATGGCGTTTTTGCTGTTGGCCCCCACCGGCACTTCAATATCGCTGCCCTCCAGAAGCTTTAGCATCCCCTGCTGTACCGCTTCCCCGCTGACGTCTCTTTGATTCGTGTTTCTTTTCTTGGCGATTTTATCGATCTCATCGATAAAAATAATGCCGTGCTCCGCCCGCTCCACATCGTTGTCCGCCGCCGCTAAAAGCTTGGAAACCACGCTTTCGATATCGTCGCCGATATAGCCGGCTTCTGTCAAAGAGGTGGCGTCCGTAATAGCCAGCGGCACGTCCAAAAGCTTTGCCAGCGTCTTTACCAGATACGTTTTTCCACTGCCGGTAGGACCGATCATCAGCATATTGGACTTCTCAATTTCAATCTCGTCCATCGTATCCGTCGCCACTCTCTTATAGTGGTTATAGACTGCCACAGACATGACTTTTTTGGCGTGTTCTTGCCCGATGATATAATCGTCCAAACTGGCCTTAATCCTGTGAGGCGCGGGAATATTTCGAAGATCGATCGTCTTCGGGGCCTTTTCTTTCTTCTTTGCCTTTTTCTTTACCTGCTGCTTCTTCGGAACCTGCCCGGCCATATTTGTCAGGTCAATCATACTGATATTGGGCATATGCTTCATCAGATCCATATAATTGACGTTGGAATTATTCATGGCGTTGAAGCTCTTTTGCATACACTCTGTACAAATATGTACATGATTGGGCAATTCAAACATTTTTCCGGCCCGGCTCTCCGGGCGGCGGCACAGGAAGCATACCTTTTCGTATTCGTTTTCCGTATCCTTCGGATCGCCTGTCTCCCCGGGAATTTCTTCTGGTCCGTCCTGCTTTTCATAATCCTCTGCCATAAACGATTTCCTCTCTTTCACATGCACTTCCACTTTCCCGGGAACCGGGTTTTTGCCGAAGATACTTTTTTATTCTCTATTATAACACAATCTATGCGCCGCACAACTAAAGTTTTTATAAATTCCTTTTTCCTTGCTTTTTCCCTGTTGGTATCTTATAATAAAAAATATGAACAAGCGTCTGTCCGGCTGCCCTTTCGACGCCCCACCTCATCTATCGAAAGCCCAAAGACAGGCGGCTGACAGCCTTATTTTCAGCGCCTATGGGATACGGCGCATCTATTTGCAGGGAGGTTATGAAACAGATATGAATCAAGAATTATATGATGAAGCAACTCATTCCGCTATGCTATCCCGAAAGCTGATCGACACGCTTTTGGAAACGCTGGACTATGGCGGTATTTCCTTTGTAAACTGGTCCATCGACGTCCTAGGCATTATCAAAACGCGCCTAGAACGGGGTGATCGGATCACCGACGAGGTCAGCAAGACCGTCTATACCGTCAAGAGCTTCCAGGACTTTGTAAAGAAAAACTTTTCTTCCTATATTTATAAGCAGGTATACGCGCCCTCCAAAAAGAAGGAACGAATCTATTTCCAACCGGCCAAATCCGAGGGCGGCTATACGCTGGTCATGACGGAAAGCGACAACAGCAAGACCTACGAATGGATCTCCAGCATGAGCAAGCGTTTTTCCCTGGTCAAGATGATCGCCACGGGGATCGTCTATGTGAAGGACGCCAGATCTAATACGTACCAGCCTTTTATTTCCGAAAACGGGAAATACTGCCGCTATGACACGGAGCATGGCAAGATCATGGAAATTGATTCCTGACCTTTCATTGCGCCTTTTTAGAAACCGCAAAAGAAATCCTCTATTCTCCTCACGGAAGCCGTCGCCTCCGTGAGGATTTTTATGAATAAAACCGTCTATTTTTTTCTGGAACGCACATGTACGGCGCCTCCGACTACAGTCAGCAAAAGGCCTCCCCCCAGAATCGGAAGCGATGTAATTCCTGCCGCCCCAGCGGCCACCAGCAGCGCCGCGCCCGCGCACATGGCGAAAAACGACGCCCGCAAAACGCTAAGAGCCTGTTCTTCCTGGACTTCTTCCGTCTGCGCTCCCTTTCCTTTTCCAAGAATTCCCGCCAAAAGCAATCCCTCCCGGACAAAATCGCCATCCAGCTTCATGCCGGCCCTCTTTTCCCACTGCATCGCCTGGATAAAACGATTCCATTCCTCCCGAAGAAACATCAGTCCCCGGCGCATATCCGGCTCCGGATTCCCTCCGGTCAAGCCCCCGAAAAATCCCACGCCCTTCTGGTACCGCCCCAGCGAAGAAAATCCTGAATCCTCCTGCTTTTTCAAAAAGCGTTCGTAGGCCGTTTTAATCCCTTTAAGAAGCGACGACCGGAAATCTCCCGTCTTCTGGTACGTCTTTTGCATCTGGCTGCTAGCACGGGAAATCTCCCGATAATCCAAGCCGCCCTCCTGCCGGGCGTTCTGCGTCTTTAGCTGGGAGCTGACATTTAGCAGCCGGTTTCGGACAAACCGATCCACCGCGTCTTGGATCAGACCGGACAGATCCCGCCCCACCCGGCTCTGCTGTAAAAAGACGGCCGTCTTTACATACACCGTTCCCATCATCACACCCAGCATTTCTTCATTCCTGGCCGAAATCGCCGCCTCTGGAAGGCGGGCGCCTTCCAGATTCATATACGAAGCAAAGCGCTCCGCACTCTGCAGCTCCCTGCTTCCCATGGTTTTTGCAACAGCCGCTCTCCCCAGGCTTTCCTCTTTTGAAAGGCCTATAAGGCTCCTTTCCAAGCTGGCGCCTCCGGTCAGGAAATCACCAGCCCCCTTTTCACTTGTCCGGCTATAAAAATCATCGACGGAAATGCTATTGGTGCCTCCTTTTTTATAAATATAACCGTTTTGGGAGGCCGCCGCCATCTCCGGAAATTTGGCCAAAAACGGCCCGCCCGTCTGATACTGGCGTACCAAAGCCCGCCCGTCCGCAGCCGACAGGCGTTTCTGCGTGGCCTGATGATACAGGGACGCTTCAATACCAGGCAGGCCGCCGTCTTCCCCGGCATCCTTTAAAAATGCCGCCAATTCTTTCAGATCCGCTTTCATCGCCTTTTCAATCGCCCGCAGCATTTCTTCCTTTAGCCGCAGCAGACAAACTTGCTGAAGTTCTCCGGAGAAATTTTCAAGGATGCTTTTATAAATCTCCTGGTACAACTTCTGTAGCTCGGCCATCGCTGCGTGCAGTGACTGTCCTGGCGGCGGCTCCCACTGGATAAGTAGCTTCAAAAGCTTCTGAATCTCCTCCGCCCAGGCGGCCTTCTCCTCTTTAAGCGGCTCTGCCGGCCGGCCCTCCAGCTGCGCCCGATCCCTGACCTGACGGCTTTCTTCCCTTTCCTTGGCCCGCTCCCGAGCCTCTTCTTGCATCTGGCGGCTTTTTTGATTGGCGTATACCGCCTGATTCAGCAGCATCTCCCCAGCCCTAACTTTCTGCAGCTTTTCCAGATCCTCCGCTCCCACCGACAATACTGATTTTACCGGAGTGACCGGCTCGTTGCGCCTGGGCCGTTCCACATTTTGCACCCGCAAGGAATTTTCCTGCTCCTGGGATTTTATTTTCATAGTTCCTCACTTTTCCTCTTCTTCTTCCTACATCATTTTATATACTGTTTCTATCGACAGAATTGTGTGAAAATATAATCCAAAAATGCCGGTTGGCCAAAAGGCGAACACGCCGCGCTCCATCTGCATCATGAAACGCGGCGCATCCGCCAAAACGATTGTATTATTTTGTTTTCCCTGTCAATAAGAACAGCACGAATTGCGAAAATCTGGCACGAATTGCATCCTACTTTTTTTGTTTTTTAGGAACGTCTATGCTATGATAGGAGAGAAGATGTTATGTAAAGGAGGAATTTCCATGCGGATCGCACTTGTGGATGATATTGTATCGGAACAGAACAGCCTGCAAAGTCGGCTGCACGGACAGCTTGCCCGCCTGTCCCTCGCCGCCGAGATCGCAGCCTTTGGCTCTGGCGGGGAATTTCTTCTGGCCGCTCAAAAAGAGCGGTTTGATCTGGTATTCCTGGATATTTATATGAAAGACGAGAACGGCATCGATACGGCAAAGGCGCTGCGGGATTTCGATAGGGACTGCCTGCTGGTCTTTACCACCACTTCTGCAGATCATGCCCTGGACGGCTTCCGCGTCCGGGCGTTCCATTATCTGGTAAAACCCTATTCGGACGAAGAACTGGCTTCCTTATTTGACGAAATCGTGCAACGGCTTCCCACCCAGGATCGATATATTGAAGTGCGCACAACCGGCGGCTCTATCCGGCTGCGCCTCGGAGAAATCCTGTATGCGGAGCATTATCAGCATCAAATGCACATCTATACGACGGACGGTTCAAACACAGTCACACGCCAAACCTTCCGCGAGTTTACCGCCAGGCTGACGGACGAGCGTTTCTTCTTGTGCAATCGGGGTCTGATTATTAATCTGGAACACGCCGAGGATTTCGACGGGGTGAATTTTATCCTTAAGAACGGACAAAGGCTTCCCGTTAGCCGCAATCATTCCAAAGCCGCCCGTCTAGCTTTCGGCGACTTCTTATTTGGAAGGGGGAAAGGAGTATGAAGGAATTCGCCAGCTCTACGCTGGAGCTTATGATTCTTCTTCCTGGTATGCTGCTCGCCTACCTGCCCATGAAGCAGTATTTGCGGCTGTCTCCCGCCAAGCTGGCGGCTATGACCATCCCACTGACAATCTTGCTTTGCCTGGCTGGCGGAGGCATAAGCTGTCTTTTCCCAATAAAAACCCTCTGGCTGTTTTTTCCTATTGCCGGCCTTTTGGGCCTTTTCTATATTCATACGCTAAAGATCACGCGCTGGAAGTCGATCAGCGTTTTCCTTGCCATATGTGGCGTCTTTTCCTGCCTGGGCAGCGTAGCCGTGGGATTTAGCGGTGTTTTATCCCCTGGGGAGCCGGCGCCTCCTCTTTCCCTTTTTGCCTCGCTGCTTTGGCTCCTTTTGTGCTGCGCGTTTCTGGCGGCATCCTGGTACCCAACCACACATGCCACCCGAAGACTTTTAGAAGAAAAGGCCTTTGCGCAAACCTGGTATGTGTTCTGGGCCCTGCCGCTTCTGTTCATCGGCCTGAATTTTTCCATGATCCCCAAAAATCCGACGATTCTGAACCTTGGGCGCCTGCGGCCGCTCTATATCCTCCTGGGCTTTGTGCTTTTGTTCCTGCTCCTTTTATTTTACGCCCTTTTCTACCTCATGGCGTCTAGCTTAAATCGCAACGACCGGCTCCGCCGAGAGAATCAATTTCTTTCCATGCAGCAGGCACGGTACGACAATCTGCGCACCTCCATCGCCCAAACCCGGGAAGCGCGCCACGATATGCGTCACCATTTTCACGTCCTGCAAGGCCTTGCCGTTCAAAAGGAATGGGACAGCCTAATCAACTATCTCTTGGAAGCGCAGGAGAGCCTACCGGATGCGGAACTGGGCCTGTGCGAAAATGCCGTTGTTGACAGCGTAGCCAGCCACTACGGACTGTTGTACCGGAAATATGACATTCCCTTTACTTTCCAACTGGATCTGCCCCGCAAGCTTCCGATCCCGGAAATCGATCTTTGCCTTGTCTTGTCCAATCTTCTGGAAAATGCCTTGGAAGCCAGCAAAAAGACGACGCCTGACAGACGCCGTATAACGATGCAGGCATATCTGCGCGCCGGTCATATGGTACTACTGACCGTAGAAAACGCCTTCGACGGAGAAGTCCAGGAAAAGGACGGCATATTCCAGTCTTCTAAACGTCGAGGCGAAGGCGTCGGGCTTTCATCCGTGCGCCATATCGCTGAAAAGAACGGCGGCTACAGCCGGTTCCTCTATGAAAACGGGGTATTCTGCGCAAATATAATTTTGCGAAGCGACGGCTAAAAGAGCTTTCGGGCAGTTCTGCGCGAAAGCGCATAAACTACGGGGAAGCCTTTGAGCTTCCCTTCTTTATGTACTAGTATGCCAAAAAGCTGCCGGTGACAGGTTTTCCGTATCAATACCGCCCTATCAGATCCAGCTGATCAAAATAAAAAATATTTCTTTTTCTAATATTTCTAATTTCTTCTTTTGTCAGCAATAGCCGCTCCTTTAGCCATTGCTCATCCTTTTGCTCTTCATAGGAAAGCAGCACCTTTATAGAAAAAGTCGGATATTGGGAAATAGAAAAGCTGGTCAGCATACCGATCAGGTATTCCTGCCGGGTCAGCGTAGTGGGATAAGAAAGAAAGCAGCGATCCGAAGGATTGATTAGATTTTCCATATATAAACGAACGCTGGATTCTGTCCGTTGCGCCTCTCCCTGATAATGAAACGCGCATTGCGTGGGATTTTCGTAGTCGTATACGTCTGCAAACTGCTCCGCCCACGTATCGCCCACCAGAAGGATGTGCCGGCGGAGAGGCTCTCTGGCCAGCCCGTTATACGTATAGAGATAAAACTTTTCCGCAGGGCGGCTCTTGCTGGATGCGACCGTCGTTGCCTTTGGCTCTTCTTTTTCATCAAATACCAGAAAATTCAATGGGGAAACCTGTAGAACCGACGCGATTTCATAAAGCGTGGAAATATCAATGCTGATTTCCCCGGTTTCATATTTGGAAATGGTCGACTTGCTTTTGTAAATTTTTTCGCCCAGCTGCGTGAGCGTATAATTACGCGCCCTTCGGAAATAGCGAATTTTCTCGCCGACGCGTTGATTTACCGTTGAAATATCCGTCATACTATACCCCTCTCTCCAGTCGGTTTCTTATAAATCATCAAATGCTGATTTTTTATCCGGATTTTTATTTTTCTCTAGAAATGATTCTAACATAAAACAAAATTCTACTACAAGTGGAATTTTTCTATTCTCAGTGGAAATTTCTGCCCTTTCCTGCGTTTGACTATAGATGCGAAACAGCTAAAATATATATATCTTACTCACCGGGCGGCGATACGAAACGCCCGAAGACGCATCCCTTATAGCACCCCACTAAAGCAGAAAAGAGAAAGGAAAGAAAACTATGACCGTTTTAAAAAATTGCCGGCTGCTTCCGTCCCTGACCGAAGGCTACGACCAGCCCACGGGCGACATCATCATCGAAGGAAAGCACATTCAAAGGATCTGTCCCCCAGGTACGGCTCCTACAGACTCTGGGACCACCATCGACGTAAAAGGCGCGACCGTTCTTCCGGGATTTTTCGACCTTCATGCCCATCTGATGTTTGCCAATCAGGATTATAACGCCTCTGTACTCCGTTCCCAGAATGAATATATGCTAGATTCCATGGAGTACGCCAGGGTATATCTCAAGCATGGCTATACCACGATCCGGGATTGCGGCAATGATTTCTACGTAGGCGTGTCCATAAAAAACGCCATAGAGCGCGGAATTATCCAGGGCGCCCGCATCATCACTTCCGGCAAGATCATCAGCCCGATCGCCAAAGGAAATAAAAGCTTCGGCACGCTTTACGAAGAGGTTGACCGACCGGAAGACATGATGCGCGTATGCAGAAACGAAGTCGTACACGGCGTGGATTTTATCAAATATATGATCACCGGCGCCGTCCTAAACGAGTCTGGCGAACCTGGAGAAATGGTAACGACGCCCGCGGAAATCCAGGCGATCGTGGAAGCGGCCGACTCCTTGCATACCTACGTGGCGGCTCATTGCCATGGCACAGAAGGAATTAAGCAAGCCATTATCCACGGCGTACGGACGATTGAGCACGCCTCTTATCTGGACGACGAATGTATCGAGCTGCTCGTAAAGCACGGCTGCCGTTCTTCACTCGTACCCACACTATCCATCGCTTTCTCCCTTTTCAATCACTTCTTTGAAGGGACAATCCTTCCGGAATTTATGGAAAAGGCCAAAGACGCCTGCGAACATGTAATAGAAGGAATGAAAATGGCGGATGCCGCCGGGATTACCATCGGCTGGGGAACCGACTTCGACCGGGAAAATTTTGAAAAATACGTAGGCTTGGAATTTACTAGCCGGGCCAAAACCGGCCTTCCCAATGAAGCGATCCTGCGCCAGGCGACGATTAATAGCGCAAAGATCGTCGGGCTGGAGGAGAAGCTAGGGACTGTAAAATGTGGGAAATACGCCGACCTGGCCGTCGTCGATGGAAAGCCGGACGAAGATCTGACCGTAATGAAAAAGCTGCCGTTATACGTACTAAAAGAGGGTGTTCTGGTCGCCGGAACCGCTTTACAACAGGAGAAAAGCTATGAATAAAAGGAAAAAATATCTGACGGTTTTTCTGATAACCATGTCTGCTCTATGCTACAATCTGCCATACCTAAGCTCTTCTTTTTATACCCAGTTTCTGGAAGCTTTCCAGCTCTCCAATACGCAGGCGGGACTGCTTCTCAGTATGTTTTCCCTGACAGCGACTCCAGGATATCTGTTCGGCGGACTGCTGGCGGATAAATTCTCCCCGAAAAAGCTGGTCGTTTTATCGGGCCTTCTGACCTCCGTCTGTGGCTGCGGATTAATCTTTACGAACAGCTTTACGGGAATGCTGCTCTGCTATCTGGGCTTCGGCCTGACGACGACCTTTATCCACTGGTCCGCCGCTATGAAGCTGATCCGCGCCCAGGCTGATGCAGACGGCGAAGGCAAGATTTTCGGCTTTTTCGAGCTGAGCTACGCGATCCTGGGGGCTGTGACAAGCTACGGGCTGCTCGCTTTTATGGGAAAAATCGTCGAAACTACCGGCTTTAAAGGCATTGTAGGCATCTACGTCCTCATCCTGGTGATCGTCAGCCTTCTAATCCTGTTTTTGACCAAGGATATCCAGGGAAACGCGCCGACAGCGGAATTCAATCTCAAAATGGTGAAAAAGGCGCTTCTGCATCCGGTGACCTGGCTGAACGGCTTTATTGTCATGGGCATGTTCGTGATCGTCACGGGGCTAACCTATTTCAATCCTTATCTGATCGCGGTCTTTGGATTTTCCGCCGCCATTGGAAACGGATTCGCCATTTTTCACAGAACCCTGGCGCGCATGTTTTTTAGCCCGCTGGGCGGCTATGCGCTGGATCGCTTAAAGACGCCAAAATTCCTGCTGCTTACATCGACAGGTATGATCGTCCTGCTGGCCGCGCTGTTATTCCTTCCTCAGAATCGCTCCATGGGCACGATAGCATTCCTTTTGATGCTCCTTCTTGTCGTGCTGCTCTCCGCGGCAAGACCAGGCATGTACACACCGATCCCTGAGGCCAAAATCCCCTATGAAATCACTGGAACGGCTATGGGAATCACCTCCGCCATCGGCTATTCCACTGATTTATGGCTGTACACCGTCTGCGGCCGCTGGATCGATCTTTACGGCAACGCCGGCTACAAAAATATCCTGCTCCTATTCATCGGCGCGCTGATCGTTGTAATCGTCAACGCCTATTTACTGGATCGCTATGAAAAAAAACACACCGGCGAGGTGACCCATGAAACTGCTTGATTATATCATCGTCGCGTTTACAATCTTATGCGTCCTGTATATCGGGCGCCGTTCTTCCTCTAAAGATACGGAAGATTTCCTGACGGCAAGCCACAGCCTGAACAAGCTGCAGGCAGGGTTATCCATGGCTGCTACTGACCTGGGCGGCAGCGCAATCATCGCCACCGTGGGCTACTGCTATACGGTTGGCTTGGCTGGTATGTGGTGGGATCTGGCAGCCGTTCCCGCATTCCTTTTGGTAGGGCTTTTCCTCGCCAAAAGATTCAATCATCTGGAGGGAGACACCGTACCAGGATACCTGGGAAAGCGATACAACAAGGCGGCGGGCCGGCTGGCGGCGTGGATGCACTTATGCTCCTATATGGCGGCCCTATCGGCACAGTTTACCATTTCCTGCGTGATGCTGCAGTCCATCGCCAAAATCGACACCAGGCTTTCCCTGGTTATCAGCATGCTCCTGGTCGTATGCCTGGCCGGCGGCGGGCTAAAGGCCGTCGTAAATACGGACGCGGCGCTCTTTCTATGTATCCTGCTGTCCCTATTCCTCTGTCTGGGGTTCATCTTATTTGACACAGGGGGGATCGGCGCCGTCGTCGCAGGATTGCCGGCGAGTTTCCTTCGTATGGACACCATCGGAATACGCACGCCCCTTTCCTGGGTATTTCTCTGCTTTCTTTCCTATTCCACCAGCCAGGGATATATCCAGAGAATGTCCGCCGCCCGGGACGAATCCACCGCTCAATTCAGTGTGTTCTTTACAGCGGGGTTCTACCTGATCGTATCCATTTTGCTGGGCCTTATTGGCATTACCGCATGGAAGCTGCTTCCGGGGATCAGCGATGAAAATAAGATCTATCCCCAAATGCTGATCCACTTTTTACCGCCGGGCCTATTGGGATTCGGCGTGGCGGGCGTCTTCGCCGCCACGATTTCCACCGCAACGTCCCTGCTGCATGCAATGACTACCATCTTCGTCAAAGATATTCTGCCTCAAAAGCAGACCTCCCTTTTGTGGACCAAAGGAAGCGTGCTTGTATTCGCCGCGTGCAGCCTAGGAATTTCCCTGTTTAGCAGCAATATTATCAATATTCTCTATCTGTCCGGACTGTTTTATGCCACCTCCGTTTTCCTGCCCATGGCGCTGGGTATGAAATGGGAATGGATCACCGCCAGGGCGGCGCTTGCTTCCATGATCGGCTCCGTGCTCCTAGCGCTTTTGTGGGAACAGTTTTCCCAGATGTTCCCAGCAGTACTGGCGGCCATACCCTCCAATGCCATCGGTGTAACGACCAGTGGAATCTTGCTCCTTCTGATTTCCTGGATAGACAGAAAAAAATTCTCAGCCGCGCCATAAAATACTAGCAAATGCATACGAAAGTATCCAAAAGAAGCTGTACACCAACCCGTGCGCAGCTTCTTTTCGCTTCCAGATTTCCACATCGCCATTCGGCGACCCTCAAAGGGAATCTCGAAGACTATAGACAAAGTAAATTTTTGTCATGGGTGCTCGAGGGCTACGCCCTCGAATTGGAATCGAACAGGCAGAATTCATTT
>CAOJIB010000063.1 GCA_948436455.1 uncultured Blautia sp.
ATAGTCATATCGGCGTAGAGATGTGCGAGCCGGCCTGCATCAAGTATACGGGCGGTGCATCTTTCACTTGTTCCGATACTGCTACCGCAAGGGCTGTGGCCAAACGCACCTATGAAGCCGCTGTTGAGCTGTTCGCCATGCTCTGCAAGGAATATGGCCTCAATCCTCTGACGGCTATCATCTCCCATAAGGAAGGTCACGCCAAGGGCATCTCCTCCAATCACGGCGACCCGGAGCATCTCTGGAAGGGCCTCGGCATGAGCTATACGATGGACACCTTCCGTCAGGCGGTCAAGGCAGAGATGGCTGGTGCGGCAACTCCTGCGCCTTCCGGTCTTCAGGCGACTACCTTTAAGGATATGTCCGAAGCTGATATCATCGCCAAGGTCGGCCCGCTCTTCACTGCTGACCAGAAGTCCAGCGGCATCCTCGCATCTGTCTCTCTGGCACAGTTCATTCTGGAGTCCGGCTATGGCAAGTCTGAACTGGCCCAGAATGCCAACAACTGCTTCGGCATGAAGAAGTCCCTCTCTGGCAATACTTGGTCTGGCTCCACTTGGGATGGTAGCTCCGTCTACACCAAGAAGACACAGGAATATGAGAACGGCCAGTATGTGACCATTACTGCTGACTTCCGCAAGTATCCGTCCGTGGAAAAGTCCATCGCAGACCATTCCGCATATCTGCTCGGTGCTAAGAACGGCTGCAAGCTCCGCTATGATGGCCTGAAGGGCTGCACAGATTACAAGAAGGCAATCCAGCTCATCAAGGACGGCGGCTATGCGACCTCTCCGACTTATGTGGAGAGCATCTGCAATATCATCGAGCGCTGGAAGCTCACTCAGTATGATGCCGCTGCACCTGCCGAGGACAAGCCTGCTGAGGTTCCGTTCCTCGTGCGCGTTTCCATCTCCAATCTGAACATCCGTAAGGGTGCTGGCACGAACTATGCCACTATCGGTAAATACACCGGCAAGGGCGTGTTCACCATCATGGAAGTGAAAGCTGGTAAAGGTTCCACCGCTGGCTGGGGCCGCTTAAAGTCCGGTGCCGGATGGATTTCCCTCGACTACGCGACCAGAATCTGATACTTTGCATCCATTCCTGACCTGTAGGTTCCTTCGGGAGCCTGCAGGTCTTTTTTTTATTTTGTGGCTCAAAATCCCAGCTCATCTCCATTGGGTAGTGGAGGTGTTTTGATATGACGAATGAACAAAAACTTAAAATCAAACAGCTCCGCCAGTCCGGCTACGGATACGCGACCATTGCAGAGGCGCTGGGCCTCACCAAGAATCAGGTGTCCGCTTTCTGCCGAAGGAATGCACTGTCCGGTACCAAGGCGGAGACCAACACAAAAGAAAAACTGGATGCCAACTGCTGCCGTTGCTGCGGTAAGCCACTGACGCAGACTCCCGGACGCAAACCGGTCAAGTTCTGTTCCGATAGCTGCCGTGTACGCTGGTGGAACTCACATCCTGAAATGGTGAACAAGAAGGCCATCTACCACTTTACCTGCGCTTGCTGCGGAAAGGAGTTCACGGCTTATGGAAATGCGCACAGAAAATACTGCTCCCATGTCTGCTACATCGCAGACCGCTTCAGAGGCGGTGATGGGCATGAATGAAGACCAGTTCGAGCGTGAAAAGCTCTACCAAGCGACCATGAACATGTTCCGTTCCATGCTGAAAAAGGGCCTCATCACCAAGGAGCAATACGCCATAATTGATACAAAGATGCTGCAAAAATACCAGCCATTATTGGGTACATTATTTGCCGCACAGCCGTTGACTTAATGGCCTTTTAGAGTGATGTATAGTAGCGGAAAGGAGCTGATTTTATGCGAAAAATCAACAAAATCGAGCCGACATTGCCAGTCCTGCCGACCCGGAAAAAGGTCGCAGCTTACGCCAGAGTCTCTGTTGAGACTGAGCGCTTGCACCATTCCTTATCAGCTCAGGTCAGCTATTACAGCGAACTGATTCAGGCAAATCCCGAATGGGAGTATGTTGGGGTCTACGCAGATGACGGCATCACCGGCACAAAGGCATCCAAGCGAGAAGAATTCCAGCGGATGCTCGACGACTGCGAGGCCGGAAAGATAAACATCATCCTTACGAAGTCCATTTCCCGCTTTGCCAGAAACACGGTCGACCTGCTTGAGACCGTCAGACACCTGAAAGAGCTGGGCATCGAGGTCAGATTCGAGAAGGAAAACATCAATTCGCTCTCCGGCGACGGCGAGGTTATGATGACCCTGCTGGCATCCTTTGCACAGGAGGAAATCACCAGCCTCAGCAACAACGTGAAATGGGGCGTTCGCAAGCGCATGGAACAGGGCATCCCGAACGGACACTTCCGCATCTACGGCTACCGTTGGGAAGGCGACCAGCTGGTCATCGAGCCGGAAGAAGCCGCCATCGTCCGTCGCATCTTCCAGAACTTCCTTGATGTGAAGTCCAGACTTGAGACCGAGCGTGAATTTGAAGCGGAAGGCATCACCACGGCGAACGGCTGCCGGTGGGTGGATTCCAACATCAAGGTGGTTCTTACGAATATCACCTACACCGGAAACCTGCTCCTGCAGAAGGAATTCATTGAAGACCCTATCACCAAGCGCCGCAAGAAGAATCGCGGTGAACTTCCACAGTATTATGTGGAAGATACGCACGAGGCCATCATCGACATGGAGACCTTCCAGTATGTGCAGGAAGAAATGGCCCGCCGCAAGGAGCTGGGCGCTTTTGCAAATAAGAGCCTGAACATCACCTGCTTCACCAGCAAGCTGAAATGCTCCAAATGCGGCAGCAGCTACGTCCGCAATCAGCGCAGTAACCGAACCAAGTATACTTCCACCTACGGCGATACCATTGTCGTCTGGGTCTGTGGTACCACCAAGAAGAAAGGCGGTCGCTGCAGCCGGAAGGATATCCCGGAGCGCGTCCTTCGAGAAACCTGCGCTGAGGCACTCGGCTTAGAAGAATTTGACGAGGATGTATTTCTGGAGAAGGTCGACTACATCATGGTCAACCCGAACTGCCAGCTTGAATTCCATTTCTATGACGGCACAGTGAAGGTTCAGGAATGGGAATCCACCGCAAGGAAAGACTGCTGGACAGACGAGCATAAAGACCGCCAGCGAGCTTGGATAAAGGAGCACATGGCAACCAGCAGCAGGTTCTCGCCCTTCACTACCAGAGTGGTCTGCGGATGCTGCGGCGGTTCCTGCAGGCGACAGACCCAACCGAGCAAGCTGAGCGAAACGGGCAAGATTGCCTACTGGCGCTGCTCCGGCGGTGCAAAAACGAACTGCGGCATCAAGGGAATCCGAGAACCGGAGCTTATGGAGATTACCGCTCAGGTCATGGGCACTCCCGAATTTGACGGCGATGCCTTTAAGGAACAGGTTGACCACATTACGATGGTGGAAAGCGGCAAGCTGGAGTACACCTTCCTTGACGGTCACACGCAGGAAGCGGAATACTCGACCGAGAAGCCGAGCCACCCTTGGAGCGATGAACAGAGAGCCAAGTTTAAGGAATCCACTAAGGACATTTACACGCCAGAGCGCCGCAAAGCCATGAGCGAACACATGAAGAAAGTAAGGAGTGAGAAGCATTGGGCGTCCAAAAGAAAGTAAAGACCATACCGGCCACGCTGACCCGATTCACCGCGTCGCCGATAACAGAACAGAAAAAGCGCAAGGTAGCTGGTTACGCTCGTGTTTCCACAGACCACGACGACCAGTTCAGCAGTTACGAAGCGCAGATTGACTACTACACCAACTACATCAAGGGCCGTGACGATTGGGAGTTCGTTGATGTCTACACGGATGAAGGCATCACCGGCACCAGCACCAAGCACCGTGAAGGCTTCAAGCAGATGATTGCTGATGCCCTCGACGGCAAGATTGACCTTATCGTCACCAAGTCGGTCAGCCGATTTGCCCGAAACACCGTAGACAGCTTGACCACCATCCGCCAGCTCAAGGAGGCCGGTGTTGAGGTCTATTTTGAAAAAGAAAACATCTGGACATTCGACGGTAAGGGCGAGCTACTGCTTACCATCATGTCCTCGCTGGCACAGGAAGAAAGCCGCAGCATTTCCGAGAACTGCACTTGGGGCCAGAGAAAGCGCTTCGCAGACGGAAAGGTCAGCGTTCCATTCCAGCGTTTCCTTGGCTACGACCGAGGCCCGGACGGGAATCTGGTGGTCAACCGGGAGCAGGCAGTCATCGTAAAGCGCATCTACAGCTTGTTCCTGCAGGGCATGACCTACCACGGCATCGCCGATACACTGACCAAAGACGGCATCCCGACACCCGGCGGCAAGAAAAAATGGAGCATCTCCACCGTCAAGAGCATCCTCAGCAATGAGAAGTACAAAGGCGATGCGCTCCTTCAGAAAAGCTACACCGTCGATTTCCTGACCAAGAAGACCAAGGTCAACGAAGGCGAAATCCCGCAGTACTATGTCGAGGACAACCATGAAGCCATCATCGACCCGGAAGTGTTCGAGATGGTGCAGCGGGAAATGGCCAAGCGCGGCAAGGGCAAAAAGTACCACAGCGGAGTCCACGCCTTTTCCACCAAAATCAAGTGTGGAGAATGCGGAAGCTGGTACGGCTCCAAGGTGTGGCACTCCAACAGCAAGTACCGCAAGACCATCTGGCAGTGCAATCACAAATTCGATGGCGACTGCCGCTGCCAGACACCGCACCTGACGGATGAAGAAATCCAGCTGCACTTCCTTTCGGCGGCGAACAAGCTGCTGGCCACAAAGGCTGCGGTCATCGCCAACGGCAGAGAGATGCAGGCACTCCTGTTCGACACCACCGAGCTGGAAGCGGAACAGGCCCAGCTCCTCGAAGAAACGCAGGTGGTTTCCGACATGGTACAGCAGGCCATTCAAGAGAACGCCCGCACTGCTCTGAACCAGACCGAATACCAGAAACGCTACGACAGCTTGGTACAGCGCTTCGACCGGGCCAAGACCCGACTGGAAGAAGTCACCGCCGAGATTCAGGAAAAGCAGACGGCCAGCGCCAACATGGGAACCTTCCTGAATGCCTTTGAACAGATGCCGGATGCACTGGCAGAGTTCTCCCTTGAGAGCTGGCACAGCATGGTGTACTTCGCCACCGTCTACAGCATCGACGACATCCGCTTCACCTTCAAGAACGGTCAGGAAATCCAAGCATAACCCTATAGACGCACAAACGCCTCACTACTGGTTTTGATGCCAGCGGTGAGGCGCTTTTTCTTTTATAGATTATAATATTTTATTCCTGTCTTTTTCCATAGATACAATTTTTGCACTGCTATGTGAAGATATTACCCGGTTGAACTTTTTAATCAAATCTTTATCAGCCATGCGATAACTAACAACATTCACCGGGTCACTTCCTTTTGCTATCAGCAACATATGATTCGAACTTATCGGAAAATAGTAACCATTCATATTGGTTGCTTCAACATGAGATATATGTTGAAATGCCGGATTGTCAGATGTAATAAAGCTACCTGCATTAGGATATGTCTCAAAAAGGATAAACTGACAGTTTTCAACCGCCTTAGCCAATGCTGTGTGATAAAAACCGCCATTCTCTTTATAGAACATCCTATAAAGCTCAGTAAACCATACTGCATCCATCATCTCTTCAGTTTCTTTAACTCCGGGAAAGGTCTGCTTTAAAATATCATTCATCCATGTATATACGCCCATAGCATCAAACTGAGGACTTCGACAGAGCATCATGAAGAAAAATTCCATCATATCCTTTGCGGCCTTTTCTGAAATTTTTCTATCTAAGCCTAACCCCGGAGTTGGCGATGCATTCTTTACTTCATCGACGAAGGTCTGAAGGATGCTTTCCCATTTGTTTTCAAAAACGCTACTAAATGAATCTTCTAACAGATAGCATCGCATATCATTAAAACGATTCAAAAGTGCTTTTTTTCTTGCAGTTGTTCCGTCGTCATAATAAAAATCCCAGCTGTCAATATCATAGAGATGCTTGCGTACACTATGCTTTGTTTTTATTAAGCTGTATCCCAGTTTTCCATAGACAGGTTGAGGACTGTTCGCTCTCATCGAATCAAAGATTTCGTCAACAAAAAAACTGTATACCTTGGGGCACTTTTTTGCCAAGTATAGCTGCCTAAAACTAATAGTGTATAGATGTGGTTCCCAGAGAATAGTTTCGCGTGTAGCGCCTTCTCCAACAGTATCTCCTTTTTCAAAATAATAAACACCATCAAACTGCTTCTGCGGTTCTTTTTTCGTTTCAACTTTAGTTTCCCATGCTTTCAAATATACCCTTGGAACAAAGTGCTGGTTTTTCGTTGCCAATTATAGTTCCTCCTTCTGTCGAAAACGAGCCAACGTTTCCAGCATGTGCTTTCCGATGGCTTCTGGATTATTACTGAATGATTCGCAGATAAGACGCAGCCCATCTGGTGTCAAAATTCTCCCGTGGTCTCTATCATAACATAACTTTCTGTACTCTTCATATTCCTTCTTGGATATTGTCGGCATTGAAAATCCTCCCATAAATAAAAAATGCGCCGGTCTGCAAAACCGACACCCCTAACGACACCGCGACACCCCTACGGTTATGCGGCAGCATTTTGTATCAAATAGCGAGTCTTAATTTCATAGACCTGCAATCCCTTTTTCTCTTCCTGTCCAGCCATCGCAATCCTGCATAGAATCTGCGCCGGTCCATGGGGCGTATAAAATTCTCCGGCTTTCTTGCCTGTTTCCGATGCAAACTTGCCAATCATATATTCATACGCATCACCGAGGATATCCCCCTTCGTGCGGAGAATATCCACGCCCTCCAATACCCGGATGACCTCTGCAATCGTCGCGCTCTGCTTCTGGTCGCTCGTACCAAGCCGGTTGGAATACAAATCCACATCCGCAAACAAGCCGTTAAATAACTCGTCTGATTCCTCTATACGGTTAAAAGCCGCCTGCAGCTTCTCTCTATGGAAGGAATTATTTTTTACCGCGTGCAGTATACTGATATACGTCATGTCAGGATCAAGGGTATAATGCGCGGAATCCTTTAGCTCCGCCAAGAAATCTTTGGCATCCTCCGAGTCCATGGCTTCCTCATATACCCGCTGCGCTTCTTCAAGGTTATCTGGGCTTCCATTCTCAAAGAGATCATACGCCTTTACTAAATAAGAATCCGATAAATATTTATAAAAAACCAATCCCAAAAGATACGTTTTGTACTCATTGGCATCCATTTTCCCTCTGAGTACATCCGCGCCGTTCCACAATACTTGCAATAAATCCTTTCCTTCTTCCGCCATATGTCATTTTCCTCCATCCTGCATAGTAACGCTATCGTAATTTTTTTCTATTCTCTACTTGCTTTGTCATACAATCTTTTTTTCTGAAACCACCTACAAGAAACAGATTTTTTCAAGAGCAAAATGAAACCTGAGAAAATTCGATGAAATATATTTTATTTCTGTCCGCTTCAAGATTCACAGATCTTTCGACGTTATGCATTTTATCATATATCCTATAGAAGCGTAAATAAAAACTTCTCCCGTCGATCCTTTTCATCCGCCAGCGCCGCATATATGACAGGGCAAACCAAAATCGTAACAAAAATGTAAATTTACAAATATTGACAACATTCGCCCTACCTGCTACGCTTTTGTAAAATGGAGAATTTGCGGATACATGCCGCACATATGAAAATACTATGGGAAAAAAGAAGAAAAAATCGAATTTATATAAGAAAAGCAAATATTACAGGCAAAGGCGCCGGGAATTGTTTGTTTTTACCTTCACCGGCATTGCTCTTGCCGTTTTATTTCTAGTGGTTCTGGGCGCGATCCTGAGCCGTCCGCGCTCCTCTTCGGACGAAAAAAAGGAGAAGGAAGCGGCGCAGGCCTTTGCACCGATTGAAGAAGAACAGATGGAAAACGTCTCGTGGCCAGGGACGCCTGTTACCTTTACCGTCAGCCTGACGGGAGACTGTACGCTTGGCACGGACGAAGCCTTCGACTACGACACCAGCCTAAACGCCTATTACGACGCCTATGGCAGCAGCTATTTTTTTGAAAACGTCCGATCAGTTTTCTCCGGCGACGATCTGACGATCGTCAATATGGAAGGAACCCTAACAGAGGCCGACGAGCGGGAAGATAAGCTCTTTGCCTTCAAGGCGCCTCCCGCCTACGCGGATATCCTGGTACAAGGCTCCGTAGAGACGGCCACGTTGGCAAATAACCACAGCCACGATTATGGAGAGCAAAGCTTTACCGATACGAAGACGGCGCTGCAGCAGGCGGGCGTTATTCCTTTTGGCTACGAGGAAACGGCCGTTGTCGACGTCAAAGGCGTCAACGTAGGCCTGGTGGGTATCTATGAGCTGTACGACCATATGGAGCGGGCTTCTCAGGTAAAGGAAAACATCGCCCAGGTGAAGGAAGACGGCGCGCAGGTGGTAATTGTGGTCTTTCATTGGGGCAATGAAAAGGAAACGGAACCGGATAGCAATCAGACGGCCCTAGGGCATCTGGCCATCGACGAGGGCGCCGACCTAGTTGTTGGCCACCATCCCCACGTACTGCAGGGCATTGAGAAATACAATGGAAAATTCATCGTCTACAGCCTGGGCAATTTCTGCTTCGGCGGAAACGCCTATCCCAGTGATATGGATTCCATGATCTTCCAGCAGACCTTCACGGTAAATTCCTCGGGCGTGGAAAAAAACGACGCGGTGAACCTGATCCCCTGCCGCATTTCCTCCGCCTATGAATATAACGATTATCAGCCCACCTTGTGCGACGGGGAAGAAAAAGCCCGTATTTTAAATAAAGTCCGGGAACTATCCCTTTCCATCTCCGATTCCTTTGATTTTTATTTTGACAGAATATAAGATCGAAAGACTTCCAGAATACTTCTGGCCGCCAGGCAAGCGGGCGGCCAGAAATCGAATAGATGCCTTCGTATGCAGAAAGGCTGCCGGTGGTAGGCTTTTTGTATCTTATATTTCTGCGATCACTTCTACCTCGCAGAGCACGTTTTTCGGCAACGTTTTCACCGCCACACAGGAGCGAGCGGGACGACCGGTGAAATATTTCCCATAAACCTCATTAAATGCGGTAAAGTCCGCCATATCCGACAGAAAACAGGTAGTCTTGACGGCTTTTTCCAGGCTGCTGCCAGCTTCCTTTAGAACCTCTCCCAGGTTTTTCATCACCTGCTCGGCCTGGACTTCAATCGTAGTTCCCACGATTTCCTGCGTCTTGGGATCTACGGGAATCTGCCCGGATGTAAAAACTATATTTCCAAAAATCATCGCCTGGGAATACGGCCCGATCGCCGCCGGCGCTTTTTCTGTATGCACAACCTGCATCTTGTATTCTCCTTTCCGTGAATTCTATACGCAACAGCTTCATTATAAGCAAAACGGCGGCAATGGTCAAGCCAGCCGCCGTCTCTTTCCTATGCGAAATCCATCTTTTCCAGAATGTCCTGCCAGGCCTCCTCGTCAATCTCCTCGTCCCTGAATAATTTCCGCCGATCGGCGTCCGTGATCTTTCGAAGGACGCGGCAGGGATTGCCGGCGGCGATAGACCAGGAAGGAATATCCTTTGTCACGACGCTGCCCGCGCCGATCACTACGTTATCTCCGATATGCACGCCCGGGCAAACGACCGCATTCCCGCCGATCCAGACATTATCTCCAATTGTCACTTCTTTCCCGTATTCGTAGAGAGAATTCCGGGTGACCGGATGCACCGGATGGCCCGCCGTATAGATGGCCACATTGGGCGCCAGCTGACAATTATCGCCAATCTTTACCTTCGCTACGTCTATAATTGTACAGTTGTAGTTGGCGAAGAAGTTCTTTCCCACTTCGATGTGCGTCCCGTAATCACAGTAAAAGGGCGGATTGATGAAAGCCTTTTCCGACTTTCCCAAAAGATCCTCCACTGCCTCTGCAATCGCGTCAAAATCCGATCGATCCAGGAAATTTAGTTTCTGTAATTTTTTACGGCAGATTTTCTGCTCTGCAAAAATGTCGTCGTCTGAAATATACGCCAATTGCGCGTCTCTGCGCTCTCGATTTGTCATAGCCTTTTCTCCTTTTTTGTTCTCCCATTTCTAGCTCTTATAACGGATGGAAAACCGGCCGCATGTTTTCATACGTACAAAACGACTGAAATCCCAGAGATTTCAGATGCGCTCTCGTCTCCTGTATCGCAACGCCCAGATGCTCCGGCCGGTGGCTGTCGCTCCCGATCGTCAGGATCTCGCCGCCCAGCGCGCGATACAGCTTTAAGATCTCTCCGGAAGGCGTGGTGTCTTTTAGCTGATAACGCCGGGAAGAGGTATTGACTTCCAGGCCTTTTCCATCCTGGATGACCTCTCGCAGAATTTTTTCCACATAGGGTTTGATTTTTTCAAAAGGATATCCACCCACAAGATCGTAGCGATTGATAAGATCCATATGCCCCAGCACACTGTAATTATGAAAACGCCGCACCAGACAGAGCATTTCCTTATAATAGCGCTCCTGGTATTCCTGCCGTGTCCGTCCCCTTTGAAAATCCTGCGTCCAAAATTCCTGGTCCTCCACCTGATGTACAGAAAGAATGATAAAATCAAAGGGATACCGGCGATACAGCGCTTCAAAGGCCGGAATCGTGTGCACCTGCATTCCGAATTCCATCCCCATCCGAAGAGTGATCCTTTTTCCGTATATTTCCCGCAGTCTCTGAATTTCCCGGACATACCTGGGATAATTCACATTTGCCATCGGCTCGCCCTGACGGTACACCACCCTTTGTCCACTATCCCAATCCACTTTCACGCCGTAATCCACATGATCTGTAAAACAAATCTCCTCTATCCCCTGTCCGATCGCATCCTGAACGACACGTTCCATCGGATACAGAGAATCGTCGCTGAAAGCCGTATGCACATGATAATCCGCAAACATAGATCTTCTCCTATAATGAATGTCAGCCGCGGTACACGCCGCCGCATCCTCCAAAGACTATAGCCGCGCTGCCGCCGCAGATAAAAGCAGCGTCAGTCCATCCTCCTGGACGCCCAAAATTCCATTAGAAGCGCCTGGACATTTCCCAGCGAACACCCCTTGTAATTGGCCCATTCTCCTGGAAAAAGCTGCCGATACCCCGCCTGGTGAAACCGTTCGTCCAATAGAAGAATCACACCTTCATCCGTCTTTGTACGGATCAGCCGTCCCGCCGCCTGGAGCACTTTATTCATACCGGGAATCCGGTAGGCATAGTCGAAGCCATCCCGCCCCTTGCCATCATAATAATTTTTTAGAATTTCTCTCTCCCGGCTTACCTGAGGCAGCCCTGTACCCACGATGATTACGCCGATCAATTGTTCTCCCTGGAGATCGATTCCCTCGGAAAAAATGCCGCCCATTACGCAAAAGCCCAAAACAGGCGCGCCGTCCCCACAAAAAGCGTGCAGAAATTCCTCCCGTTCTTCTTCTCCCATCGAAGGCGACTGCACGAAAAGGCGACTGCTCTCATCCGCAAATTCCTCCTGATAGATCTGGCATACCTCCTGCAGCAACTGGTGAGAAGGGAAAAAGACCATATAATTTCCCGGCTTTGCAGCCGCGGTGCAGGCGATATACGAAGCGATTCTTTGATATTCCGTATACCCCCGGCGTTTATAACGGCTGCTCACATCTCTGGCCAGCAACAGGCAGCGACGTTCCGCCAGAAACGGCGACCGAGCACAAATCGCAAAATCATCTGTCGTCGTGCAAAAAAGGCTGCGGTAATACGCAAGCGGCAGCAGCGTCGCAGAAAAGAAAACGGCCGCCGTTCCCTTATCCAAACAACGCTGCAGATTTTCGGCCGGATTTACACAAAACAGCTTCAGCTTAAACCGGCCGTCTTCTTCCAACTCGCTATAAATCACATAGTTTTCATCCAAAAGCTCCTGGATATTCAGAAAATTCCGCACCTGGAAATAGAAATCTAGTACTTCCTGACGGATCTCTTCCTCCCCTTTGGACTCTTCCAGATAACGCTCCATTTCGCCCATAAGATTCATAAGATGCGTCGGCAGACTGCCGGTATTTTGCAGCACCTGACAGCCTCCCTCACATTCCCGCTTCAAGGCCAGCAAGCATTCATTAATCTGCAAAAGCCGGCGGGCAATCCTGGAATCGTAAGGCTTTATCAGACGCCTTAGGGCCAGCACATCTTCCTTATACAAAATGGCGCTGTACATTTCCCGGCCCCGGTCCACCAGATTATGTGCTTCATCCACCAGAAAAATGTACGCCTCTTTTGCATTTTCCGAAAAGAAGCGCTTCAGATATACGTTCGGATCAAACACGTAATTGTAATCGCAAATCACCCCGTCCACCCAGATCGATAAATCCAGACACAGCTCAAAAGGGCAGACCTTCCAGCTTTGGGCATGGGCCAGCAGCGCCTCCCGGGTATAACTCTCCCCTTTTGTCAGCGCTTCGAATACACTGTCGTTGATTCGGTCATAATGGCCTTTTGCATACGGGCATTCTTCGGGATTGCAGGAGGGCTGTTCCATAGGGCAGAGCTTTTCTTTCGCCGTAATCGTCACAACTTTAAAGTCCAATCCTTCCCGCTTTAGGATCGTAAATGCCTCTTCCGCCACCGTCCGGGCAATCGTTTTTGCCGTCAGGTAAAAAATCTTATCCGCCAGCCCCTCTCCCACCGCCCGTACGGAGGGAAATACAACGGACATGGTTTTGCCCGTTCCCGTGGGCGCCTGCAAAAACAAATGCTTTTTCCGGGAAATCGTGCCGTACACACCAGCGGCGATTTCCCGCTGTCCCGGCCGATAGGGAAAAGGGAATTCCAGATTCTGCATGGAACGATTCCGCCGCTGCTTCCACTGCCAGGAAAAATCCACCCACTGGTAGTACTCAGCCAGCAGCCCGTCATACCAATAAGACAGCTCGTCCAGCGTATATTCCTCCAAAAAGCGGCGAATCTCCTCCGTATCCAAATGACAGTAGGTCATCTGCACGCGAACTTTCGAAAGCCCTTTCTGACAGGCGATCATATAGGCATAACATTTGGCTTGGGCCAGATGCACCGGAATTGGCTCGGAAAGGCTTCGCACGTCCAGGTATACGCCCTTAATCTCATCCACCGCCCATCCGTCGTCATCCTCAAAGACGCCGTCTGCCCGGCCCTCCACGCAGATATAGAAACTCTCATATTCCCGACTGTCTTTTAGCGTCACCTCCGGCTGGTAACGGCCGCCCATCCGCCTCTGAATTTTTCGATGCAGGCGGCTGCCCTTTGCCATCGCCTCTTTGTCCCCGCTTCCCTGCCGACTATCCAGATCTCCGCTGCGCAGGAGGAATTCCACCAGATTCCGTACAGAGATCCGAAACGACGGTTTTTCGTTCTTTTCCATACGCTTGCTCCTTATGCGAAAGCCGACCGATTACCCTTCCTGTAATTGAATCTTCCGAGCTACGCTAAGGGCCATGCCCATTTCCGCCATTAAAAACAGAATCGCCGTGCCTCCATAGCTAAAGAACGGCAGCGTAATCCCCGTGGTGGGAATCAGATTCAGAACGACGCAGACATTTAACACCACCTGCAGAGCAATATGTAGGAAAATCCCCGTTACGATCAGCGAACCGAACAAATCCGGCGCGTTCTGCGCAATAAAAAAAAGACGATACAGCAAATAGGCGAACAAAAGCAAAATCAACGCGCCGCCAAAGATTCCCAGCTCTTCGCAGATAATGGAAAAAATCATGTCGTTTTGGGCCTCCGGCACCGCTCCCAGCTTCTGGGCGCTGTTGCCAAGCCCTTTGCCCAAAATGCCGCCGGAGCCAATTGCATAAAGACCCTGCAGCGTCTGATAGGCCGTCGTGTCCGAATATTTCTCCGGATACAGCCAGACCAATACGCGGCGGATACGGAAGCTGCTGCTATTTTGCACGTTCATCACCAGAAGGGCCACGCCGCCGGCCGCCAACGCCGCACCGCCGATCAGCGCCGCCAAAAACGGGAGCGTCTTCGGATGCGCCACAAAGATCAGGCCCGCCGTGATTCCGCAGATAATCAACCCGGTGCTTAAATTATCCGTCGCCACGTACGCCAGCATGCCCGGGATAAAACCCAAAAACAGCAAGATGAAAAATCCTCTGGCCGTGCCGATATTTTTTCCAATCTTCACAATCATATAGGATAAAAGAACGATCACGCCAATCTTGGCGATTTCCGACGGCTGCAACTGCACGGGGCCTAGCTTTAGCCAGCGCTTCGCGCCGTTTACCTCCTGCCCCAACGGCGTCCACCACACCGCCAGCATACCGGCAATTCCCGCAAGATAAAGCAGCGAACCAAAATAGCGCAGGATATGATAATCCACCCTTGCAATTACCAACGCGCACAACAGACTGCCCACGCTGATCAGCGCCTGCTTCCGAAAATAGTACATATCGTCTCCAAATTCGATCTTCGCCATATAGGCACTTGTGCTATAAAGCATCATCAGCCCAAAGCAGGTCAAAAGAATTACCGCCGCCACCAGGCTGTAATCGTAATAATGATAAAATTTTTGTCCCTGCTTTTTTTGCATCATCGCCATAGCTTTTCCTCCGACCTTTTCGCATGTGTCGCCGCACCAGATCAATTTTAGAATATTATAGCATATTCCTTTCAAAATCAAAGCACATATTTCATCAACTCCCAAAAATCCACCGAATCCCCCAGATCGCCGCTTAGAATCTGCCGGGCGGCTGCCGGGATATCCGTAATCAGATT
>CAOJIB010000064.1 GCA_948436455.1 uncultured Blautia sp.
CGATCTTTTTTATTACAGAGATCCGAAGGGTCTGGCATTCGAAAAAAGAGGATAGGAAACGGTGTAGTTTCCCATCCTCTTTTATGCTTTTTATAGAAGTCTTATTCTGCGGAAAAGTCGCTGCTCTCATTGTCAAAGGAGCTGTCGCTTTCCGTATAATTGTCTATGTAGCTGCCCGTAGTGGAATCCGTATACCCCTGGGTGGCTTTTAGATTCGTCACAGTGTCCGGCATAAAATCGGTATAAACGCCGCCTGGCTGGAGAGTGACGCCTTTGGCTTTGGCCATCTCCGAGACGGTGACTAATTTATAACCTGCGTCCTGCAAAGCCGGGATTAATTTCTTCGCGGCGTCCACCGATTCCGTATGTATGTCGTGTAACAGGATGATATCGCCGTCGGAGACATTATCCATGACCATGTTATAGGTGCTGTCCACATTGTGGGTCTGCCAATCCAGCGTATCGATATCCCACATGAAGCTGGGTTTTCCTACAATGTCTAAGACGTTTTCGTCGTAGGAACCGTACGGGAAGCGGACGACGGTGCTGGGAGAGCCGGCGCTTTCCATCAAAAGCTCGTCCACCCGGCTGAATTCCTCCGCGACCTGCTCGCCGGATAGGGTGACCATATTGGCGTGGTCATAGGAGTGGTTGCCAAGCTCGCAGCCGATGGACTGCATCTTCGCCGGAATATTGGCGGAGGCATAAGTTTCCAGATTGATGCCCTGCATAAAGAATGTGGCCCGCGCGCCATGCGCCTCCATAAATTCCAGGAGCTCCATCGTGCGTTCGCCAGGCCCGTCGTCGAAGGTCAGGGCAACCATCGCCCGCTGCTTGGACGGATCTAGCGTGCCGTCGTCGTTGAACCAGTAATCCATGTCGCCAAGGGCGATCCAGCCCTTTGACAGATAGCCGTTTTCGTCAAAATAATAGGTTTGTCCGTCAATATCCTGCATGCCGCCGGCGTAATAAGAGCCGTCAGGGCATTGGTACCATTTTCCGGAAGCGTCTTCCTGCCAACCGACGGTTTTGACGACGGTTTTCGCCACGTCGTTTGCTCCTTTTAAGGGCATTCGCCGCGCGGCGTATGTATTTACCTCCTGCGGCTGGGGCTGCGCCTGCGCTTCTACAGTAGCGGGCTCTTTGCTATTGCCGCCGGTTCGTCCGGCAATGGGGAGGATGATCCCCTTGATCAGTAAGATTAGCGCCAGTATGCCGCCGATAATCAGCGCGGACTGCCGCATCACCCGTCGAATGAAAAGCTGCCGGCGCTTCCTGCGCATTCTTTCTTTGATAATTCGTTTGTCCATTGATACAATTCCCCTTCATTTATCCCCGGCCGGCTTTTGCAGAAAACATCCCTGAAAAAGTCGGCTTTATCTATTGTCAAAAGCGTATCGCTTCTTGAAATGACGTTTATTACTTTCATCATACATCATATGGAAAGAAAATTCAATAAAATTTCCGGGAAATACGGCCGTATGGTGCGTAGATGAAGAATGCGCGGTTTTGTGGAAATTATTTTTAGGTGTTGGCTTTGATGCGGGAGTTTGGTAAAATATTTTTGGAAAAGCGGCCCGTCGTGGGCGGGCGGTGAGAAAAAAGAAAATCGAAGGAGGACAAATGAAAACGATAGGGATCATCGGGGCAATGGAGGAAGAAATCGCCTGTTTAAAGGAAGAAATGCGGGAAGTAACGGTAACAAAAAAGGCTTCTATGGAATTTTACCAGGGGATCTTAGAAGGGAAGCCGGCAGTTGTAGTCCGCTCGGGAATCGGTAAGGTAAATGCGGGAATCTGCACACAGATTCTGGTGGACGTGTTCCAGGCAGGGGTGATTCTCAATACAGGGATCGCCGGTTCTTTGAAAAATGAAGTAAATATCGGGGATATCGTACTTTCTACGGATGTGGTGCAGCACGATGTGGACGCCCGGGGCTTCGGGTATGAAAAGGGGCAGATTCCCCGGATGGACGTGCTTTCTTTTGCGGCGGATGAAAAGTTGGCGGCTTTGGCTGAAAAGGTCTGCTTGGAGGTCAATCCGGATATCCAGGTTTTTCGCGGGAGAGTGGCCAGCGGCGACCAGTTTATTTCCGATGGAGAAACGAAAAAAAGGATCAAAGGGGATTTTGACGCTTACTGTACGGAAATGGAGGGCGGGGCCATTGGCCAGGGCGCGTATTTAAACGGCGTGCCGTTTCTGATTATCCGGGCGATTTCCGACAAGGCGGACAACAGCGCCACAGTAGATTACCCCGCTTTTGAAAAGCAGGCCATCGCTCATTGTGTAAAATTGACAAAAAATATGATAAAATCCCTGTAAATTAAAAGAGAAATAGAAATTTGTCGAACGATTTTTCTGTGCATTCCGGCGTTTGTGTTATATAATAACTTCATCAGACACCAGTACATCCTTGTATAAATTCCGGCGGCAGTTCTCTTTGCCGGCCGGGATTATACAGCGTTGGAAAAGTACCTGCAAAGAAGTCTTTGAGAGTACTTTGGCAAGATAAGGAGGGGTATATGTTACACAAACTGATGGACATGCATGTGTTCCTGTACGGAATGGCGGCGTCCGGGCTTTTGGGACTTTTGGGAATGCTGACCGTACACCTTGCTTACAGAAGAAAATTAAAGCACACAGGCCACTTATCGAATTTAAAAGAGAAGTGGCTTAAGTTATGGAAAAGTCGGGATCGGCTGCTTCGGCAGATGAACCGCTGGGTCTGGTATCCGTCCCTGTGCAGTGTGTTCCTTATGGGAACGGCGCTTCTTAGCGCGGCGGCTCTTAAGCTGGAGGAGGGAATTTCCCTGCGCTATTTGTATGTGGGGATCAGTATCCCTTTAACGCTGGTGCTGTTCCGCCAGATCCTGGATTTTTCCTATAAAGAGGACTTGATGGTGGATTCGCTGGCGGATTATATAGATCGGGCGAAGAATAAGCTGGAGGAAATGACCCGGCCCCGGGAAGATCCGGGGGTGAAAAACGAGGTAGTCGAGCAGGTAGCACGCAGCATTCGGGAGAGCGCTTCCGCCGGCAATCGCTTCAGCAAAATGCTTTCTCCCGAGGAAGAAGAGCTGATGCGGGAAATCATCCGGGAATTTCTTCCCTGAAGAAAACGCCGGTTATCAAAGGGCGTTTTGTCCATCAGGGCATTTCCAGGAAAAATCTTGTAGAATTTCTACAAATTTGGTATACTACATACGTATGAAAAAACGGTCCGGCCGCAGAGGCGGTCGTAGGGAAAAGGAGCGAGATTGCCATGAGTAAAGTTACATTTGATTATTCAAAAGCAGCAGAATTTATGAAGGAGCATGAAATCGCAGCCATGCGCAGTCAGGCGGAGGACGCGAAGAAGATCCTACTGGAAAAGAGCGGCCAGGGAAACGATTACCTGGGCTGGATTGATCTTCCGGTGGACTATGATCAGGAAGAATTCGCCCGCATTAAGGAAGCTGCCAAAAAGATCCAGAGCGATTCCGAGGTATTGCTGGTGATCGGTATCGGCGGTTCCTACCTGGGAGCCAGGGCTGCGATCGAGTTCTTACGCCATGGCTTTTATAATAATGTATCGGCAGATATCCGCAAGACGCCGGAGATCTACTTCGTGGGAAACAGCATAAGCAGCAGCTATGTACAGGGATTGATCGATGTGCTGGGCGATCGAGATTTTTCGATCAATGTGATTTCAAAGTCCGGGACGACGACCGAACCGGCCATCGCTTTCCGTGTGTTTAAGGAGATTATCGAGAAGAAGTACGGCAAGGAAGAAGCCGCAAAGCGTATTTACGCCACGACGGACAAGGCAAAAGGCGCGTTAAAGACATTGGCTACAGAAGAAGGCTATGAGACCTTCGTAGTGCCGGACGACGTGGGCGGACGCTTCTCCGTTCTGACGGCTGTGGGTCTTCTGCCCATCGCGGTCAGCGGCGCAGATATCGACAAGCTAATGGAAGGCGCTGCCAGCGGCCGCAAGCTGGCGCTGGAGCTGCCCTACGAGGAAAACGACGCCGTGCTTTACGCCGCGGTTCGCAATATCCTCCACAAAAAGGGCAAAGGCGTGGAGATTCTGGCCAATTATGAGCCGAGCCTGCACTATATGGCGGAGTGGTGGAAGCAGCTCTGCGGAGAGAGCGAAGGAAAGGACCAGAAGGGCATTTACCCGGCCTCTGTAGATCTGACGACCGACCTGCATTCCATGGGCCAGTTTATCCAGGACGGCTCCCGGATCATGTTCGAAACGGTGCTGAATGTGGAAGCCTCCCGGGACGAGATCGTCATTAAGGAGGAGTCAGTGGATTTGGACGGCTTGAATTACCTGGCCGGAAAGAATATGGATTTCGTCAATAAGAGCGCAATGAACGGCACTTTGCTGGCGCACATCGACGGCGGCGTGCCCAATCTGATGGTGAAGATTCCCGAACAGAATGAGTTCTATCTGGGACAGCTTTTCTATTTCTTTGAATTTGCTGTGGGAGTCAGCGGTTATATCCTGGGTGTCAATCCCTTTAATCAGCCGGGCGTGGAGAGCTATAAAGCCAACATGTTCGCTCTTCTTGGAAAACCGGGTTATGAAAAGGAAACAGAAGAATTGCTGAAAAGATTATAAAAAATAATTCCGTTCGCGGAAATAGTTTCAAAAGCTGCACATTGCCTGCCGATACGGTTGTCGGCGGGGGGATGTGCAGCTTTTTGACGTGCTGGAGAGTTTCTTAGAGCTTTTCTCCCAAAAGAGCCTGCAGGCCGTAGAATAGGGCTTTTTTCTCGACGGCGTTTTGAGGATGATTCTGGAAGCGGGCGATGTAGTCCCCGATCAGCGTTCCGCCGTACTTGCGTTGCAGCTCCTGATACGGGTAATCCGGCGTCGTCTCGTCGATAATTTCCAGGATATTTCCCAGACGGCGCAGCCGCTCCATATCCAGCCGGGTATGAGGATCCAAAAAGCCCGTCAAGCGGATCTGGTATAGATGATCGACGCCTTTATGACGGATTTCATACGTGATCTGTTCTTCCAAGGAGTGTTGGGTAGTCTGCGAGCGCACGGGAAGCTTTATTTCAATATAGTTGCTTCTGGCAAAGGGGACGAAGGCAATCTGCACGCGCCCCTCATTCCATTCTCCGCGGATAAAGCCGTGCTTTCCCTTATCGTTCCGATCCAGCGGCTCCAGGGCGCCGGCGTACGCCATTCGGCTGCCTAAGATCTGCGGTTTGTGGATATGGCCTAGAGCCACATAATCAAAACCGGCTTTCGTAAGCCGGGAGAAATCCATGGGAATGTGTCGATCGTCGCCGCCGTGGGCCAAAAGGATATGGCAGCCCGCTTCCTTGCCGGGAACGAGTCCGTCGTAGAGTCGCTGGGGGATTTCCCGACTGGTATAGCTAAGGCCGTAGAGAAAGACAGAAAGTTTCGGCAGCTCTATCCGCTGGCAGCGCGGTTCCCAAAGACCGTGCACATTGCCTGCCCAGGGGAATTTCAGATAGCCGGAATCCCTTCGCAGATAGTCGTGATTTCCAGCAATCAGCGCGACGGCGGTATTCGGTATGGTAGAAAAGAGGGAATTGATTTCCTTTAATTCGCCATACAGCGGCTGTCGGTGAAAGAGATCTCCAGTAAGAAGGAGCAGCTCGATCTGTTCCTGCTTCACAAGCTCGATCACCCGCGTAAAGCTCTCCCAAATATCTTCGGCTCTGCGGGCGCTCCAGGGATATTGCGGATCTGGCTTTGCTCCCAGATGCACGTCGCCTATATGTAAAAATTTCATAGCTATCCTCCTGGTTTCCTTTTGGGGGATTTTTGGGATTCTTCTAAAGTGTACGACTTTTCGGTACTTTTTTCAAGACTTTGCCGTTACCGTTCATTCGTCAAGCCTACCAGATAATCAATGGAGGTGTGGTAATATTGAGCCAGCCGGATCAGCATATCTATCGGAATGTTTCTGGTGCCGTTTTCATAATGGGAGTACGCGCGCTGGCTGACGTGGAGACAACGTCCCAGTTCCTGCTGCGTCATTTCCGCCTCCTCTCGCAGCTCCTGCAATCTTTCGTATTTCATAGGCTCCTCCTTCCAGCTTCTGGAAATCCTCCAGGGGATAAGAGAATTATATGACAAAACAAAATATGCTCTTGCAATTTAGAACAGATAGGGCTATAATAAAGAAGATTATCATATTTCAAGAGTCTTATCTGATTTATTTCTGGGAGCGGTCGTTCCAAAATTTCAAAACATAATAGTTACAGGAAAGGAGAATAGGATGTACAGCAGTGTATTTTCTGCGTCTATTTTGGGCATGGAAATCCGGGGCGTACAGGTAGAGGCGGATGTCAGTAACGGCCTTCCGTCCTTTGTGATGGTCGGCTATGCGTCCACTCAGGTGAAGGAGGCGCAGGATAGGGTAAAAACTGCGTTAAAAAACGTAGGAATTTCCCTGCCGCCCAAGCGTATGATTGTCAATCTGGCGCCGGCGGATTTAAGAAAGGAGGGGGCCGGCTTCGACCTGCCGGTGGCTATTGCGATCCTGGCGGCGATGGGGATTGTGCCGGAGGAGGCGTTAAAGGGACTGATCGTCGTCGGAGAAGTAGGCTTGGACGGTACGATTAATCCGGTGTCCGGCGTGCTGCCCGTAGCTATTTACGGGCAGGAGCAGGGCTTTACCCGGTGTATGGTTCCCTGGGAAAATATCCGGGAGGGCGGGATGCTTACGGGAATCCAGATGGTCGGCGTGCGGAATCTGACAGATGTTTTGCATTATTTTCAGGATACCGAAAAATATTTGGCCGAACTGCCAAAGAAAGAGGCGGATGCGAAAGAAACTTCTGAGGAATGGGAATATCCGCTGGATTTTTCGGAGATTCATGGGCAGCCTGGAGCGAAGCGGGCGGCAGAGATTGCCGTGAGCGGCTTTCACAATCTGCTGCTTGTAGGGCCGCCGGGCGCGGGCAAGTCCATGACGGCCAAGCGGATTCCGACGATTCTGCCGCCGCTGACTGAGGAGGAAAAGCTGGAGGTGACGAAGATTTACAGCATTGCCGGACTGCTCTCGGGACGTCGGCCGGTGATGGGGCGGCGGCCCTATCGTGCGCCCCATCATACCGTGTCGCCCCAGGCGCTGGCAGGCGGCGGCAAGAATCCCAAGCCCGGAGAAATTACCTTGGCTCACAGGGGCGTATTGTTTCTGGACGAAATGCCGGAGTTTTCCAGGAAGAGCCTGGAGATCTTACGGCAGCCGCTGGAGGATAAGGAGATTATCTTGGCCAGAGTCAACGGCACGTATACCTTTCCGGCGAACGTCCTTCTGGTGGCAGCAATGAACCCTTGTCCCTGCGGTTACTTCCCAGACAGGACCCGCTGCGCCTGCCAGATGCGGGAGGTAAACCGTTATATGGGCAAAATCAGCCGGCCGCTGCTCGATCGGATCGACTTATGCGTGGAGGTCTCCGAGGTGAGCTATCGGGAATTGAGCGCGGGGGAGCCGGAGGAGAGCTCCGCGCAGATTCGGGCGCGGGTGCTGCAGGTGCACAGGCGGCAGCAGGAACGTTTTGCCGGAAGCTCCCTGCGGTTCAACGGGGATATGCAGCCGTCGGATATTGAGAAATACTGCCAGGTGACAAGAGAGGGGAAAGAACTGCTGGAGCGGATGTATGCGGCGATGCATTTAAGCGCCAGAGCGTACCATCGGATTCTGAAGGTATCCCGGACGATCGCGGACATGGCTGGGGAAGAGCAGGTGAACGGCAGCCATATCCGGGAGGCGCTGGGATATCGGCTGACAGAAGGCTAAGGAGAGGATATTAATATGGAAGAAACGCAAGATACGGTCGTTTGGACGGTAGAAAAAGGAAAAAAGGAATATCCCGTCCGACTAGGAAATCTTTCCAAAATGCCGAAGAAATTATACATTAAGGGAAGTCTGCCCGGGGAGAAGCTTCCCACTGTAGCGATCGTGGGCGCCAGGGCATGCAGTCCCTATGGGAGGATGCAGGCGTTGCGCTTTGCCAGGGCCTTCAGTGAAAACGGCGTCCAGGTGGTGAGCGGCTTGGCCAGAGGAGTGGACGGGGAAGCTCATCGGGGCGCGCTTCTTGGGCCGGCGCCTACTTTCTGCGTGCTGGGCAGCGGGCCGGATGTGTGCTATCCAAAGGAGCATAAGCTTTTGTACGACGAGATTGCCCAAAAAGGCGGGATCATCAGTGAATATCCACCGGGAACGCCGCCTAGAGCCGTACATTTTCCACCCCGGAATCGGATCATTAGCGCCTTTGCCGATGTGATCCTAGTCATAGAGGCCACAAAAAGAAGCGGCGCTTTAATCACTGTGGATTTTGCGCTGGAACAAGGGAAACCCGTTTACGCACTGCCGGGCCCTGTGGACAGCCCGTTGAGCCAGGGCTGCCACCAGTTGATCTGCGAAGGAGCCGAGGTTGCTTTTTCACCAGAAACCGTTCTAAAAGAGTGGAAATTAGATACATATAAAGGGAGTCCGGAAAGCAAAAAAGAGAAGATGGGACTTGCAAGAAATGCGGATTTGGTGTATAGTTGTCTCGATTTGCAGCCCAAAAACCTCAATTTTCTCTCTGTAAAACTGCAGCTTACACCAGAGGATGTGCTCCTAGCTTTAAGCGAGCTGCAAATACAGGGATTAATTTTGGAAATTGGCAAAAACTATTATATCAAAAATGTCTGAATTCTTTCATGCCGGCAGACGGCGGGGAGCTTTCTTGGAACTTTTGGCGGCCGCAGCTTTGGGCCGGATATAATAGCGATACGGGAGATAGGATATGGCGAAATATCTTGTAATTGTAGAGTCACCGGCAAAGGTGAAGACGATTAAAAAATTTTTAGGCAGTAATTACGAGGTGGCAGCCTCCAATGGTCATGTGCGCGATCTGCCCAAAAGCCAGATGGGCATTGATCTGGAAAATGATTTTGAACCTAAATATATTACCATCCGGGGCAAGGGCGAGCTCTTGGCTAAGCTTCGGAAATCGGCGAAAAAAGCGGACAAAATTTATCTGGCTACCGACCCGGACCGGGAGGGCGAGGCGATTTCCTGGCATCTGACGAAAGCGCTGAAGGAAGACGAAAAGAAAATGCATCGGATTTCCTTCAATGAAATTACAAAGACGGCGGTAAAGGCATCCATTAAGCAGGCCAGAGGGCTGGATATGAAGCTGGTGGACGCTCAGCAGACCCGCAGAATCCTGGACAGGATGGTGGGCTATAGCATCAGCCCAGTGCTCTGGGCCAAGGTAAAAAGGGGTCTTAGTGCCGGTCGGGTGCAGTCTGTGGCGCTGCGTATCATCTGCGACAGAGAAGAGGAGATCAATGCCTTTATTCCAGAGGAATACTGGACGTTGGAAGGAAATTTTGGCATTCAAGGGGAGAGAAAGCCTCTCCAGGCGAAATTTTATGGAAAAGAAAAGAAGATTTCTGTGGCGAATAAGGAGCAGATGGATGCTATTATTCAGGAGCTTTCCGACGCAAAATGCCAGGTCAGCGATGTGAAAAAGGGAAAACGCACGAAGAACGCGCCGCTGCCCTTTACTACCAGTACTTTGCAGCAGGAGGCGGCGAAGACGCTGAATTTTTCTACGCAGAAGACTATGCGGCTGGCGCAGCAGCTCTATGAGGGCGTAGATATAAAAGGCGCGGGCACGGTGGGTATTATCACGTATCTGCGTACAGATTCCACCAGAATTTCCGCAGAGGCGGATGCCGCTGCTAAAGCGTACATTCACGATAAATACGGCGAAGAATATGTGGCGAAAACCGGCGTGGGCCGGGAGAAGGGGAAGAAGATCCAGGACGCCCACGAGGCTATCCGTCCCACGGACATTGCCAGGACGCCCCTTTCCATCAAGGAGTCTCTTTCTAGAGATCAGTACCGGTTGTACCAGTTAATATGGAAGCGTTTTACTGCCAGCCGGATGCAGGCAGCATTATACGAAACTACCTCCGTGAAAATCGCCGCTGGAGAATATATGTTTACGGTGGCTGCCTCCCGGGTGCTGTTCGAGGGCTTCCAGTCTGTTTACAGCCAGGAGGAGGATCAGAAAAAAGAAGAAAATCTGCTTTCTGTGAATCTGGAAGAGGGGATGCCGCTGACTTTGAAAAAGCTGACGCCGGAGCAGCATTTCACCCAGCCGCCGGCGCACTATACGGAGGCTTCCCTGGTCAAGACCCTGGAGGAATTAGGCATTGGCCGGCCCAGTACCTATGCGCCCACGATTACGACGATTATCGGCCGCCGCTATGTGGCGAAGGAAAATAAAAATCTGTATATCACGGAGCTGGGCGAAGCGGTGAATCATATTATGATGCAGGCGTTTCCAAGCATTGTGGACGTGAATTTCACGGCGATGATGGAGGGCCTTTTGGACTGCGTGGAAGCCGGCACAGTGGAATGGAAAACCGTAATCCGGAATTTCTATCCTGATCTGGAAAGAGACGTGCAGGCGGCTGTCCGGGAGTTGGAAGAGGTAAAGATCGAGGACGAGGTAACAGATACCATTTGCGAGGAATGCGGCCGGAATATGGTGATCAAATACGGCCCTCACGGCAGATTTCTGGCTTGTCCCGGTTTTCCTGAATGCAGGAATACAAAGCCGTATCTGGAGAAGATCGGCGTTCCCTGTCCCAAGTGCGGCAAGGACGTGGTGCTGAAAAAGACAAAAAAAGGACGAAAATATTATGGCTGCGAGGACAATCCCGACTGCGATTTCATGTCCTGGCAAAAGCCTTCGAAGGAAAAATGCCCCAATTGCGGCAATTATCTGCTGGAAAAGGGCAATAAACTGGTCTGCAGCCAGGAAACCTGCGGATACGTGACTGTAAAGCCCAAGGAGACGGAAGAACCCGGGGTGTGAAGGAGCCGGGCGTAAGGAATGCAAAAGAGCGGCGGTTTTACAGAAGCAGCGAAAGTGAAAGTACAAGAGGAGGAGCAGGACATGAAAAAGGTGGTAAAATTCGGCGGCAGCTCTCTAGCAAACGCCCAACAGTTCAAAAAAGCGGGTGAAATTATCCAGGGGGACATAGCCCGGTGCTATGTGGTGCCTTCCGCGCCGGGGAAACGATTTTCTGGAGATGAAAAGGTTACGGATATGCTGTACGGCTGTTATCATGCCGCAGAGGCAGACGAGGACTTTTCGGACAAGCTAGAGGCGATTAAGGAGAGGTATTACGAGATCATTCGGGGGCTGGGCCTGGAATTATCTCTCGAGGAGGAATTTGCCCAGATCGCTGAGAATTTCCGGGCGAAGGCCGGAAGCGATTACGCCGCCTCCCGGGGAGAGTTTCTCAATGGAAAAATCATGGCGGCCTATCTGGATTATGATTTCATAGATGCGGCGGAAGTCATCCGCTTCCAGGACGACGGCGCCTTCGATGGTGAGGAAACGGATCGGTTGTTGGGAGAGCGTCTGAACGCGTGCCAGAACGCGGTCATTCCCGGCTTTTACGGTGCGCTGGCAAACGGTACTGTAAAGACCTTCTCCAGGGGAGGCTCCGACGTTACAGGCTCGATTGTGGCCAAGGCGGCGCATGCGGATCTCTACGAGAATTGGACGGATGTTTCCGGCTTTTTGGTGACGGATCCTCAGATTGTGGAGCAGCCGGAGGTGATTGAGACGATCACATATCGGGAGCTTCGGGAGCTTTCCTATATGGGCGCGACGGTACTTCATGAAGAGGCTATTTTCCCTGTTCGCAAGGAAGGGATTCCTATCAATATCCGCAATACCAACCGGCCGGAGGAAAAGGGCACTTTTATTGTGGAAAGCACCTGCAAAAAACCGAAATACACCATTACTGGTATTGCTGGAAAGAAGGGCTTCTGCTCTATTAATATAGAAAAATCGATGATGAACGGAGAGATTGGCTTTGGCCGGAAGGTGCTCCAGGTCTTTGAGGATCAGGGGATTTCCTTTGAGCATGTGCCCTCCGGTATCGATACGATGACGATTTACGTACACCAGGAAGAATTCGAGGAGAAGGAGCAGCAGGTGATCGCCGGTATCCATCGGGCGGTGCAGCCGGACTTTGTGGAGATGGAATCAGATCTGGCGCTCATCGCCGTGGTAGGCCGCGGTATGCGCTCTACCCGGGGAACCGCTGGCCGGATTTTCTCCGCATTGGCTCATGTGGATGTGAATGTAAAAATGATCGATCAGGGCTCCAGCGAGCTGAACATTATTATCGGCGTGGAGAACCGGGATTTCGAAAAGGCGATACGGGCGATCTACGATATCTTTGTGGTGACGCGGATTTAAAACTCTAGGCAAATGGGAAATATCGCTGTACGGGGCATGAGATGGTTTGGCAGCAGGTGCGGCAAATGATTTTCATAAAATTCTTTTTTCTGGACAATCCTATAGTAGAATGCTATAATATATCTGTAAATTTATAGTATTTATGAAAAATAGGAGGAAGGTGTATGAAAATGAAAAAAACACTGTCTGCATTTTTGCTTGTAGTTTGTTTTGTTGCAGCCGGTATTCTGACTTTCCCAAAAGAAGCGCAGGCCAAGGAGCTCACCAGCTTGTCGCAGGCCGAGGAACTCGCGTTAAAAAGTGTAAAAAATGCAAGAGTGACCGATGCAGAGCAGGAATATAAAAATGGCGTGTTGCTTTATGAGATACAATTACGTAAGGGAACGAAGGAGTATGATCTTGTGTATCGTGCCGTAGATAGTAAATTGCTTTCCTATGAATGGGAAGAGGAGCGCATACAAAGATATAGCAAAAAGCCAATCATCAGCGAAGAAAAATGCAGAAAGCTTGCCGCGAGAAAGGTCAGCGGCGGAAAGATTGTAAGCATTGTCGGCAAGTATGACGATGGTATCTATACGTATAAAGTCAAAATGATCAAAGCGGATAAGAGCTATACGTTGAAATATCATGCAAGGACCGGCCGACTTTTAGAGTACGCCTGGAAACTGACACAGCAAAAGAATCCGTCTATAAATACGTATATCGGAACGGAGAAAGCCATAGCTATTGCCCTGAAAAAAGTGTCCGGTGCAGAAGTTCTTCAGGTTGAATTTGACAGAGACGACGGCGTGCCCGTGTATGAAGTGAAGCTGGTAAAGGATATGGTGGAGTATGAAATAAAAATTCATGCGAAAACAGGGAAAATCCTGGAGATAGAAAAGGATTTCCTAGACGATGACGATAGGTATTTCTAAGCATTGAGTGCCGGTATGGCATATATCTTTTTGAAAATACGAAATGGCCGCCACACCAAAGACGTAGGCTGCGTCTGGGCGGCCATTTTGCATACCCTCGGGCAGAAAAGCTTTTAGGGCAGATTTCTGTATAGAAAGGTATTCGAAAGGTCGCCAAATGAGCGGTTTGCTCGCTTGGCGGCTTTGTGTATGCGCCTGTAGGCGCGTAGGGGAAGAAATCTTCACAACTCGATTACAGGCAGGTTTTTTGCAAGAGTAGTGCTTATAGGTTATGAAAAAATCGTAGGACAAATGCAGCGGAGGCAATATGGGATTGGAAAAAAATCAGGAATTTATACTTACAATAGAAGATATGGGAAATGAAGGGGAGGGAATTGGTCATGTGGACGGTATGGCTGTTTTTGTGAAGGATACGGTTCCTGAAGATATAGCCAGGATGAAAATCCTTAAGGTTAAGAAAAATTATGCCTATGGAAAATTGCTGGAAATCATTCGCCCGTCACAGCATCGTGTAGAGCCGATCTGCCCTCACGCGCAAAGATGCGGCGGTTGTACCATCATGCATATAAATTATAAAAAGCAGCTCGCATGGAAACAGGAAAAGGTGAAAAACTGCCTGCAACGGATCGGCAAAGTTACAGATATAGAAGCAAAAATGGAACCGATTCTTGGCATGGAATCATCCGGTGATTTTCCTGCGATCCGCTATCGAAATAAAGCGCAGTTCCCCGTGCGCAGAGATAAAGAAGGAAGGCTGGCAATCGGATTTTATGCCGGGAGAACGCATGCGGTGATCGATACGGATGTGTGCTATTTGCAGGATGAAAGCAACGATGCGATTCTGCGGAAGTTCCGTCGTTTTATGGAAGAATATGAAGTGGAAGCATATAAGGAAGAAACACATACCGGCCTGGTGCGCCATATTTTGACCCGCGTGGGGAAACGGACCGGAGAAATTATGGTTTGCCTAATTCTTAATGGAAAGGAATTACTGGGAAAAACAAAGAGCCGGAGCGGGAAACAGGCCCGTCGAAATGTAGAAAATGAATTTATAGAATGTATGAGGAAAATCCCCGGGATCGTCAGTATTATTCTCAATACAAATCAGGAGAAAACGAATCGGATCCTGGGAAAGGAATGCCTCACTCTCTGGGGAAAAGACTATATTG
>CAOJIB010000065.1 GCA_948436455.1 uncultured Blautia sp.
CCCGCCACCATCCCGCAGCACCACACAACGGCGGACGAAACCTTGCGGACGCCCGGAGTGAGATTCAGCCGCCACAGAGCCAGATATAGCAGAGGAATGCCGCTGATCAGGATCGTCCCCCAGGCCAGGCGCTCTCCCCAGGCAAAGCCCAGCCGTGGCAGTGCAAAGCTAAAAATCAGGAAAATGCCGCCGAGGATCGTGACCGGCAGGCTGTTTAGCAGGTCGTTGAGTTTCTTTCCCATACGCAACCGTCCTTTCTTGACAAGATTTTTGAAAAATTGTATACTTTGTACGTTACAAAACATTCTGTTCGTTATTTATTATAGAAGATGAGCACACGGGAAAACAAGAAGCAGATTGGGTCATCTGTCAGATACGGAACATTTTTTATAAATTGTACGGGAGGAAATGCATGGATCGGCGGCAGAAAAAGACGAGAGAGGCGGTATTTCAGGCGTTCGGCGCCCTTTTGGCGCGCAAGAGTTATGCGAATATTACCGTCCAGGAGATTATCGACGGTGCGGATATTGGCCGGAGCACTTTTTATGCGCATTTCGAGACGAAGGATGATCTTTTGAAGGAATTGTGCGGGGAATTGTTTGGTCATATTATTAGTAGCGCCAGGGATTGTACGCATACCCACGGCCTGTATGCCGGCGGTCAGACGCCGGATTCGGTATTCTGTCATCTTTTGCAGCATCTGGAGGAGAATGATAAGAATATTCTCGGCCTGCTTTCCTGCGAGAGCAGTGAGATATTTCTGCGCTATTTCAAGAATAGCTTAAACCAGCTAATTTCTCTGGTTTTTGTCAACCAGGATGTGCCAAGGACTTCTGCGGTGCCGGAGGATTTTCTGGTAAATCATATTTCCGGCAGCTTTGTGGAGATGGTGCTGTGGTGGCTAAAGGGCGGCCAAAAGCAGACGCCTAGGGAGCTGGACGCGTATTTTCGGGCGGTGATCGAGCCGATTCTCTAATTGTCCGATCTTTTCAATTCTACGAAAAATATATTAAAAATTCCCATAATCATCCGAGAAAATTCTATTCTTTTCGGACGTTTCGTTTGATAAAATCCTACTATACAAAACAAGCACAGGCAATGTGCAAGAAAGTAGGAGGTAGATTCCATGAAAAAGAATTTAAAAAAGGTGTTGGCGCTTCTGATGTGCACGACCGTTGTCCTGACGACGGCTATGGGCTGCGGCGGTTCATCCGACGATGGAGCGGCTTCTGACGCAGGCGATACGGCTACAGAAGAGGCGGGCGAAGCCGACGACGCAGGGGACGCGGCAGCCGATGCGGCGGAAACAGCCGGCGTGGACATCAAAGACGCGAAGGTAGGCATTTCCATCTATCAGTTCTCCGATAACTTTATGACGCTGTACCGTACCGAGCTGGTGCGTTACATGGTAGACGAGCTTGGCTTTACGGAAGGAAATATCACCGTACAGGACGGCAAGAACGACCAGGCGGAACAGACGAACCAGATTAATAACTTCATCACCAGCGGCGTGGACGTAATGATCCTGAACCTGGTACAGTCCTCTTCCGCTCCTCAGGTAACCGATATGTGCAACGACGCTGGCATCCCGGTCGTGTATATCAACCGTCAGCCGGATGAAACAGAGTCCGACAGATGGGTATCCGAAGGCATCAAGGCTACATACATTGGCGCGGACGCAAGACAGTCCGGCACCTACCAGGGCGAGGAAATCCTGGAAACAGAAAATAAGGGCGATATCAACGGCGACGGCAAAGTAAGCTATATCATGGTACAGGGCGACCCGGAAAATATCGACGCGCAGTACAGAACCGAATATTCTATCAAGGCCCTTGAAGACGCAGGCATGGAGACAGAAGAGCTTCTGCTGCAAAGAGGCGACTGGGATCAGGTAAAGGGACAGCAGATCACACAGGACGCGCTGACACAGTTCGGCGAGCAGATCGAAGTTGTTTTCTGTAACAACGACGCGATGGCTCTGGGCGCACTGCAGGCAATCCAGGCGGCCGGCCGCACCATCGGCGAGGATATCTATCTGGTAGGCGTAGACGCGCTGACCGATGCAGTACAGAATATCGTAGACGGCAAGTTCACCGGCACCGTATTCAACGACTATTTCGGACAGGCCCAGGGAGCCGCCGATTTGGCAGTGAAATTCTTAAACGGCGAAGAAGTAGAGCCGATCAATATGGTTGACTATATCAAAGTTACTACAGAAAATGCAAATGAGATCCTGGAGAAAATCAAATAATCAATCGGATTATTAGGGAATCGCAGGAAAAGTCAGGTGTGTGCACTGCACACACCTGATCTTGTAACAGGAAGGTAACAGGAAAGGAGAGAGAGGATGGCAGAGTATAGGCTGGAAATGCACGGAGTCAGCAAAAGCTTTCCAGGCGTGAAGGCGCTGGACCAGGTAAATTTATGCGTGCGTCCAGGTACGGTTCATGCTTTGATGGGAGAAAACGGCGCCGGAAAATCAACTCTTATGAAATGCCTGTTCGGTATTTACAAGATGGATGAAGGGGAAGTGCTCGTAGACGGAGAAAAAATGCACATCGCCAATCCGGACGAAGCGCTGCATCACGGGCTGGCCATGGTGCATCAGGAGCTGCAGCCGGTGCCGGATCGGACGATCGCCGAGAATATGTATCTGGGAAGATACCCATTAAAATCCGTCGGTCCCTTAAAGATCGTAGATCACAAGAAAATGAACGAAGAAACTGTAAAATGGCTGGAAAACGTAAAAATGCCCTTTGATCCGAAGAAAAAGCTGGGAGAATTATCCATTTCCCAGATGCAGTCCGTGGAAATTGCCAAGGCGGTTTCTCAGGATGCGAAGCTGATCATCCTGGATGAGCCGACCTCATCCCTGACGGACAACGAAGTGGAGGCGCTCTTTAAGATCGTCCGGGACTTGCGGTCCCGGGGAGTTTCTTTTATATATATTTCCCACAAGATGGCGGAAATCCGCCAGATCGCGGACGACATTACAATCATGCGAGACGGTACGTATGTGGGAAGCTGGAACATGGAGGAGATCTCAGACGGCGAAATTGTCAAGCAGATGGTGGGCCGGGAATTGACCAACGTCTACCCGCCGCTGGATAACACGCTGGGTGATGTTCTGATGGAAGTGAAAGGCTACACCAGCATCAACGACCGTTCCTTTAAGGATTGTTCCTTTACTCTGCGCCGGGGAGAGATCTTGGGCTTTGGCGGCCTGGTAGGCGCGCAGCGGACAGAGCTGATGGAAGCGATCTTCGGTATTCGCCACATAAAGGCCGGCGAGATCAATCTGAACGGCAAGCCGATCACGGTGAAATGCCCTCACGACGCGATTAAAAACGGCATCGGCATGATCACCGAGGACCGGCGGGGCACGGGCATCCTGGGCTGTCTTTCCATCGCGGATAACGTATCCATCGCTTCGCTGGATCAGTATCTGGAGGCCGGTGTAAAGCTGAATAAGAAAAAGATCGAAGACTTGGTGCAGGATAACGTAGGCAAGTTAAGCATCAAGACGCCCAACAGCAAGGAGCTGATTCAGAATCTGTCCGGCGGCAACCAGCAAAAGGTGATTATTTCCCGGTGGTTGGCGAACAATCCCGACGTGCTGATCATGGATGAGCCCACCCGCGGCATCGACGTGGGTGCAAAATATGAAATCTACCAGATCATGATCGAGCTGGCCAAGCAGGGCAAGGGGATTATCATGATCTCTTCGGAAATGCCGGAGCTCCTTGGCGTATCCAACCGCATCATGGTTATGTGCAATGGAAAGATCACTGGAGAGCTGGAAAGAGAAGAAGCGACGCAGGAAAACGTGATGAAATATGCGACACAGTTTTGAGAACGTACCCGTCAGGAGGAGTAGACAATGAAAAATAAGATTAATGTCAAAGATACCTTGATTAATAATGGGATCATTTTACTGCTTGCGGTCCTTGTGGTATACGTAAGCATCGCCGTACCGGCTTTTCGAAGCATTGCGAACCTGAAAAACCTGGCGATCAACGCGGCTCCCCGTGTCATCGTGGCGCTGGGCGTCAGCGGCTGTCTGATCACGAAGGGCACCGACCTTTCCGCCGGCCGTATGGTCGGCCTGGCAGGCTGTCTAGCCGGCATCATGCTGCAAAAGGCGGACACCCCGGGTAAGATCTGGCCGAATTTCCCGCAGTTAAACGTTTTTGTAGTGCTTTTGATCTGTATCGCAATCTGCGCCGTTTTCGGTCTGATTAACGGTATTGTAGTCGCCTATTTAAACGTACCCGCCTTCATCGGTACGCTGGGTATGCAGATGATCGTATACGGCATCGCTCTCGTAATCACGAACGCGGTTCCCATCGGCGGCTATCGCGCGGACTTTACGACGGTGACCCAGGGAAATATCGCCGGCGTGCCCTATTTGTTCCTGTATCTGGTGCTGGCGGCGGCAATCATCTGGTTCGTCTATAATTACACCCGCCACGGCAAATACATGTACGCCATCGGCGGCAACGAATCCGCCGCGGAGGTTTCCGGCGTAAATGTCAAAAAGACAAAAATCATCATTTACGTAACGGCCGCATGTCTCTATGCGATCGCGGGCTTTCTCTTCAGCGGTAAGTCCGGCGGCGCTTCGGTAAATCTGGGTATGTCTTACGAGCTGGAGGCCATTGCTGCCTGTACCATCGGCGGCGTATCGGTAAACGGCGGTATCGGCCGCGTATCCGGCGTCATCATCGGCGTGGCGGTTTTCGAGCTTTTGAAATCCTCTCTCCAGTTTTTGGGCGTCAATACGAACTACCAGTTTATCGCGCAGGGTATCGTTATTATCGTGGCAATCGCGCTGGATATTCGGAAATACATCGCAAAGAAATAAATGTACATACAGCGTTTAAAAGGGCAGCAGGAGACTGCCCTTTTGCTATTTCTATAAAAAGGCAGATAATACCTGCAGAAGATGTTATAATAAAAACAGGATATATATACGCCAAAGTGGCGGTATTCCAAGGAACGTATAGGAGATAAAGGCATGGATATGCAATATACGGTACTATTGGTGGACGATGATGAAGAGGTGCGCGAAGGAATTATCCGCAAGATCGACTGGGAGCGGTGCGGCTTTAAGATTGCGGGGAGCGCGGGAAACGGCAGCGACGCCCTGGAAATCGCGGAAAATCTCCAGCCGGACGTGGTCATGACCGACGTGATGATGCCTTTTATGGACGGTCTGGAGCTGGGAGAGCGGATTACCCGCATGAATCCCGAGGTCAAGCTTTTAGTATTTTCCGGGGCGGATGAATTTGAGTATGCCCAGAAGGCTCTGCGCTTACAGGCGGTGGAATATATTTTAAAGCCCGTCGACGCCGACGAGCTTCGGGCGACCTTGGCGAAGATTAAGGAAACGCTGGATACGGAATATGAGGCGCGAAGGAATCTGGCCACTCTTCGGGAGCATTACATTGACAGTATCCCGGTTATCCGGGAGCAGACGATGGTCGCGCTGGTAGAAGGGCGGGTAGATCTGGAGCAATTGGAAAAAAAGAGCGGTATTGCTCAGATCGATCTGGACGCCTGGGGGTACACCGTAGGCCTTCTGGAGCTGGAGCCAAACCAGAAGAACGCCACGGACGCGATGTTTCCCAATCACGATGAAGTGCTGATTCCAGTTACCTTAAAGCAGATCGCCGACGAGATTCTGCCCACGTATGTGAAGGTCTCCACCTTTTACTACGGCGACATGGTGGGCGCGGTAGTGAACCTTTACCAGGAAGAAGATATTTTAAAGGTGATAAAGGCGATGGATCATGTCTGCAAGACCATGCAGAAGATCTACCATGTGGTGGTGACGGGCGGTATCGGTACCGCCTGCAAAAACGCGCTGGAGCTGCGGTATGCGAGGAAGGAGGCCCAGACCGCTTTAAGCTACCGGGTGACCTTTGGCAGCGGGCAGGCCATCTATCTGGGAGACGTAGAGCCGCAGAAAACCTCCGTCCTGCAGTTTCAGGGGAGCGACGAGACGGAGCTGATGGAAATGATTAAACTGGGCAGCGAGGATAAGATCTGCGCTCAGGTGGAGAGCCTTTTTGAAAAGATTCAGGGTCAGATGCTCACCAACGGCCAGTTGGAAGTATATTTTATTGAAGTAAAGATCGCTTTTATGCGGCTTTTGCAGTATTATGAGATCGAGCCGGGCAATATGTTCGACGAGATGGAAAGCCTGCATGTGGTAGACGAGATCCACTCCCTTTTAGAGGCCAAGCGGTGGCTTACTGAAAAGAGCCTGGAAACCAGCCGGGTGATCCGGGAAACCAGGAAAAATTCCCGCTCCATGATCACTACCAAAGCCAAGGAATATATGCTGGAAAATTATGGGGACGAGGAATTGTCCGTGGAAAAACTTAGCAGCATTCTCCACGTCAGTCCCAACTACTTTTCCTCGCTGTTTAAAAAGGAAATGCAGGTATCCTTTATCGCGTATCTGACGGAAATCCGGATGAAGAAGGCGGTGGAGCTTTTGGAGACGACCGATGACAAGAGCTATATGATCGCCCAAAAGGTGGGCTATGCCGACCCGAATTATTTCAGTCACGTGTTTAAGAAGCATTTCGGAGTATCGCCGCAGAAATACCGCAAGAGAGGAGAAAGCGCATGATCCGCAGGCAGATGGCCCGATGGAAGAACTGGATGGATTACAATAAGCTGCAGACGATCATTATGATTCATTTTACGCTGTTGGGCGTCTGCACAGTCCTGATCCTGGCCTTTGGCCTGTATATCCGTTTTGCCAATACGGCGAGGGAAATGGCCACGCAGGAAAATATCCGCATCGTGGATCAGATCAACCAGGCGGTGAACAGCCATCTAAAGGAGATGATGCAGGTATCCGATTCCGTCTATTACCATATTCTCAAGCAGCAGGAGATCAGCGACGCGGATGCCGGCACGTCCATCGAGCTTCTTTATAACGCCAATCAGGACAAGGTGGTTAATATCGCCCTGTTTGATACGGAGGGAGACGTGGTGTACGGTGTGCCCAGCTCCGCGGCGAAGAAAAATTCCAGCCCGCTTAAGGCCAAGTGGTACCAGGACGCCGCTTCAAATATCGAAAATTTGCATTTTTCCCTGCCCTATGTGCAGAATATCTTCGACACGTCGGACGCCAGCTATCGCTGGGTCGTTTCTTTAAGCCGCTACGTGGAATTTGAAAGGAACGGACGGGTGGAAGACGGCATCTTATTGGTAGATATGAATTTCAACGGCATTGAGCAGATCCTAAAGAACGTACATCTGGAAAATTCCGCCTATCTCTACCTGATGGATCAGGCTGGAGAGATTATTTATCATCCTCGGCAGCAGCTTTTGTATTCCGGGCTGACAAAGGAGGATAACCGGCGGATCAAGGATTATGAGGACGGCGGCTATATCGTGAAATTCCAGAACGAGGAACGGCTCAATACCATAAAGACGGTGGGTTATACCGGCTGGAAGCTGGTTGCAGTAGTACCTATGCAGGAGGTGGTGTCCGGCTATCGGGAGCTGGGCTATTACATTTTGATCCTGTCCATTTGCTTGATCATCATCCTGGTCTGGGTCAGCACCATCGTTTCAGAAAAGCTGACCGTGCCCATCGACCGGCTGGAAAAGTCGGTGGAAAGTCTGGAGGCGGGGAATCTGGAAACGGAAATTGCCATCAGTGGTTCCGAGGAGATCCGCCATCTGGGCCATTCCATTCAATCTATGGTCGACGAAATGAAGCGTCTGATGGCTAAGATTGTCGTCGAGCAGGAGCTGAAGCGCAAAACGGAGTTCGAAGCCTTGCAGACGCAGATCAATCCGCACTTTCTGTATAATACCTTGGATTCCATCGTCTGGATGATCGAAAACGGCAAGAGCGAGGGGGCCATTAAGATGGTCACTTCCCTGGCCAGGCTGTTTCGCATCAGCATCCGGGGAAAGAGCGTCGTGCCGGTGTCCGACGAGCTGGCCCACGCCCAATATTACCTGACGATTCAGAACGTTCGTTATAAGAATAAATTCACCTACGAGGTGGAAGCCGCAGAGGAAGTAAAGGCGTACGCTACGGTAAAGCTGATTTTGCAGCCTATGATCGAAAATTCCATCAATCACGGGATGGCCTATATGGAGAAGGACGACGGCGGGAAAATTACCGTCCGCGCGTATATCAAAGAGGAAAGTTTGGTGATGGAGGTGGAAGACAACGGCTGCGGCATGACAAAAGAACAGATTGGGCAGCTCTTCGACGGCCAGGAGCACGGCCGGAGCAAAGGCGCCGGCATCGGTATGCGCAACGTCAACGAACGGATCCGGATTCATTTTGGCGAGGAATACGGCGTGCAGGTTCTAAGCGAGCCGGATGAGGGAACGCTTGTGCGGATGCGTATGCCGTTGCAGCGGGCGAATCCACCGGGGAAGGAGGGAAAGCGCCTATGAAATGGAGAGGGAAGATCCAGATCGCCCTGCTGGGAATACTGATCCTGATCTGCCTTTTGCGGATCGCGGGGCCGCCCCGGAATCGAAAAGACATCAGCTACAACATTTCCGTCATTGTCCGAGGAAATATGGACCGGAGCTGGAGCAATTTGAAAAGAGGCGCGGAAGACGCCGCCGACGACCTAAATGTAAACGTTCGTTTCGTGGCTTCCCTGGAGGGGAATACTGCGGAGGAGCAGCTGGAGCTTTTGGATAAAGAGCTGGAGGCCAGCGACGCGATCCTGATTTCGCCGGTCAATCGCATCCTGATGAAGGAGCCGCTTTTGACCCTTTCCAGGAAGAAGCCGCCGATCCTTCTCTTTGAATCCGGCATTTCCGGAGAAAACGACATTCCGCTTCTTTGCTGCAATAACGAGCAAATGGGACGGGATATGGCGGACGCGATGATCAATCACGGCAATATAAAGGCGAATATTATTATTTTCTCCGGCAACGGCATTTGTTCCAGCGTGACCGAGCGGCAAAAAGGTTTTTTGGCGGTGATGGAAGAGACGCAAAATCAATGTGCGATCGTCAGCGCAGGCAGCTTCCAGCCGGAGGCGTTGGCGCGGATCCTGGAGGAGGAACAGCCGGACGCGGTGATCGCCCTGGACGACCGGATTTTGGAAAACCTTACGAAGGCGGGCAGAATGTACCGGCAGACGCATACGAAGAGCAAGCTGCAGATCTACGGCATCGGCTGCAGTAGCGAAATCCTGCGGAGCCTGGAAAATCAGGAGATCGTCAGCATCGCCGCGCAGGACGATTACGCCATTGGTTACCTGGGTGTGCAGGAAGCGGTGGCTGCCGTACAGGGCAAGCCGGTCAAAGGCAATGAGGAGATCCGTTATATTATTACAAATTCCAATCATATGTATGACGATATGGATGAACGCCTGCTGTTTCCATTTGTCCGATAGCTGTCGGGAGTGTTTTCAGAAAGAAGAGGGAGAAACGATGAAAAAGAGCATAGGGGGCGGCCTCCTTGGCCTGCTGGCAGCGGCGATGCTGTGTGCCGGCTGTACGGCGGATGAGAAAAGCGATACGCAGGAGCTTCGGGTAGGCGTCCTTTTCTACAACCAGGACGATATGTTTATAAGCGCCATGCGGCAAGAATTGGACGAGTGTTTTCGGAAAACGGAGAAGCAGGAGGAATGCCGGATTACCGTGAGCTTTTTTGATTCTATGGGGAATCAGCTCACCCAGAATGAGCAGATTAAGCAGTTTATCGAACGGGACTACGACGTTCTCTGCGTCAATCTGGTAGATCGGACGGATGCCGCGGCGATTATCGACGAGGGAAAAAAGGCGGACATTCCCCTTGTGTTTTTTAACCGGGAGCCGGTGAGCGCGGATTTAGCCCGTTGGGATAAAGTCTATTATGTGGGCGCGGACGCCGCCGAGGGAGGCCGGCAGCAGGGGGAAATCTTTCTGGAATATTACAAAAAGCATAAAGACGTTATGGATAAGAACGGGGACGGCCTGATCCAGTACGTGCTGTTGGAGGGAGAGCCGGGCCATCAGGACGCCGCGATTCGCACGGAATCTTGTATTAAGACGATCAAGGAGGGCGGCGTGGAGATGCGCCGCCTGGCCGGCGCCAACGCAAATTGGCGTTTTAATCAGGGAAAGGAGAAGATGGAAGGCTGGCTGGCGGAATTTGGCGACGGGATTGAAGCGGTGATCAGCAATAATGATGCGATGGCATTGGGCGCGTTGGAGGCTCTGGATGAGCCGGAATGGGCCGACCTGCAGATTCAGGTGTTGGGGCTGGATGGTATAGAAGAAGCCCAGGCGGCCATCAAGGAGGGCCGTATGATTGGCACAGTGCTGAACGACGCCAAAGGACAAGCCGAAGCCATCGTGCAGCTGGCCGCCGATCTGGGAAGAGACGAAACGCCCAGAGCGATTTCGCACATGGAAAACCGGGTGGTCCGGGTGCCGTACGATATTTTGACGCAGTAAGGGAGAGGTGTTTTAGACATCCTGTGGACAAACGTCCTAGAAATGCAAAAATGCAGTTGAAAAATCTGTATTCATGGCATATAATGTATTTAACAAGAGAGCCGAAAGCTAGAGTACGCCTAGCCGCCGGAAAGATAATTTGTTACAAAAAGTAGCGCCTTACTTTACTAGAGCGAGGGCGCTACTTTTTGCGCATGATGTAAATGACAAGAGTTATTATAGCGCAAAGCATAATTACAAATGAAAATAGATCATTATATGTAACCATAGCACCAGCCCCCTTTCTTTTGTTTGGCGGCTGACGTAATCGCCCCTTCGGCTCCCTGGTTAAATATATTCTATTGTCACAGTACGTGAAACGCAGGGGCGAGGATAGAAAACGATTTTTGCGGACAAGGGATCCATAGTAGGAAAAGCTGTGATAAGCAGACAGATATGCGTATGAAAAATAAAAGGGCCGAAAACGGCGTTACCCTTTGAATATATTCTATCATGTCCGTCTTGTCCCGCGCAAGTCTTTCTCTGAAATTTTGCAACGTCAAAGGCCGAATAGTTATGCAAAATTCTCCCTGCACACCCCGAAACTTCTTGACATCCCGGCGGGGCAGCGTTTATAATGAAACCCTGATAGTTCAATCCATTCCAGATATCATTGGATAAAACAAAAGGCTTCTATTTCCCAAGGGCCGCGAGGGAGAGCCAAAAAGAGCGGCGGAGCTTCCTGCACCAGAGGGAGATATCGGCGAATACGCCCGTATGATATAAACGGCTTTCATCCTTTTGCGGGATGGGGGCCGTTTCCTTTTATCCGTGAAACGGCGTTTCTGGAAATTCCCCGTATCCATTTTGGGGCTGGAAAAGATTTCCAGAGACACTTTGAAGAAAAAACGAGGAGGAAATAACGGTGTATCAGAAAGTAGATACCAATCTGAATTTCGTTGAGAGAGAAAAAAATGTGGAGAAATTCTGGAAGGACAACCAGATTTTCGAAAAAAGTATGGAAAACCGCAAGGAAGGCGATTCCTATATTTTCTACGACGGGCCGCCTACAGCCAATGGAAAGCCCCATATCGGCCATGTGCTGACCCGCGTCATTAAAGATATGATCCCCCGGTATCGCACGATGAAGGGCTATCGGGTGCCCCGAAAGGCCGGCTGGGATACCCACGGCCTGCCTGTGGAGCTAGAGGTCGAGCGGATGCTGGGCCTGGATGGCAAGGAGCAGATCGAAGAATACGGCTTGGAACCGTTTATCAACCACTGCAAGGAAAGCGTCTGGAAGTACAAGGGCATGTGGGAGGATTTCTCCGGCACCGTGGGCTTCTGGGCGGATATGGACGACCCGTACGTGACGTACCACGACACCTTTATCGAATCCGAATGGTGGGCCTTAAAGGAAATCTGGCAAAAGGGCCTGCTTTATAAAGGCTATAAAAGCGTTCCCTATTGCCCCCGCTGCGGCACGCCTCTTTCCAGTCACGAGGTGGCCCAGGGCTATAAGGACGTCAAGGAGCGCTCCGCCGTTGTCCGCTTCCAGGTAAAGGGCGAGGACGCGTACTTCCTGGCGTGGACCACCACCCCGTGGACGCTGCCCTCGAATGTGGCCCTCTGCGTGAACCCCACCGAAAGTTATGTGAAGGTGCAGGCTGGTGGAAAAGTATATTACATGGCGGAAGCCCTGGTGGAAAAGGTTCTGGGCGAGGAGGCCAAGATTCTGGAGCGTTATATCGGCACAGATCTGGAATACAAGGAATATGAACCGCTGTTCACCTTCGTGCAGCCCCGGGAAAAGGCGTACTACGTGACCTGCGATCCGTACGTTACCCTCACAGACGGTACCGGCGTGGTACACATCGCTCCCGCCTTTGGTGAAGACGACTCTAACGTGGGCCGCAAGTACGGCCTGCCCTTTGTACAGCTCGTGGATGAAAAGGGCGCGATGAAAAAGGAAACTCCCTGGGCGGGCACCTTCTGTAAGGAAGCCGACCCGGTAATCCTAAAAGAGCTAGACGAGCGCGGCCTGCTTTTTGACGCGCCGGTCTTTGAGCACAGCTATCCCCATTGCTGGCGCTGCGATACGCCGCTGATCTACTACGCCCGGGAATCCTGGTTCATTAAGATGACCGCCGTCCGGGACGACTTGATCCGCAATAATAATACGGTCAATTGGATCCCCGAGAGCATTGGCAAGGGCCGCTTCGGCGACTGGCTGACAAACGTGCAGGACTGGGGCATCAGCCGGAGCCGCTACTGGGGAACGCCCTTAAATATCTGGGAATGTGAATGCGGCCACATGCACTCCATCGGCAGCAAGGCGGAATTAAAGGAAATGTCCGACAATTGCCCCGAGGAAATTGAGCTGCATCGTCCCTATATCGACCAGGTGACGATTAAATGCCCCAAATGCGGGAAGGAAATGCATCGGGTGCCGGAGGTCATCGACTGTTGGTTTGATTCCGGAGCCATGCCCTTTGCCCAGTATCACTATCCCTTCGAAAATAAAGAGCTGTTTGAAAAGCAGTTCCCGGCCGACTTTATTTCCGAGGCCGTAGACCAGACGAGAGGATGGTTCTACTCCCTTTTGGCCATTTCCACGCTGCTTTTCAATAAAGCACCCTATAAGAACGTCATCGTCCTGGGCCATGTGCAGGACGAAAACGGCCAGAAGATGAGCAAATCCAAGGGCAACGCCGTCGATCCCTTCGACGCCCTGGCCCAGTACGGCGCGGACGCCATCCGCTGGTATTTCTACGTGAACAGCGCGCCCTGGCTGCCGAATCGTTTCCATGGAAAGGCCGTGGTGGAGGGCCAGCGCAAATTCATGGGCACCTTGTGGAATACCTACGCGTTTTTCGTGCTTTATGCGAATATCGACGGGTTCGACGCGACAAAATATACCTTAGAATACGACAAGCTTTCCGTGATGGACAAGTGGCTCCTTTCCCGCCTTCACTCCGTGGTGCAGGCTGTGGACGAGCATCTGGAAAATTACCGGATTCCCGAAAGTGCCCGCGCGCTGCAGGACTTCGTGGATGAAATGAGTAACTGGTACGTGCGCCGCTGCCGGGAGCGCTTCTGGGGAAAAGATATGCCCCAGGACAAAATCAACGCCTATATGACGCTGTATACCGCTCTAGTGACGATCGCCAAGGCCGCCGCGCCGCTGATCCCCTTTATGACGGAGGACATTTACCAGAATCTGGTGCGCAGCATCGATAAAGACGCGCCGGAGAGCATCCATCTGTGCGATTTCCCCGAGGTAAATCCCCAGTGGATCGATAAAGAATTAGAAGAAACTATGCAGGAGCTTTTGAAGATCGTCGTCCTGGGCCGGGCCTGCCGGAACACGGCGAATATTAAGAACCGCCAGCCCATCGGGAAGATGTTCATCAAAGCGCCCATGCAGCCGTCGGAATTTTATCAGCAGATTATCGCCGAGGAATTGAACGTTAAGGCGCTGGAATTTGCGGACGATGTGGAATCCTTCCTATCTTATAGCTTCAAGCCCCAGCTAAAGACCGTCGGCCCCCGCTATGGGAAGCTTCTTCCCGGCATCCGCAAAGCCCTTGCCGAGCTGAACGGCGTAGCGGCCATGAAAGAATTAAGGGAAACCGGCGCGATCCGCTTTGCGGTGGACGGTACGGAAGTGGCATTGGCGGAGGAAGATCTGCTGATCGAAACCGCCCAGATGGAAGGGTACGTGACCGAGAGCGACGGCGATATTTCCGTCGTATTGGATACGAACCTGACGCCGGAGCTGATCGAGGAAGGCTTTGTGCGCGAGCTGATCAGCATGATTCTTACGATGCGTAAGGAAGCCGGCTTCTAGGTAACCGATAATATTTCCGTCGGCGCCAAATGCAACGCCCGGGTAGAAGAGGTTCTAAAG
>CAOJIB010000066.1 GCA_948436455.1 uncultured Blautia sp.
AAAGGCCAAAAAGATAGGCTGCGATGCAGAGAAATTACCGGAACAGGAGAGGGGATTTTTCCGCACCCGGATTTCGGCGATCGAATTACTGGATTTGCAGACTTTATCCGGCAGCGGGAGCAGCCCTACGATGATAACGGCCATGGCACCCATGTGGCCGGGATCCTGGCCGGAAACGGCGCCGCCTCCAGGGGAAAATATAGAGGCGTGGCGCCAGGCTGCGACTTAATCGGCGTAAAAGTGCTCGATGGACAGGGAAACGGCCGGAAGGAAGATGTACTCCAGGCATTTCAGTGGATTTTATCGAACCGGGAAAAGTATCGGATTCGAATCGTCAATATTTCCGTAGGCACTACGTATAATCTTCAGGAGGATCACGAAGCGTTGATCGAGGGCGTGGAGCGCTTATGGGATGAAGGGCTGGTAGTAGTGGCTGCTGCGGGAAACCAGGGGCCTGTGCCGGGCAGTATCACGGCGCCGGGTAGTAGCCGAAAGGTGATTACCGTAGGTTCCTGCGATATGCTGCAGGGAAACCAGGGAATTTCCGGAAGGGGCCCTACGATGGATTGTGTGATCAAGCCGGATATCGTCACCTACGGGAGGCGGATTATTTCCTGTTCTCCTCGGGGGAACGGCTATTCGATGAAAAGCGGAACGTCCATGTCTACGCCGCACATTTCCGGGGCGATCGCCCTGCTTTTGGAGGCGCATCCCAAGCTGACGAATTACGAGATCAAGATACGTCTGCTGCAAAGCGCCCGGGATATGGGCCTGCCGCACAATCTACAGGGCTGGGGGAAATTTTCCATGAAAGCGTTTCTGCAGGGGGAGACGGCGTAAAAAAGAATACAGGATCAGTATAGCCCGTAGGAAAAAATTTTCTGCGGGCTTTTTGCAAGCGGTCGGCAACGAATTTCCTTTGCCTGCTTTTGGTTCGAGGGCTATGCCTTCAAGCGTCCGTAAGTAGAAATTGCAGGATCTCTTGTAGAGGTCATTCAAAATGATTTGACGAACGAAGCGATTTTGTATAAAATGTGGATGAAACATCGGACATGTGCTCACAAAAGTCTTTTCATCGGGCTGGTAAGAAAGTGTGTTCGAGGGCAGAACAGGATAGATAGAGGAGGCAGCAAATGGAAAAGATAAAAATGTCCACGCCGCTGGTGGAAATGGACGGAGACGAGATGACGCGGATCTTATGGCAGATGATCAAAGAAGAGCTGCTGGCGCCATATCTGGAGTTGAAAACGGAATATTACGATCTGGGGATTGCCCATCGGGACGAGACGGACGACCAGGTGACAATAGACGCGGCCAACGCTACGAAAAAATATAAGGTTGCGGTCAAATGCGCGACGATCACTCCCAATCAGGCCAGAGTGGAAGAGTATCATTTGAAAAAAATGTACAAAAGCCCCAACGGCACAATCCGCGCGATGCTGGACGGCACGGTTTTTCGGAAGCCCATTGTGGTAAAGGGCATCGAGCCCTGCGTGAAAAACTGGAAAAAACCCATTACGCTGGCTCGTCACGCCTATGGGGACATCTATAAAAATACTGAAATGTATCTGGACAAGCCGGGGAAAGTGGAGCTGGTTTATACTGGAGAAGACGGAAGCGAAAAGCGCGCCCTGGTGCAGGAATTTAAAAGTCCCGGCGTCGCTATGGGCATGCATAATATGGAAGCGTCCATCGAAAGCTTTGCAAGAAGTTGTTTTAGTTATGGACTGGATACGCATCAGGACGTATGGTTTGGAGCAAAAGATACAATTTCCAAAACCTACGACGCCAGATTCTGTGAGGTTTTCCGTGAAATCTATGAAAAGGAATTCAAAGAGAAATTCGCACAGGCGGGCATCACCTATTTTTACAGCCTGATCGACGATATTGTGGCGAGAGTCATGAAGGCAGAGGGCGGCTTTATCTGGGCCTGTAAGAATTACGACGGCGATGTGATGAGCGACATGGTATCTTCGGCATTTGGTTCGCTGGCTATGATGTCGTCCGTACTGGTGTCGCCCCACGGCTATTACGAATATGAGGCGGCGCACGGGACTGTGCAGCGGCATTATTATCGCCACTTAAAAGGTGAGGAAACCTCTACCAATTCTGTGGCTACGATCTTTGCCTGGAGCGGTGCGCTGCAAAAAAGAGGCGAGCTGGATCAAAATGGGGCGTTGGTAAGCTTCGGCGAAAAGCTGGAAAAAGCCACCGTCGCCGTGATCGAAGGCGGGAAGATGACGAAGGATCTGGCGCTGATTACCAGCCTTAGTGAACCGGTAGTATTAAATAGCCGGGAATTTATTTTAGAGGTAAAAAAAGAGCTGGAAGCAATGCTGTAAAGAGAAAAATCCGGCGATAAAGACAATAGAAAATCCCCCGAAAAAGTCTCCTCCCTGTATACAGCAAGGGGAGGATAGAGGCTTTTTACGGGGGATTTTTAGGTAAAATTTCAATAGGTAAGAGGCGACTTTTAGGCCAATTCTTCCCAAAGCTCGTACAGTTTTTCCAATTCTCCAGTTACGGCTTCTTTTTCACGGCCAAGTTCCATACATTTTTTCACATCCGTACCGACTTCCGGAAGGGCTAAAAGCCGGTCGATTTCTTTGTCGCGTTCTTCCAAATCGGCAATTCGTTCTTCTGTCTTTTTTAAATCATTTTCCCGCTTCCGTCGTTTGGCCTGTTCTTCTTTTTGCTGCTGCCAGGTCAGACGGGCCCCGTCCTTTTCCGCCGCTTCTTTTTCGGCCTGGGGCGCATAAATCTGAGTCAGTTCTTCCTTTTTCTCCAGATAATAATCGTAATCGCCGATATAATTTACAAGAGACTGATTCGTCAAATCCAGAATTCTAGTAGCCGTTTGATTAATGAAGTACCGGTCGTGAGAGACGTAAAAAACAGTGCCGGTATAGCTATTTAAGGCCTCCTCTAAGATCTCCTTAGAGGCAATATCTAGATGGTTTGTCGGCTCGTCCAGGATCAGGAAATTCGCTTCGGAGAGCATCAGTTTTGCCAGGGAAACACGGCCTCTTTCTCCGCCGCTTAAAGTGGAAATTTCCTTGAAAACGTCGTCCCCAGTGAATAAAAAGGCGGCCAATACATTGCGGATTCTGGTGTTGGTCAGAGTGGGATAGGCGTCGGAAATCTCCTGGAAAATCGTCTTATCCATATGCAGCACGTGGTGCTCCTGGTCATAATAGCCGATCTGCACACGGGCGCCCAGCGTGAAGGAGCCGCCGTCGGGGGGCAAAAGTTGGTTCAGGATTTTTAATAGAGTGGTTTTCCCGGTGCCGTTGCCGCCGATCAGAGCCACCCGCTCGCCTCGCTTGATTTCAAAGGAAATATCGGTAAAAAGAGGGAGGCTGGGGAAGGCCATGGAAAGATTTTCCACCAAAAGCACATCCTTGCCGCTGGCAAAGGCGGGCTCCAAGGCCAGACGCATCTGCTCCTGCTCCTGGGCAGGCTTATCTAAAGGCGTTAGCTTTTGCAGCAGCTTTTCCCGGCTTTCCGCCCGGCGGATGGACTTTTCCCGATTAAAGGAACGCAGCTTGGCGATCACGGCTTCCTGGTGTTTGATTTCCTGCTGCTGATTTAGCCAGGCCTTATACTGGGCGTCCCGGTGCGCAGCTTTTTTCAGGCTGTACGCGGAATAATTTCCAAGGAAAGAGAGCACCTGCCCTTGTTCGACCTCAACGACCTTTGTGACGACCTTGTCCAGAAAATACCGGTCGTGGGAGACGATCAAAACGGCACCCGGATAATTCAGTAAGTAGTTTTCCAGCCAAGCGATCGAGTCCATATCCAGGTGGTTTGTCGGTTCGTCTAAAAGGAGCAGATCCGGGGAGAGGAGCAGAAGTTTTCCCAACGCCACCCGGGTTTTTTGACCGCCGGAGAGCGTGGAAACCGGCTTTTTGAAATCCTCCGTTGAAAAGCCAAGCCCCTTGATAATTCCGGTAATTTCGCTGCGGCAGGCGTAACCGTTTTGACGTTCAAACTCTGCCGTAGCGTTTGTATAGGCCTTCATCAGTTCGTCCAGTTCTTCTCCGGCGGCGTGTTTCATGGAAGCTTCCAGAGCACGGATGCGTTCCTCCAGCTGCAGGATATGCGCCTTAGCCGTGAGAATTTCTTGGTAGATCGTCCGGTCGCCATGGATCTCCTGGTGCTGGGCCAGATAGCCGATCGTTTTATTTTTGGCCAGTACTGCCTGGCCTGCGTCGCAGGTATATTCCCCGACGATGATCTTTAAAAGGGTGGTTTTTCCAGCGCCGTTATTTCCGATCAGCGCCGCCTTTTCCCTGTCTTCGATATGAAAAGAAGCGTTTTCTAAAATGATTTCTTCTCCGAAGGATTTCGTTATATTTTGACATGAAAGTATCATACGTATCTCCGTTTCCGATGGCATTTGCGATTGCATTAATTTTCATTATATCCGAAAACAGAAAAATGGCAAATGAAAAAGCGTTTCTTCTACAAAATACTAAGGATGATTCCCTGCGCTTTTTCGACGGCCGTTTTATAAAAATCGATTAAGGCCTGCAGAGAAATGAGAAGCTCTCTGGCGAGATCCTCCCTGTCTTCCTGCAGCCAGATCGACGGATAAATATCCATGGCTGCGAAAGCCTCCGGAGAGAAATTTTCCTGTAGCTTTTGGAGATCTACCTGCTGCAGAGCCGCAAGGATCTTTGGCAGGCGTTCCGGCGGGATACAAGTCATAATTTCTCCGGCCTCTTCAGGGCCAAAGGCGTCGGATCCGATGACTGCTTCGCTTAAAAGGTTTTCTGCCGGCGGATGAATGGCGGACTGTCCGGTCAGCAGGCAATGCACGCCGTCCCAGAGCTTGTCCAGGGAAAGGAAGGCGTCCTTGTCTGTGGAAACTTCCTGCAGCTTTTCAAAGATTTCTTCTGGGTTTGCACACAGAAGCTCTTGTAATAACGCGCCGTCTATACGCGCATACGTCATGATCATTCCCATAATCTTAATCTGTCTCCTTTGTTTTTGAAGTGATTTTACGAAATATTATCGCTGATTTTATGGGCTTTTACAAGATGGTTTTTGTAAAATATCCAAAAGAATTGCCGTTTGCTGGAAAGCTTTTGCGCATGCAGGGGGATTTGTAAATGGCAAAAGTGTGCATTTTATGTAATTCCAGAAATAACAGTTGAAAAAAACTGGAAAAAAGTGTAGAATTATAATCGGCGGAAATTCGGTTATGCTTTTATATTTTTAAATAAAAAATGGAGGGCAAGAAAGAATGAGTAATGCGACACAAAACTTAGCAAGTATAAGAATCAATTCTTTGCTTGACACAAACAGTTTTGTTGAGATCGGCCAGGGCATAACGGCCAGAAGCACCGATTTCAATGTAACTGCGGACAAGACCCCATCCGATGGTGTGATCACAGGCTACGGCGTGATAAACGGCAGCCTTGTGTATGTGTACAGCCAGGATGTTTCCGTACTGAACGGGACCATCGGGGAAATGCATGCGAAAAAGATCACAAAACTATACGACCTGGCTATGAAGACCGGCGCGCCGGTTATCGGCTTGTTGGATTGTGGCGGCGTACGTCTGCAGGAAGCGACGGACGCGCTTCATGCGTTGGGTGAGGTTTTCTTCAAGCAGACTATGGCGTCCGGCGTAATTCCCCAGATTACAGGTATTTTTGGAAATTGCGGCGGCGGGCTCTCCCTGATTCCGGCTTTGACGGACTTTACCTTCCTGGCAGAGGAAAAAGGAAAGCTTTTTGTCAATTCTCCCAATGCAATTCCGGGAAATGAAATTTCCAAGTGCGATACCTCTTCTCCGGAATTCCAGAGTGAGGAAACCGGTTTGGTAGATTATGTAGGAAGTGAAGCGGACGTGCTTGCACAGATGCGCAACCTGATTACTTGGCTGCCTTCCAATAACGAAGACGACGCCTCCTCTTTAGAGTGTGCGGATGATTTGAATCGTGCGTGCCCCGAGCTGGCCAATTGTGCCGGCGATACGGCGATTGCACTGGCTCAGATTGCGGATGATCAGGACTTTTTCGAAACAAAGAGCTGCTTTGCAAAGGATATGGTCACAGGCTTTTTGCGTCTGAACGGCATGACGGTAGGCGCTATTGCAAATCGCAGCGAAGTATACGACAGCAACGGAGAGAAAACCGATACCTTCGACGGCACATTGTCCGCCAGAGGAGCCAGAAAAGCCCGCGCTATGGTGCAGTTCTGCGACGCTTTCTCCATTCCAGTGCTGACACTGACTAATGTAAACGGCTTTAAAGCGACTACCTGCTCGGAGCGGAACGCGGCCAGAGAGATCGGCGCTATGGTGCATGCTTTTGCGCAGGCGAGCGTACCGAAGGTTACTGTAGTCGTAGGTAAGGCTTACGGCGGCGCTTATGTGGCTATGAACAGCAAGGCGATCGGCGCCGATATGGTATTCGCATGGCCCAATGCGGAGATCGGCACCATGGATGCAGGTATGGCGGCGAAGATTATGTATGCAGACGCAGACGCGGATACATTAAAGGAAAAAGCCGGCGAATATGCAGACTTGCAGTCGAACGTACAATCTGCGGCCAGAAGAGGCTATGTGGATACCGTCATTGAAGCGGCCGACACCAGAAAATATGTCATCGGCGCTTTTGAGATGCTGTTCACCAAGAGAGAGGATCGCCCTGCCAAAAAGCATGGAAGCGTCTAAGTGAGGTGAAGTAGATGAAACGTATTTGGAAAAAATTCGCATGTATGCTGTCTGTGCTGGTCTGCGTATGCGCCCTGTCCGCCTGCGGCGGTACGAAGGAAGCGGATGCGGAGATCGACGGCCAGATGAAAACGATTTTAATCACGACGGCGCAGGGACTTTCTGAGGCCGTGGTCGTGGTAACGGATGAAGAGCTGGAAAATTATAAGAATTCCGGCGATGATTTTACGAAGGGTGTGATGGAAGCCTGGGAGACTGCGAAAGACGAGCTGGGCGAATCCGCGGAATTCGGAGAGCCGCAGGTTTCTCGGGATGGAACAGGCTTTGAAGTCCTGGTTCCAGCGAAATTCAAAAAGGCGGACGCAGAATTTATCTATGCCTTTGACCGGATGGGAAGCCCGACGTCTCTGACCATTAATGTGAACTATTCAATGGCGGAGAATATGAAGCGGGCGGGCATGAATACGCTGATGGGCATCGGCATCGTGTTCTGTATGCTGATCTTCTTAAGCTTTATTATTTCTCTGTTCCGTCTGATTCCGGATCCGGAGAAAAAGAAACAAGCTTCTGCGCCTGCGCCGGTTCCAGCTCCCGCAGCCAGCGCGCCGGCAGTTGTAGAAGCGCCGAAGGACGATACGGAGCTGATCGCGGTGATTACAGCGGCTATTGCCGCCGCAGAGGGTACCAGCCCCGATGGTTTTGTGGTACGCTCGATCCGGAAGGTAAACCGTAGAAAATGGTAATGACGACGAAAATCAATAGATAAATATAGGAGGAAATCAAAATGAAGAGTTATACGATCACGGTCAACGGAACAGCATATAACGTAACGGTAGAAGAAGGCGCCAGCGGCGCGCCGGCAGCGGCTCCAAGAGCAGCGGCGGCTCCGGCCCCTGCGGCAGCGCCGGCACCAGCTCCGGCGGCAGGCGGCGCAGGCGCAGTGAAGGTGACGGCCTCCGTACCTGGGAAGGTCTTTAAAGTGGAAGCGTCCGTAGGACAGGCAGTAAAGGCCGGCGATAATATCGTAATTCTGGAATCCATGAAGATGGAAATTCCGGTAGTAGCTCCCCAGGACGGCACGGTTGCCAGTATCGACGTGGCAGAAGGCGCCGCTGTGGAAAGTGGAGATGTCCTGGCAACGATGAATTGACACAGGAGGTAACGACATGTCTTATATTAGTGAAACATTGTCAAATCTCTTACATCAGACGGCCTTTTTCAACCTTACGATCGGAAACTATGTGATGATCGCAGTGGCCTGCGTGTTTCTGTATTTGGCAATCCGAAAAGGATACGAACCCTTATTGTTGGTGCCGATCGCCTTTGGTATGCTGCTAGTAAATATCTATCCGGATATTATCCTGTCAGCAGAGGAATCCTCCAACGGTACGGCGGGACTTCTTCATTTCTTCTATTTACTGGATGAATGGAGTATTCTGCCTTCCCTGATTTTTATGGGCGTCGGCGCGATGACGGACTTCGGCCCGCTGATCGCAAATCCCAAGAGCTTCCTTTTAGGAGCGGCGGCGCAGCTGGGTATTTATCTGGCGTATTTCTTGGCGATCTTTATGGGCTTTAATGGAAAGGCTGCTGCGGCGATTTCCATTATCGGCGGCGCAGACGGCCCGACTTCGATCTTCCTGGCCGGAAAATTAGGACAGACGGCGCTGATGGGACCGATCGCGGTGGCGGCATATTCCTATATGTCTCTGGTGCCGATTATTCAGCCCCCGATTATGAAGCTGTTTACTACAGAAGAAGAGCGGAAGATTAAGATGGAACAGCTCCGTTCCGTTTCCAAGCTGGAAAAGATCCTGTTCCCGATCGTTATTACGATCGTTGTCTGCCTGATCCTTCCGACGACGGCTCCGCTGGTAGGTATGCTGATGCTGGGAAATCTTTTCAGAGAAAGCGGCGTAGTAAAGCAGCTGACGGAAACGGCTTCCAATGCAATGATGTATATCGTCGTCATCCTTTTGGGTACTTCTGTAGGCGCGACGACCAGCGCCGAGGCTTTCTTGAATATGGATACGATTAAGATCGTCGTGCTGGGCCTTGTAGCCTTTGCTTTCGGTACTTTTGGCGGCGTGATGTTCGGCAAGCTGATGTGCAAGCTGACCGGCGGCAAAGTAAATCCGCTGATTGGTTCCGCGGGCGTGTCCGCCGTTCCGATGGCGGCCCGCGTTTCTCAGAAAGTGGGCGCGGAAGCAGATCCTACGAACTTCCTTTTGATGCATGCGATGGGGCCGAATGTGGCCGGCGTTATTGGCACCGCCGTAGCCGCCGGTACGTTTATGTCGATTTTCGGCGTATAACAGGCGCCGCGGCGGGTTCCTTTCCTGGAATCTGCCGGCAAATGTATAGTATGATATCCTAAATAGGAGGAGAAATAATGGCAGAAGTTGCAAAAAAACCAATCAAGATTACAGAAACCATTCTGCGGGATGCTCATCAGTCTTTGATCGCTACCCGCTTGTCTACCGAGCAGATGCTGCCCATCGTGGACAAGATGGATAAGGTGGGTTATCATGCGGTAGAATGCTGGGGCGGCGCTACCTTTGACGCATCCCTGCGTTTTTTGAAGGAAGATCCCTGGGAGCGGCTCAGGAAATTTAGGGACGGCTTTAAGAATACAAAGCTGCAGATGCTTTTCCGTGGGCAGAATATTCTGGGCTATCGTCCCTATGCCGACGACGTAGTGGAGTATTTTGTACAGAAATCCGCGGCAAATGGCATTGACATTATCCGTATCTTCGACTGCTTAAACGACTTGCGGAATCTGCAGACGGCAGTTACCGCAGCGAATAAGGAGAAGGCCCACGCACAGGTGGCACTTTCCTATACGCTGGGCGACGCCTATACGCTGGAATACTGGATCGAGAAAGCAAAGCAGATCGAGGAAATGGGCGCGGATTCCATCTGTATCAAGGATATGGCCGGCCTGTTGCTTCCCTATAAAGCTACGGAGCTTGTATCCGCTCTGAAAGAAAACGTCAAGTTGCCTATTGACCTGCATACGCATTATACCTCCGGCGTGGCTTCCATGACGTATATGAAGGCCGTAGAAGCGGGCGTAGATATTATCGACACAGCGATGTCTCCCTTTGCGCTGGGTACTTCCCAGCCGGCCACAGAAGTTATGGTGGAGACCTTCCGTGGAACGCCCTATGATACCGGCTTTGACCAGAACCTGCTGGCGGAGATCGCCGATTATTTTCGTCCTATCCGGGATCAGGCGCTGGAAAGCGGCCTTCTCAATCCCAAGAATATGGGCGTGGATATCAAGACGCTGCTGTATCAGGTGCCGGGCGGTATGCTTTCCAACCTGACTTCTCAGCTGAAAGAGCAGCATGCGGAAGACAAATTCTATGAAGTGCTGGCAGAAGTGCCCAGAGTGCGTAAGGATTTGGGCGAGCCGCCGTTAGTCACTCCGTCCTCTCAGATTGTGGGTACGCAGGCGGTATTCAATGTTGTTATGGGCGAACGGTATAAAATGGTCACCAAGGAAACGAAGGCTGTCTTAAGCGGCAATTACGGCGCGACCGTCAAGCCATTTAATAAAGAAGTACAGAAGAAATGCATCGGTGATACGAAGCCGATTACCTGCCGTCCGGCCGATCTGATTGAGAACGAGCTGCAGACTCTGGAGAGCGAGATGGCGCAGTACAAACAGCAGGATGAGGACGTATTGTCCTACGCGCTGTTCCCGCAGGTTGCCACGGAATTCTTCAAATACAGAGACGCGCAGAAAACCGGCGTAGACGCCGCGAAGGCAGATACGAAAAACGGCGCGTATCCGGTATAAAAGTCGGATCGTCGAAAGGTGTTTGTTGCAAAGGAGAAATTTTTGGCGGTTCTTTAGCAGATCATGCGGAAAAAACGGCTGAAGTATTGATACGTAAAAGAAGAGCTGCTTCTACTTAGGAGGCAGTTTTTCTTTTGGCTTTTCATTTTGGAAAGAATATGCTATAGTAGAAAAAGTTTCGCATAGCTTCTTCGATAAGAAGAAGCACGAAGGATTGGAAAGCAGTGGGAGAAAAAATGAAAAGAAGTGAAGTATTGCGTTCGGTCATGCTTTCAGATGCTCAGAGGATTCGGGACGCCTGCGAACAGCTGGATGTGGAAGCCTTTGACGAGGCGATCCGGCTGATCGGGAGAGCAAGAGAGATTTACGTGGTGGGCCTTAGGAATTGTATGCCGCTAGCGATTTTATTGGCCTATCATTTACGTTTGATCTTTCCGGGGGTTCGCCTTTTGCAGACCGACGATGCGGACGGGCTTTTGGAGCAGCTTTTGCACATCACGGAAAAAGATGTGATGATCGCCATCAGTTTTCCCAAGTATTCCATGTGCACTTTAAAAGCTACGGAGTTTGCCAACGAAAGGAAGGCGAGGGTGATTACGATCACTGATGAAGAATTTTCTCCGGTGAATCTGTACGCTTCCTGTCGTCTGCTGGCCAAAAGCGAACCCACTGGTATTGCGGATTCTCTCGTAGCGCCCATGAGTCTGATTAACGCGCTGGTGGCGGCGTTGTACCGGTATAAGAAAAAGCGGGTGCTGCATACGCTGGAGATGCTGGAAGAGATCCGGGAGGATTACAGGGGCTACGCGGCAGACGCCGAGGATCTTAAAGAACAATTGGAAAAGGAAATAGATCATGTGTAAAACGGCGATCGTCGGCGGGGGAGCCGCCGGCATGCTCGCGGGAGTCTACGCCGCTAGGAAAGGGCAGCAGGTCGTCCTGTATGAGCAGAATGAAAAATTGGGAAAAAAGCTGTTTATTACAGGAAAAGGGCGGTGCAACGTGACAAATGCCTGCGAAACGGAGGCGCTTTTCGCGGGAGTGACGGGCAGCCCGAAATTTCTGTACAGCGCTTTTTACGCTTATACGAATCGGGACGTGATGGACTTCTTTGAGGAGATCGGCGTTCCTTTAAAAGTAGAACGGGGAAACAGGGTCTTTCCCGTGTCCGATCATTCTTCAGATATTATCCGGGGGCTGGAACGGGAGTTAAAGAGGCAGGGCGTAGAAATTCATCTGCAAACGAAGGTGGAATCCCTGTGGCTGGAGCAGGGGATTCTGCGCGGTCTTTGCGTGGCGGGGAAAAGGCGGGAGGCCTTCGATCGGGTGCTGGTGGCGACCGGCGGTCTTTCCTATCCGTCGACCGGAGCGACTGGGGATGGGTATCGGTTTGCCAGAAGCGCCGGCCATACGGTGACCGACCTGACGCCTTCTTTAGTTCCTCTGCACACAAAAGAGGCGTACATTCCGAAATTGGCTGGTCTTTCCTTAAAGAACGCCGGCCTGACGATCCGGGATGGGAAGAAAAAGCTGTACGAGGATTTCGGAGAAATGCTTTTTACCCATACGGGGGTTTCGGGGCCGATGATCCTTTCCGCCAGCGCCCATGTGGGAGAAAGGCTGAAGGACGGCCCTTTATACGTGGAGGTGGACTGCAAACCGGCCAGAAGTCCCAAGCAGGTGGAAGAACGGCTTTTGAGGGAATTCCAGAAGGGCTTGAATAAGCAGATGAAAAATGTGATTGCGCCTCTCTATCCCGCTTCGCTTGCGCCGGTCATTCTGGAGGTGGCGGGGATTCCGGAGGAGAAAAAGGTGCACGATATCTCCCGGGAAGAGCGAAGGCGGCTGGTGGAGACGACGAAGGCATTTCCCTTTACGATCACAGGCCTGGGAGATTTCAAGGAAGCGGTGATCACCCGGGGAGGCGTTTCGGTCAAGGAGATCCATCCGGGGACGATGGAATCCCGGAAGATCAAAAATCTGTATTTTATCGGCGAGGTGCTGGATCTGGATGCAGTCACCGGCGGTTACAATCTGCAGATCGCCTGGTCTACGGCTTATCTGGCGGCACAGGCGTCTTGTGAAAATAGCAAAGGAGAAAAAGGATGAGTACGAATATTGCGATCGACGGCCCGGCTGGCGCGGGCAAGAGCACCGTGGCTCGTGCGGTGGCTAAGGAGCTTTCTTATATCTATGTGGATACCGGGGCGATGTACCGGGCGATGGCGGTGCATCTTCTTCATAAGGGGACGGATCTGGAAAATGCGGCGGCTGTTGCGCAGAGCTGCCAGGACGCCGAGATTACGATCGCCTATGAAAACGGCGAACAGCAGGTGTTTTTAGGAGAGGAAAACGTTACTTTGCAGCTTCGTACCGAGGAAGTGGGAAAGGCGGCGTCCAAGAGCTCTCCTAATCCGGCGGTGCGCCAGAAGCTTTTCCATCTGCAAAGAGAATTGGCGGCCAAATACGACGTGGTGATGGACGGTCGGGATATCGGCACGACGATTTTGCCGGAGGCAGACGTAAAGATTTATCTGACCGCCAGCGTTTCTACACGCGCCCTGCGTCGATACAAGGAGCTTTTGGAAAAAGGAGAGCATTGCGAGCTTGCCCAGATCGAAAAGGATATCGAAGAGAGGGATTTCCGGGACAAGAATCGGGAAATTTCTCCCCTTCGCCAGGCCAAAGACGCGGTGCTGGTGGATTCTTCTGAAATGACGGCTGCGGAAGTGATCCGGCGTATTTTGGAAATCTGTAAGGAAAAGGACGGGCGATAGGATGAAGGTTCTGACAGCAAAGACGGCCGGCTTTTGCTTTGGCGTCCGACGGGCAGTGGACGAGGTATATAGATTGATCGATTTGGGAAAGGCGCCGATCTATACTCTCGGGCCGATTATCCACAATGAGCAGGTCGTCCGGGATTTGGAGGAAAAGGGCGTTCGGGTCGTAGAGGACTTGGAGGAGCTTGCCCATTTGCCAAAGGGAACGGTGGTTATCCGTTCTCATGGAGTGGGAAAAGCCGTTTACCAGGAATTGGGAAGGCTGGAGTGCGAGCTGGTGGATGTGACTTGCCCGTTTGTTTTGAAGATCCATCGGGCGGTGGAAGAGGAGAGCCGGAAGGGCCGGCACATCATTATTATAGGAGATGCCGCTCATCCGGAGGTACAGGGAATCTGCGGATGGTGTCAGGGAGATCAAACAGTAATAAAAACTCACGAAGAAGCCCGTACTTTTTCGTCAAATTCCACAAAAACATGGGCCATTGTTTCCCAGACGACATTTAATTACAACAAATTTCAAGATTTAGTTGAAATTCTATCGGAAAAGAGGTATGATAGTATTGTTTTAAATACTATATGTCATGCTACTGAGGAGCGGCAGCGTGAAGCAGCACAGATTGCCGCCCAAGTGGATACCATGCTTGTGATTGGCGGCAGGCATAGCTCGAACACTCAGAAGCTGTATGAGATTTGTAAGAAGAGATGTGAGAATACTTACTAT
>CAOJIB010000067.1 GCA_948436455.1 uncultured Blautia sp.
TTCTCTGCAGTCGATCAGCGGGGAAATGGGCGAGGTAATCATCCGGGGCCAGGTGCTGGGCCTGGACACCCGTCAGATTCGCAATGAAAAAACGATCTTGATCTTTCCCATTACCGATTTTACCGATACGATCGTTGTGAAGATGTTCCTGCGAAACGAACAGGTTCCGGAAATGACGGAGGCGGTAAAGCCAAAAGCCTTCTTAAAGCTCAAAGGCGTCACGACCATTGATCGGTACGACGGAGAATTGACGATTGGTTCCGTGTCAGGCATTCGAAAGATTCCGGATTTTACCCAGAGCCGTGTGGATACGGCGGCCAAAAAGCGAATCGAGCTGCACTGCCATACGAAAATGAGCGATATGGACGGCGTCACGGATGCGAAGGTGCTGATTCAGCGGGCGTACGAGTGGGGCCACCCGGCGATCGCCATTACCGATCACGGGGTGGTGCAGGCGTTTCCCGAGGCCAATCACTGTTTCGACGCCTGGGGTGGCTGCGTGCCCAAGGAGTCGGATTTCAAGGTGCTCTACGGCATGGAGGCCTATCTGGTGGATGACGACAAAGGGATGGTTTTCGATGGAAAGGGGCAGAGCCTGGATGCAAGCTTTGTGGTCTTTGATTTGGAGACGACGGGCTTTAGCCCTCTGCAGGATCGGATCATTGAGATCGGCGCTGTGAAAATAGAAAACGGCGGAATCGTCGGAGAATTTTCCACATTTGTCAATCCGGGAATTCCAATTCCATACCGGATCGAGCAACTGACCGGGATCAACGACGCTATGGTAGCGGAGGCTTTGCCCATTGAGCAAGTGCTGCCCCAATTCCTGGATTTTTGTAAAGGCTGTATGCTGGTGGCCCATAACGCGGAATTCGACGTGAGCTTTATTCGGGAAAATTGCGTCCGACAGGGGGAGACGTATGCGTTTACCTCTCTGGATACGGTGGGCATGGCCCGGTTTTTGCTGCCGTCGTTGAACCGTTTTAAGCTGGATACGGTGGCGAAGGCTCTGGGCGTGCCGTTGGAGAATCACCATCGGGCGGTGGATGACGCCGCCTGTACGGCGCAGATTTTTTTGAAACTGCAAAAAATGCTGACGGAGCGGGAAGTTTTCGATGTGGACGAACTGAACCGGCAGGGGGCCAGCTCGCCGGAAATGGTAAAAAAGCTGCCTACGTACCATGCGATCATTCTGGTGCAGAACGAAGTTGGCCGGGTCAACCTCTACAAGCTGGTTTCCCTGTCCCATCTGCAGTACTATAACCGCAGGCCCCGGGTGCCCAAAAGCGTCTTCCATCAGCACCAGGAAGGACTTCTGATTGGAAGCGCCTGCGAAGCGGGAGAGCTGTACCAGGCGCTCCTTCGGGACGCGCCGGATACAGAGATCGCCCGCCTGGTCAATTTTTATGACTATCTGGAAATACAGCCGCTGGCCAACAATGCGTTTATGATCCGCAGCGAGCGGCAGGAAAATATCCACTCCGAAGAGGATCTAAAGGAGCTGAATCGAAAGATTGTCAAGCTTGGCGAAAAGTTTCAAAAGCCGGTGGTGGCTACCTGCGACGTACACTTTATCGACCCGCAGGACGAGATTTATCGGCGGATCATCATGGCGGGAAAGGGCTTTGACGACGCGGATGAGCAGGCGCCGCTATATCTGCGCACGACGGAGGAAATGCTGGAGGAATTCGCTTATCTTGGCCGGGAGAAAGCCGAAGAGGTGGTCATTACAAATACGCATCGGATTGCCGACAAAATCGAAAAAATTTCGCCGATCCATCCAGATAAATGTCCGCCGGTCATTGGAAATTCCGACCGGGATCTGAAGGATATCTGTTACAAAAAGGCGCATGATATTTATGGAGATCCTCTACCGGAAATTGTGGAAAAGCGACTGGAGAGGGAGCTGCATTCCATCATTTCCAACGGCTATGCGGTGATGTATATTATTGCGCAGAAGCTGGTTTGGAAATCCAATGAGGACGGCTATCTGGTGGGATCGAGAGGCTCTGTAGGCTCTTCCTTGGCGGCGACGATGGCGGGGATCACCGAGGTCAATCCGCTGCCGCCTCATTACGTCTGCCCGAGCTGCAAATACAGTGATTTCGATTCGGAGGAGGTGAAAAAATATGTGGGCCGGGTGGGCTGCGATATGCCGGATAAGCGTTGTCCCAAATGTGGCGCGCCGATGCATAAGGACGGCTTTGACATTCCCTTTGAGACCTTTTTGGGCTTTAAAGGAGATAAAGAGCCGGATATCGACCTGAATTTCTCCGGGGAATATCAGGCCAACGCCCACAAGTATACCGAGGTGATCTTCGGAACCGGACATACCTTTAAGGCGGGTACCATCGGCACGCTGGCGGAAAAAACGGCTTTTGGCTATGTGAAAAATTACTTCGAGGAGCGGGGCGAGCGCAAACGTTACTGTGAGATTAACCGGATCGTGCAGGGCTGCACCGGCATCCGGCGGACGACCGGGCAGCATCCGGGGGGAATTATTGTGCTGCCTCACGGCCATGAGATCGAGCAGTTTACGCCTGTACAACATCCGGCGAATAAAGCGGATTCGGATATTATTACGACGCATTTTGACTATCATTCCATCGACGGCAATCTTTTAAAGCTGGATATTCTGGGACACGACGATCCGACGATGATCAAAATGCTGGAGGATCTCACCGGTACGGACGCCAAAGAGGTACCGCTGGATAACCCGGAGGTGATGTCCTTATTTTCCGGGACGAAGGCTTTGGGGATTGAGCCGGAGGATATCGGCGGCTGTCCCTTAGGCTGCTTAGGGATTCCCGAATTCGGAACGGATTTTGTCATTGGCATGCTCCAGGATACGAAGCCCCAGTGCTTTTCGGATCTGGTGCGGATTTCCGGATTGTCCCACGGAACAAACGTGTGGCTGGGAAACGCCCAGGAGCTGATCCGCCAGGGAAAGGCGACGATCTCTACGGCGATCTGCACGAGGGACGACATTATGGGCTATCTGATCCAGATGGGCGTGGAGAGCAGCCAGGCTTTTACGATTATGGAAAGCGTGCGAAAGGGCAAGGGGCTGCGCGACGAATGGATAAAGGTGATGAAGGAAAATCATGTGCCGGACTGGTATATTTGGTCCTGCGAGCAGATTTCCTACATGTTTCCAAAGGCTCACGCGGCGGCTTACGTTATGATGGCATACCGGATCGCCTACTACAAAATCTTTTATCCGCTGGCTTATTACGCGGCGTTTTTCAGTATTCGGGCTTCGGCCTTTTCCTATGAGATCATGTGTCTGGGGAGGGAGCGGCTGGAATTTCATATGGCCGAAATCAGCAAAAAGGGCGACGCGGCCACGCAAAAGGAGCAGGATATGATGCGGGATATGAAGATCGTACAGGAAATGTACGCCCGGGGGTTTGAATTCGTGCCCATCGATATTTACCAGGCGGACGCCCATCGGGCGCGAATCGTGGACGGAAAGCTGATGCCGGCCCTGGACGCCATCGAGGGCCTGGGCGATAAGGCGGCGGACGCGGTAAAGGAAGCGGCGGCGGAAGGAAAGTTTTTATCCAAAGACGATTTCCGTATGCGGACAAAAGTGAGCAAAACCATCATCGACGCGATGGCGGAATGGGGATTATTGGGGGATATCCCCGAATCAAACCAGATCTCTTTATTTGATCTGGCGTAAGCGAATATACAGAGAGGGTATTAGGAAAATGAAAAAAGAAGAATTGCGTTATTTTCAAAGATTAGCGGAGCTGTATCCCAATATTGACAAGGCGTCTACGGAGATTATCAATCTCCAGTCGATTTTAAATCTGCCCAAAGGGACGGAGCATTTCCTCTCCGACCTGCACGGGGAATACGAAGCCTTTTCCCACGTGCTGCGCAACGGTTCCGGCGCGGTGCGCAAAAAGATTGACGACGTATTCCGGCACACGTTAAGTACGGCGGATAAGCGGGGATTGGCCACTTTGGTGTACTATCCAAAGGAAAAAATGGCTCTGGTGAAAAAGGAAGAGGAGGACATGGAAAACTGGTATAAGATTACCTTATACCGCCTGATTGAGGTATGCAAAACCGTGGCTTCCAAGTATACCCGCTCCAAGGTGCGAAAGGCGCTGCCGGAGGAATACGCCTATGTCATTGAGGAGCTGATTACGGAAAAATCCGAAGTTTTGGATAAGGAAGCCTACTACGATTCCATTGTTAATACGATTATTGATATCGGCCGCGCGGAGGACTTTATTATTGCCATGAGCGAGCTGATTCAGCGTCTGGTGGTGGATCATCTGCACATACTGGGAGATATCTATGACCGGGGACCCGGGCCGCATTTCATTATGGATAAGTTAATGGAATACCATTCTCTCGACATCCAGTGGGGCAATCATGACGTGGTATGGATGGGCGCTGCTGCCGGACAGCGGACCTGTATTGCAAATATTGTCCGGGTGTGCGCCAGATATGACAATCTGGATATTTTGGAGGATGGGTACGGAATCAATCTGCTGCCGCTGGCCACGCTGGCTATGAATATTTACGAGGGAGATCCTTGCAATTGCTTTAAGATCCGGGGGAGCAATACGGACGAAGGAGTGGAAATGCGGCTGACTATGCAGATGCATAAAGCGATTTCCATTATACAATTCAAGCTGGAAGGACAGCTTCTACAGAGAAGGAAAAGCTTCCAAATGGAAGATCGCTGCCTGCTGCATCGGATTGATTATACGAAAGGGACAATCACGCTGAACGGGGAGGAATATCCTCTGCTGGATACTCGTTTCCCGACGATTTCTCCGGAAAATCCCTACGCGCTTTCTGACGAGGAATCAGAAGTGGTAGAACGTCTGCGGGCGGCGTTTTTGGGCTGCGAAAAATTGCAGAATCATATGGAGCTTCTGCTAAATAAAGGCGGTCTTTATAAAGTATATAATGGAAACCTTTTGTATCACGGCTGTATGCCGCTGAACGACGACGGAAGCTTCCGGGAAGTGCGGGTGTACGACCGGGTATATAAGGGAAAAGCCCTGTACGACGCGCTGGAAGCTTATGTGCGCAAGGCGTTTTATGCGTTGGATGAGAAGGAAAAGGAAAAGGGCGAGGATATTCTCTGGTATATCTGGGCAGGCCCGAATTCCCCGCTGTTTGGCAAAGACAAAATGGCTACTTTTGAACGCTATTTCCTGGCGGAAAAGTCCACTCATGTGGAACATAAAAACGCCTATTATACGCTTCTGGAAAACGAAGAAGTCGTGGACCACATTTTAAAGGAATTCGGCCTGGAAGGAGACGGCGTACACATTATCAACGGCCATGTACCGGTACACCAAAAGGCCGGGGAAAGTCCGCTCAAATGCGGCGGAAAGGTATTGGTGATCGACGGCGGATTTTCCAAAGCTTATCAGAAGGAAACCGGGATCGCCGGCTATACGCTGATTTATAATTCCTACGGTTTAATGCTCTCCGCCCACGAGCCCTTTACGACGGCGGAGGAAGCGGTGCAGCATGAATCAGATATTGTTTCCAAACGGGTGGCTGTCCGGCGGACGACGGTTCGTAAGCTGGTGGGAGATACGGATACCGGCGAGAGCTTAAAGGAGCGCATCGCCGAGCTGAAAGAGCTTTTGGCGGCGTATCGTTCCGGTTTGATTGTGGAGAAAAAGTAAACGGGATTTTTTAGACTATAGATAAAGGTAATTTCCAGATATGGGTGCTCGAGGGCATGGTTTTCGAACTAAAAGCAAGCAGGCGGAATGTATTTCCGGCTGCTTGATAGAAAGCCCGATTTGTAAAGGCTTTTGCCCTTGCAGGAGCAAATCGGGCTTTTTGCCATCAGGAATGAAACTTTATGACATAGCCATGAATTTTCCCAGAGCGGCGACTTTGCCGACATTCTGAAAGCAGCTGTTATAGCTGCTTTTTTTCTCTGGCAAGAGCGGGCGTTTGGATCAGCCGGTACCAGTACCCGCCTTTTTTTAGCGAGGGGTCCAGCGAGCGGCTTCCCTTAAAGTGCGGAAAACCAAAGGTGCGGGCCATGAAGCGTTCCTGCTGGTCGTATACGCCGGGCACGCCTAGAATATACTGATCTGTGCCTCTAAGCTTTCCCAATAATAGAAATCCAAAATACTGGTAGCCGTACAACAAAAAACGGTTGTTTTTCAAGCCTTGATCCCGGAGATGCAGTTGCTCCAGGTTTTTATGGCTAATTTTTTGGCAATCGGTGATCTCTCCGTCTTCAAAGGGCCAGAATTCCTTGGGGGTAGGCTCCTTTGGCGGGGGAAGAATTTCCTTTAGTAGGGCTTCGGTAGTATGTACAGTCGGCTCATCCGGTTCTTCTTCCCAGGCCTCCGGCTCCGGAACGCGGTCTTGTTTCTTTTGGGGAAATTCTGGCACAGGGACGATTTTTTCTTCCTGTTTGGTGAGTGAAAGGGTTGCTTCCACAGGAATTTCCGTTTGCTGTATGGTAAAATTCGGCGGGGTATTTTGAGCGGGTGGAGGAGAGACTTCCTTATTGTCAAAAAGCTTGTCGTCGTTGGCTGTAATCGGCGTCAGATCCGACGAGGTTTCCGGTGGGAGAGCTTCCGTACCAGGCGTTTCCTTTGGTTCTTCCTCTGGAGCCGGCAGGCGTATTGCTTTGGCATCTGCCTCTTTAGCTGCGGCATTCGCAAAGTATGCTGGCGGCGGAGATTTCGGAGAAATTTCCGTTACGGATGTAGGGGCGCTTTCGACAAAAGCAGATGTTTCGGCCGTTGCGTTTTCTAGTTGTTCTTCTTCCAATTCGATCGAATGTTTCTCTTCATTTCGAGGCGGTATCGCTTCGTCTAGGAAAGCGGCAGAGGGCTGGGAGGACGCCGATTTTGTGGAAGCTTCCGGCGCAATTTCCGGTTCTTTTTCGAGCGGCTTTTTGGCGGAAATTTCTTCCGTTTTGGGAAGCTCTAGGGACTGCTTTTTCGTGGAAGTTTCTTCTATTTTGAGAGGATCTAGGGACAGATTTTCAACGGAAGTTTCTTCCGCTTTGGGAAGCTCTTGGAGCGGTTTTTCGGTGGAAGCCTCTTCCGCTTTTTGTGGCTCCTGGGACGGCTTTTCAGCGGTTTTTCCAGATTCTTTGGGAAGCTGGAAGGCCAGTGGGGAAATGGGATTGTCGTCCCACTGCGTGCCGTAAAAGCCGCCGCCCTCCAGGAGCAGGATCATACCGCCTAGATCCTCCAGTCGTACGGGCTGTCCCTGCAGGTGATTGGCGTTGGTGCGGATCTGATATTCGACTTTTCCCGGCCCTGTTTGACATTCGCCCAGAGGAACGCCCAGCAGATCTTGCTTTTTGCGGATAAAGCCGTAGATTTTGCAGATCTGTGCGGGGGCCAGATGCGGGCATTGCAGGTGTATCTGGATGGTGCATTCGTCGTTCCGGACTTCTACCTTGATGAATCCTCGATTTTCTTTTTTCTGTTCCTTATGATATTCATAGACATAGGCAACGAATCTGCGATATGCTGACACAAGCCGCCTCCTGTTAGATTCTCATTCCTTATAGTATATGTGTTGGCAGATTTCTTAGTACAGCAATTTTGCTTTTGATGGCCGTTGATTGCCGCTAGCCAGATAGGAGTCTGCCACTTGCCGCCGGCGAATTCCGTCACTATGAAGCCGAAGGCCGAATAGTTACGCAGAATTAGCAAAATATTTGAAAATTTGTTGCAATAATTTCCCGGTGTGTTATAATATAGAGGATCAAACGGGGTGCTCGTGTACAACGGGCTGAGAGTAAGCTGTATTGCTTTAACCCAGAACCTGATTTGGATAATGCCAACGTAGGGAGATACCGATAGCTGCAGACGACGCAGGGATACCTTTCTGAATTGGTTCCCTGTGTTTTTTGTATGCGAAGGGCTGCGCATGGGAATAAGCGGCTGGATGGCATGCGATTTGCGCAGCGTTTTAGGGAAAGCACCTTTCTCTGTAGGGAGATCGTCGGGTTTCACGGGGCGCCCAGAAAGTGAGGAAAGAGTATGTTTCAGGAATGTTTGGAAAACGTAAGAAACCAGACGCCATTGGTGCATAATATCACCAATTATGTAACGGTTAACGATGTGGCCAACGTGCTGCTGGCCTGCGGCGGAAGCCCGATTATGTCCGATGACTGCGAGGATGTGGAAGATATTACCACGATATGCGGGGGGCTGAACATCAATATCGGCACGCTCAATCAGCGGACGATTCCGGCCATGTTTTTGGCGGGAAAGAAGGCCAATAAGGAGGGGCATCCCGTGCTGCTGGATCCAGTGGGCGCCGGCGCCAGCCGCCTGCGTACGCAAACGGCCCAGAATCTTCTAAAGGAAATCAAATGCACCGCCGTTCGGGGCAATATTTCCGAGATAAAGACCTTGGCCTTTGGCAGCGGTAGTACGAAAGGCGTGGATGCGGACATAGCGGATGCCGTAACAGAGGAAACGCTGCCCCAGGCAGTTGCTTTTGCAAAGGAGCTGGCGAAAAAATTGGATTGTATCATTGCCATCACCGGCGCCATCGACCTGGTGGCCGATGGGGAAGTCTGTTATGTTCTGCGAAATGGACGGCCGGAAATGGGACAGATTACCGGCACCGGCTGCCAGCTTTCCGGACTGATGACGGCATATCTGGTGGCAAATCCTGAAAATGAACTTGCGGCTGCGGCGGCCGCCGTAGCGCTTATGGGCCTGGCGGGCGAGATCGCCTGGAGTCGTATGCAGGAGGGCGACGGAAACGCCACCTACCGAAACCGGATCATCGACGCCATCTGTCATATAGATGGGAAGCTTTTGGAAGAAAAGGCTCGTTGGGAAAGGCGGTAATGTCATGAGAAAAATCAATTGTCCGGCAGAAGCGCTGCGGCTTTATGCGGTGACAGATAGAAGCTGGCTGCATGGAGAAACTCTCTATAGCCAGGTGGAAAAAGCTTTAAAAGGAGGGACGACCATCCTCCAGCTGCGGGAAAAGGATCTGGATGAGGAACATTTTTATCAGGAGGCCGTGGCGCTGCAGGAATTGTGCCGGAAATATCGCGTGCCCTTTATTATTAACGACAATGTGGAGCTTGCGAAGAGGATTCAGGCGGACGGCGTCCATGTGGGGCAGAGCGATATGGAAGCCGGGGACGTACGGGAGAAGCTGGGGCCGGCGGCGATTCTTGGCGTTTCGGCGCAGACGGTGGAGCAGGCGATAAAGGCTCAGGAAGCGGGCGCGGATTATCTGGGCGTGGGCGCGGTATTTCCCACAGGGACAAAAGCGGACGCGATCGAAGTGCCCCTGGAAGCTTTACAGGAAATCTGTCAGGCGGTGACGATTCCCGTCGTGGCCATCGGCGGCATTACAAGGGGAAACGTGCGTGAGCTTTTAGGCAGTCAGATCGCCGGCATTGCGGTTGTCAGCGCCATCTTCGCCCAGCCGGATATCGAAGAGGCGGCCCGGGATCTTCGCAGGCAGATGGAGGAGATACTAGGATGAGGATAAAAGGCGCTATTTTTGATGCGGACGGCACGCTTTTAGATTCCATGCCCATTTGGCTGGACGTAAGTTCCCGGTGGCTTTTGGCGCAGGGTATCCGGCCGGAGCCGCAGCTGGGGGATAAGCTGTTTTCCATGACCATGGCCGAGGGCGTGGCTTATCTGCGCAAGGTCTACGGTCTTTCCCAGGATGAAAAGAAGATCGTCGAAGAGATCAATGCCGTTGTGGAGAAGTTTTATCTGACGGAAGTTGCCCTAAAGCCGGGCGTTCTGGAGCTTCTTGACTGGCTGCGGGGGCAGAAGATCCCTATGGCGGTGGCGACGGCGACGGATGAGCCGTTGATCGCGGGAGCTCTTGCACACGTGGGAATCGATTCGTTTTTTGGGAAAATCTTCACCTGCGGCGGCGTGGGCGTCGGCAAGGATCATCCGCTGATCTATCAGAAGGCTGCCGAAAGCATCGGTACAAAACCGGAGGAAACGCTGGTATTCGAAGACGCCCTTCATGGGCTTTTAACGGCGAAAAGGGCCGGCTTTTATACCGTGGGGATTTACGATGAGGTCAGCAGCCGACAGCAGGAATCTCTGGAAATGCATGCAGATTTATACGGGAAGGATTTTAACGAAATCCTAAAGAAGCTGCAAAAGCTTTAGAAAAAGGCCTGCAAAGCGGCAGATTGGGGGCACCACCTTTTGTCGCTATAGAAAAAATGCGTACATAGAAAATCTTTTAGAAAGAAGGATAAGCATATGAGAAAAACAGCATTGACCATTGCTGGCAGCGACAGCAGTGGAGGCGCCGGCATTCAAGCAGATATCAAGACGATGCTCGCCAATGGCGTATACGCCATGAGCGCAGTAACGGCTTTGACCGCGCAGAATACCACCGGCGTCACATCGATTATGGAAGTAACTCCGCAATTTTTGGGGGAACAGCTGGATTGTGTCTTTACCGATATCCGGCCGGACGCGGTGAAGATCGGCATGGTTTCTTCCGGCGCGCTGATCGAGAAGATTGCCGAAAAGTTGACTCAATATCAGGCAGATTTCGTCGTGGTGGACCCGGTGATGGTGGCGACCAGCGGCGCGCGGCTCATCAGCGAGGAGGCGATCTGTACGTTAAAGGCGCGGCTGCTGCCGCTGGCGTATGTGTTGACGCCCAATATTCCGGAGGCGGAAGTGTTGTGGGGGAAAAGGATTCAAAGCCCAGAAGATATGGAAGCGGCGGCCAGAGGGATCGGTGAGGCCTGCGGCTGCGCCGTACTGTGCAAAGGCGGCCATCAGCTAAACGATGCCAATGATCTATTATACTGGGAAGGAAAAACCTGTTGGTTCTACGGAAAGAGGATCGAGAACCCCAATACGCACGGCACCGGCTGTACGCTTTCCAGCGCCATCGCATCGAATCTGGCTAAGGGATACGCGCTGGACGCGGCGGTGAAGCGGGCCAAGGACTATGTGTCCGAGGCAATGAAGGCCATGCTGGATCTGGGCGCGGGAAGCGGCCCAATGGATCACGGCTTTTCCATCGGCAGTACCTATGGAAAGGAGACCATCTGATATGGAGAGAAAACGAACGACTCTTTTCCAGAATGGTCTGATCTGGTTTGGCGCGGGAGTTTCCCTCGCGGAGATTATTACCGGAACCTATCTGGCTCCGTTGGGATTTGCCAAAGGATTCGCAGCTATTGTTCTAGGGCATTTGATCGGCTGTGTGCTTCTTTTTCTGTCCGGCATAATCGGCGGTCAGCGAAGAAAAAGCGCGATGGAAACGGTCAAGGGCAGCTTTGGAGAAAAGGGCGGCCTGTTTTTTGCAGCGCTTAACGTGCTGCAGCTGGCGGGCTGGACGGCCATTATGATTTACGACGGCTCGCTGGCCGCGCAGGAAATCTTTTCCGTAGGCGCTTGGTTCTGGTGCCTGCTGATTGGTCTTTTGATCGCCCTTTGGATTCTGATTGGCTTTGAAAATCTGGAGAAAATGAATACGGTGGCGATGGACGGCCTGTTTCTTTTAACGGTCGTTTTGTGCGTGGTGATTTTTCGCGGCGGTTCCGCCGCCGGCGCCGTAGGGGAGGCTATATCCTTTGGCGCGGCGGTGGAATTGTCTGTGGCGATGCCTCTTTCCTGGCTGCCGTTGATCAGTGATTATACAAGAGAAGCGAAAAAGCCGGTGCAGGCATCGGCCGTCAGCGCGCTGGTCTATGGACTGGTGAGCTGCTGGATGTATCTGATCGGTATGGGGGCGGCGATTCTGACAGGAGAATCTGATATTGCCTCGATTCTGGTCCGGGTGGGTCTGGGCGTCGCAGGACTTTTAATTATTGTATTTTCCACTGTAACGACGACGTTTTTGGACGCGTTTTCCGCAGGGGTTTCCAGCGTGTCTATTTCGGCGAAAATCCGTGAAAAATGGGCGGCGCTGGCGGTGACGGTGATTGGCGCTGGGGCGGCCATGCTTTTTCCTATGGACGATATTACCGATTTTTTGTATCTGATCGGTTCTGTATTTGCGCCAATGATCGCCGTGCAGATCGCAGATTTCTTCGTATTAAAGAGAACAGACAGCCAAAAGGACTGGGAGATTTCCCGCCTGCTGGTATGGGCGGTGGGCTTTGTGCTGTATCGCCTGCTGATGCGAGTGGATTTTGTACTGGGAAATACTCTGCCGGATATGCTTTTGACGGCGGCGTTGAATATTCTGGTATATAAAAGTACAAAAGGCAGGAATGGCAGCCGGACCATGTGATGGTTTGGTTGACTAAGTGAACCGTAAAATTTCATCAGAGTATGGACAAAGATGGGAGAGAATTTGGGAAGTATTTTTGGGAAGATCGTGGTATGATATTTCACAAGTACGTGAAAGGAGGCATCGTAATGGAAGTAGAAGCATTGAGAAAAGATATGGTTGCGGCCATGAAAGCCAAGGATAAAGTGACGAAGGAAGCGATCTCGTCAGTGATCGCCGCGGTAAAAAAGACGGCCATCGACGAGGGCTGCCGCGACGATATTTCCAGCGAGCTGGTGGACCGGGTGATTCTCAAAGAGCTAAAGACGGTCAAGGAGCAGATTGACACCTGTCCCGAAAGCCGCGACGAGCTGCGCAAAGAGTACCAGGCTAGATACGACGTGATTTCCCGATATGCGCCTAAGCAGATGGACGCGGCGGAAGTAGAGGCTTATCTGAAGGAAACCTTTGCCGAGCTTCTGGCTACGAAGAATAAGGGGCAGATCATGAAAGCAGTTATGGGTTCTTTAAAAGGAAAGGCCGATGGAAAAGTGATCAATCAGGTGGTGACAAGGCTTTGCAGTTAAAAGGCTCCGAGCATATGGAGGACGAGGCGTATGAGCGATTATATTACATTTACCATTGAAGAAAAGAAAGATATTGCCCTAATCGCGCATGATAATGAAAAACCGAAGCTGATCGATTGGTGTAAAGAGAATTATAATATTTTGAAGCATCACAATCTCTATGGAACCGGCACGACCGCCCGGATGATCGCCGATCAGACAGGCTTGCGCATCAAAGCATATAACAGCGGCCCATTAGGCGGCGACCAGCAAATCGGAGCAAAGATCGTAGAAGGTGTGATTGATTTTGTGATTTTCTTTTCTGATCCGCTGACGGCGCAGCCCCACGATCCAGACGTAAAAGCGCTGATGCGGATCGCTCAGGTATATGATATCCCGATGGCGATCAATAAGGCGACGGCAGATTTTATGGTGCAGTCCCGGCTGATGGATGAAAAATACGACCACGAAGTGATTAATTTCCGCAAAACCATACAGGAACGCGCCAAAATGCTGTAAAGGCGGGCAGTATTTTATACCGCGGATGCAAGAAGGGCCGCTAGAAGCAGGCTCTTTTGCATCCTGACGCGGGACTGTGGGCGTTGATAAGGACGGGAAAAAGGATGCTTTTTGTATAAAATGAAATATTTGTAAAAAAACCGTTGACAAGGAATCCTTTTTTAGATATAATCATATTCGTTCTTGGCGAACAAATAATTTTATACGCACGGATGAGAATCCGGCATCTGGAGAAGTACTCAAGAGGCCGAAGAGGTGCCCCTGCTAAGGGTATAGGTCGTTCACGCGGCGCGAGGGTTCAAATCCCTCCTTCTCCGTTCACCGAAACAACGCAGAAAATGTAATAGGTTCTGGCGATGTATCGGTAAGTAGATTATGGAAAGTCAGAGTGCTCCTTCATGGGTTTCTAAAAAAATCCAAAATATGAAAAAAGTGCTTGACAAGCTTTTCAAAATGTGATAATCTACAAAAGCTGTCGAAACAAGTCAGGAGACAAGAAATTACAAAAAAGTAAAAAAGTACTTGACAAGTTGAAAGACAGATGTTATACTAATAGAGCTGTTGCAGAAAGCGACAACAACAAAGGACCTTGATAACTGAACAGTGAAACACATGGAATCAGCCTT
>CAOJIB010000068.1 GCA_948436455.1 uncultured Blautia sp.
AGATATCGTGCATCTGGATAATGTCGCCGTCCTGTACTGTGGTCAGTATCGTATCCAGCATGGCGTTGATGTCGGAGGTCTCGTTGTCTTTCGCATCAATGGACCAGAGAATCAGAGGTTTTTCGACCGAGGAAGCCGGCAGCTCGGCGCCGGAGACCTTTGGAAGCCGGGCCAGAGAAGATGCATGACCGGTAATTTCCGTAAGGGCGGCGTCTGATTCCTCCAGCTTTTTCTGGATTTGCGAATCGGTCGGATCGCCCGAAAAGGAGAGAAAGCAGCCGATTTCACATTTTAATTCGTCCATACGCTGCAAAGCCTTTGGATAATCTGTGATCTGTTCACCACTGACAAAAAACGTGGCTTTTGCGTCGCATTGCTCCAATGCGTTTAAAAGGCGTTCAGTATAAAGGCCTGGTCCGCCGGAAAAGGTCAGCGCGACCTGTGCGTCGTTCGCCGCGTCCATATTTGAAGTGGTTTCAGAGAGCTTACTGGCGTCCCATACGCCGTTTTCGTTCAGAAAGTACCGGCTGCCGTTTACGACGATCCAGCCGGTGGCCATGACGCCGTTGGCGTTCAGATAGTACCAGTCTTCGCCAAGGAGCAGCCATCCCGTCTGCATATCCCCGGAAGGATTGAGGTAATACCACTGTCCGTCTAAAAGGAGCCAGCCGGTCTGCATGGCGCCGCTTTCATCCAGATAATACCACTTGCCATCCACTTCTATCCAGCCGGTTTGCATAATGCCGTCTTCGTCCGTATAATACCACTGTTCCTGCGCCAGTACCCAGCCGATCTGCATTCGGCCGTCTTCGCCGAAATAATACCAGTGGTTATTTTCATCCAGCCAGCCAGTTTTGTATATGCCGTCAATCAGATAGTACCATTCCCCTTCTGTCTGTATCCAGGTGCCCGGAGGGATTTCCTCGTTTTCATTAAGGGGTGCGGTCTGATTTTGGACGTTAGAGGTATCTTTCGTATTTTCATCCTGCGCGGGCGTGCTGGTAAATTGCCCTTCCTCCGGAAGAATACCTGTGCTGTCGGCTACGATGACGTCTGGTATGGCTTTTGCATCGTCCGTCGGAATCACGTTCGCGGTGGAATGCGTGCATAAGCTTCCCAAAATCAGACACCAGCAGACGGCGGCGGCGATCCGTGCCTTTTGGGTTTGTTTTTTGCAACCTGGCACTTGGGTTCTCCCTTCTTTCGTATTTGTGTATGCGTCGGAGATTTTTCTGGTGCATACGCGTTTTTCTTTATTATCATACCTTGCTTTTATGAAAAATTCAATAGAAAACTCGAAGTGGCGCATCCTGCGATCCTATGGGTCTATCCGGGCTTTTGTGCTTTGCCAAAAATCCGAAGGATGTGCAATGGCCAGAGGGGATTTCGTTCTTCGCCCGAAGCCAAATGCCAAATAGACGATTTTGTTGCATCCGTGAGGAAAAAATTATATAATGGAACAATGAATCAAGAAAAAAGCGGAATCCGCATTAACAAGTATTTAAGTGCATATGGCGTTTGTTCCCGCCGGGAGGCCGACCGGCTGATCGGGGAGGGACAGGTGATGATCGGCGAGCGGCCGGCGAAAATGGGCGACCAGGTCTTTTCGGATACGCCGGTTTTTGTTTCGGGAAAGCCTGTGGGAAAAAAGGACGCCAAGGTGCTGCTGCTGTTCCATAAGCCTAGGGGCGTGGTATGCACTTCTTCAAAGCGGGAGGGGAAGAATATTATAGATTATATTCACTACCCGACGCGCATCTATCCCGTCGGCCGGCTGGACCAGGATTCGGAAGGGCTGATCCTTTTAACGAATTACGGGCCACTGGCGCACTGGATGACCCATCCGTCCTTTGCCCATGAAAAGGAATATCTGGTGCGGGTGGATAAGCCTGTAACCGCAGGATTTTTAAAGAGAATGGAAGGGGGCGTTCCCATACTGGGAACGGTGACGCAGCCCTGTAGAATCTGGAAAAAGGGCGAGAGGGAATTTTCCATTACGTTGACGCAAGGCATGAATCGGCAGATCCGCCGTATGTGCGAATATCTGGGCTACCGGGTAGTACGTCTTCGCCGGGTGCGGGTCATGGATTTGCTTTTGGGGGATCTTCCCCTGGGACAGTATCGGGAAGCGACAAAAAAAGAGTGGGCGGCCCTGACAAAGCAAATGCAGCAGGAAGCCGGCAAAACAGGAGGAAATTATGGCCGCGGCGAAGCAGCAAAGACTAAAGGAACTGGTACAAAAGCTAAACGAGGCAAGTAAAGCGTACTATCAGGAAGACCGGGAGATCATCAGCAATCGGGAATACGACCGGCTGTATGAAGAGCTGCAAGAGCTGGAAGCAGAGACGGGCACAGTGCTCTCTCAAAGTCCGACGATGCAGGTGGGGTATGAGGCGGTGGAGGAATTGCCAAAGGAAACGCACGAAAGCCCCATGCTTTCTCTGGATAAAACAAAAGATGTAGAGGCCCTTAAGGATTTTATCGGCGACCAGCAAACGCTTTTATCCTGGAAGCTGGACGGGCTGACGATTGTATTGACGTACGACGGCGGCATCCTGGAAAAGGCGGTGACCCGAGGAAACGGCACGGTGGGGGAAGTGATCACAAATAATGCGAAAGTATTTGGCAATCTTCCTTTACGTATCCCTTATACCGGCCGGTTGGTGCTGCGGGGAGAGGCCGTAATCACCTATCCGGATTTTGAAGAGATCAATCGGCAGATTGCACAGGCTGACGCTCGTTATAAAAATCCCAGGAACCTGTGCAGCGGTTCGGTACGTCAGCTTAATAACGAGATTACGGCCAGGAGAAACGTCCGGTTCTACGCTTTTTCTTTAGTGAGCGCCCAGCAGGTGGATTTTCACAATTCCAGACGGGAGCAGATGGAGTGGCTAAAGGCCCAGGGCTTCGACGTGGTGGAATACCGGATGGTCGATAAGGAAAACCTGGACGAAGCGATGGAATATTTTTCTGGCGCGGTGGGCGGTAATATTCTGCCCTCCGATGGCCTGGTGGCGCTGTACGACGATATTGCCTACGGTGAAGCTTTAGGAAATACGACGAAATTTCCTCGGAATTCCTTCGCCTTTAAGTGGGCGGACGAGGTGCGGGAGACGACTTTGGAGCAGATCGAGTGGAGTCCCTCCCGGACGGGGCTTATCAATCCCATCGCCGTCTTTACGCCGGTGGAGTTGGAGGGCACTACTGTCAGCCGGGCCAGCGTGCATAACGTCAGCATTTTGAAGGAAATGGGCCTGGCCGTCGGCGATCGGATTACAGTGTATAAGGCTAATATGATTATTCCGCAGATCGCTGAGAATTTGACGCCCAGCCCGGATGTTTCCATTCCCGAAAGCTGTCCCGCCTGCGGTGAAAAGACGGCCGTCCGTCAGGAGAAGGATGTGGAAACGTTATACTGTCCGAACCCTAAGTGCCCTGCCAAGCAGATCAAGTCCTTTACACTTTTTGTCAGCCGGGACGCTTTGAATATCGACGGTCTGTCCGAGGCGACGCTGGAAAAATTCATCGGCGCGGGATTTCTGCATGATTTTGGCGATATTTTTGCATTGGCGACGCATAAAGAGGCGATTGTAGAAATGGAAGGGCTGGGGGAAAAATCTTGTGAAAAGTTGTTGGCAGGCATTGAAAAGGCCCGCCGTACCACGCTGCCGCGGGTTTTATACAGCCTTGGAATTCCTGGCATCGGGCTGGCGAACGCCAAGCTGATCTGCAGCCATTTCCAGGGGGATTTAGAAAAGATCCAACATGCTTCCGCCGAAGAGCTGAGCCAGATCGACGGAGTCGGTCCGGTGCTGGCGGGAAATATAGAGGAATATTTTTCCGATGCGGAAAATGGAAAGCGGCTGGAGCATTTGTTGGGCTATCTGCTTTTGGAGGAAGCTGGGGAGCGGCAGGAGCAGAAGCTGGCCGGCCGTACATTTGTCATTACCGGAAGCCTTTCGCATTTTGCCAATCGAGGCGCGCTGCGGGAGGTCATCGAAGCGAAGGGCGGAAAGGTTACCGGCAGCGTAACTGCCAAGACCAGCTATCTGATCAATAACGACGTGGCTTCGAATTCTGCAAAGAATAAAAAAGCCAGGGAGCTGGGGATCCCCATCCTGTCGGAGGAGGAATTCCTTGCGCTGGCCGGGGAATAAGAAAGGAAGGAAAAAGAGATGCCGATCAAGATACAAAGCGGACTTCCTGTGAAGGAGATCCTGGAAAAGGAAAATATATTTGTGATGGATGAAAATCGGGCGATGCATCAGGATATCCGCCCGATTCAGATTTTGATTCTAAATCTGATGCCTTTAAAGGAGGAAACGGAGCTGCAGCTTTTGCGTTCTCTTTCCAATACGCCGCTGCAGGTGGATGTGACCTTTATGGCGGTAAAAAGCCACGAGGCCAAGAATACGTCTAAGAGCCACCTGAATAAATTTTATTTAAGCTTTGAAGAACTCAAAGATCAGAAGTACGACGGCATGATTATTACCGGCGCGCCAGTGGAACAAATAGAATTCGAAGAGGTGGATTACTGGGAGGAGCTGACCCAGATTATGGAGTGGACGAAGAAGAACGTGCATTCCACCATCTATCTTTGCTGGGGCGCTCAGGCGGGGTTGTATTACCATTACGGTCTGCAAAAGCGTCCGCTTCCAAAGAAAATGTTCGGGCTGTTCTGGCATAAGGTATATAATAGGAAGATTCCCCTGGTCCGGGGATTTGACGATCGGTTTCTGGCGCCTCACAGCCGGCATACGGAGGTGCCGATGGAGGAGATCCGTAAATGCAAGGAGCTGACCGTGCTGGCGGAGTCCGAAGAAGCGGGGCTTTTTTTGGCGATGGCCAAAGAGGGGCGGCAGATTTTCGTTATGGGACATCCGGAATACGACCGGATCACGCTGGACGGAGAATACCGGCGGGATACAGAGAAGGGGCTGGAGATTGAAATTCCGAAAAATTACTATCAGGAGGACGATCCGTCTAATAAGCCGCTTTTGATGTGGCGGGCTCACGCGAATAACTTGTACAGCAACTGGCTGAATTACTACGTCTATCAGACGACGCCCTACGATTTGTACGGCACGCCGTTTAACGATTAAAAAAGCAGCAGGGTATGCAGTTTTTGCATACCCTGTGTTTTTCTTCATCTGACGAAGATTTTCTACAGATCGTAATACATCTTAAATTCTGCCGGGCTGGGAATTTGTTCCATTTCTTTTAATTCGGCGCGTTTGCGCTCTACCCAGATGTCAATGAGCCGTTGCGGGAATACGCCGCCTTTTGTCAGGTATTCGTGATCTGCTTCCAGCGCGTCCAGCGCCTCGCCCAGAGAGGTGGGCAGGCCTTTGATTTTCTTTTTCTCTTCGTCGGAAAGCGTATACAGATTAAAGTCGTAGGGGCCCCAGCCGTTTGCGGCTGGATCGATCTGGTTGGCGATACCGTCCAGGCCGGCCATCAGGATCGCGGCGTAGGCGTAGTAGGGATTTGCCGTCGCATCGGGATTGCGCAGCTCAAAGCGCTTGGCCGTAGGCGATTTGGCATAGGCCGGGATACGGATTACGGCGCTGCGGTTGGAGGTAGCGTAGCCGATCGTTACCGGCGCTTCGTAGCCCGGTACCAGCCGCTTGAAGGAATTGGTGGACGGATTCGTAAAGGCGCATAGCGAAGCAATATGCTTTAAAAGGCCGCCGATAAAATAATGCGCGGTCTGGCTTAAGCCGGAGTAGCCGTTCTCATCGTAGAACAGGGGCTGTCCGTCCTTCATCAGCAACATGTGCACATGCATTCCGTTGCCCGCTTCCTGATAGATGGGCTTGGGCATAAAGGTAGCCGTCCGTCCCTCTTTCGCCGCCAGATTCTTGATGATGTATTTGATAATCATTGTATTATCGGCCATGGCCGGCATATCCGCCAGCTCCACCTCGATTTCCATCTGCCCCGGGCCGCCTACCTCGTGGTGATGGTATTTGACGCGGATGCCCCAGTCTTCCATCATCATACACATCCGGCTGCGAAGATCGTATCCCACGTCACAAGGAGCCGCCACATGGTAGCCGCCCTTGCCGGGAACCTCGTAGCCGTTATTTCCCGGTGCATCCAGCCGGCAGTTCCACTCCGCCTGTTTTGTGTCCACCCGGTAGCCGCATTGCTGAGGCGTTACCTCGTAGCGGGCGCTGTCGAACAGATAGAATTCGAATTCCGGCCCAATAATCATCTGGTCGGCGACGCCCTGCTCCTTCATATATTCGATCGCCCGCAGGCTGACGTTCTTCGGATACTGGTCAAAGGGCGTATTTCCTCCTGGCTCGATGGTGCACACATTGCCGCACATAGTCAGCGTAGGCACCTCGGCAAAGGGATCTATATAGGCGGTGTCCGGATCTGGCAAGAAGACCATGTCGCTTTTTTCGATCGGCGCATAGCCATAATTGGAACCGTCGAACCCGATCCCATAGGTAAAGGTATCCTCTCCAAACCGTTCTACTGGAATGGTGATATGACGCCAGCGTCCGTCAATATCTGTCATTTTAAAGTCGATCATGCGGATATGCTGTTCTTCACACAGCTTTCTTACAGCTTCACTTTTGTTCATAATGTATATTCCCTTCTTCGTAATGTAAAACAGTGATGACAATATATACGTACAACTCTGCGGACTTCCCCGGGGATTTGTATGTTTTTATAGTAGCACAATCATTCGGCGATTGCAATTTGTTTTAAGATTCCTTTTTTTGCAGGCTGGGAACCGTCTGTAAATACAGCACGTCTAAAGGCTGTGCATGCTTTCGGCTTTTCGTATGACTGCGAAATAGCTGATGATTAATATAACCGTTGCTCCTGTCCAGGCCATGATCTCCGCATAGAAAATTCCATTTTCGTCAAGCCATATCGGCAGGAGAACGGCTGATATGGCGCGCATAACAAATTCCGCAATACCGGAAACTAATGGCAGAAAGGTATTTCCCATACCCTGGATCGCGGAGCGTGTAATATGCAGAATATACAAAATGGGCAGGCAGACGCTCATGATGCGCAGATAATCATAGGCGATCTGCAATGTCTGCGAAGCCTGCGTAGGCGTTCCTGAGATAAAGCAGCTTAGGATTATTTTACCGGCGAAAATCATAAAGAGCGCGATGACCAACGAGGTCCCAAGGGCGATCCAAACGGCGGCCCGTACGCCCTTTCGTATACGGTCCGTCCGGCCTGCGCCCAGGTTCTGCCCGGCATAGGTAACCATGGAGTAGCCGTAAGAAGTGGCGGCTATCTCCAGTACGCCGTATAATTTATTGGTCGCGGTAAATCCGGCGATGAAAATCACACCAAAGCCGTTTACAATAAATTGTACAATCATCCCGCCGATGGCTATGATTGCATTCTGAAAAGCCATAGGAGATCCCAGCAGCAAAAGGCGCAGCAGGAGCCGCCCTTCTTTCAGGCTGAAATCAGAAGCAGTAAACTGCAAAAATTCTATTTCACGGATATGATACAGGCAGAACAAGCTGGAGATCAGCTGAGCGATCAAAGTAGCGGCGGCAGCTCCGGCGATTCCCCACTGAAAAACCAGTACAAAAAGCATATCTAGAGCGATATTGGTGATAGCGGCAACAATCATCGCGTGCAGAGGCGTCTTTCCATCTCCAAGCGCGCGCAGGACGGAGGCCAGCAGGTTGTAGGCCATCACAATGGGAATACCTATGTACATGATCCGCAGATACAAAAGGGCGTTGGAAAGGATTTCCGGGGGCGTCTGCAGGAAATATAAAATCGGACGCGCCAGCAGCTGCCCTGCACCCAGCAGTACGAGCGCGGATAAGAAGGAAAGGACGATGGCGTTGCCGACAGATTTCCGCAGATTCTTTAAGCGGTCCGCGCCGAATTCCTGCGCCATTAAAATGCCGAAGCCCTGGGTAAGGCCCTGGATGATACCCAGCATCATCCAATGCAGCCAATCTGCCGCGCCCAGAGCGGCAAGCGCGTGAACGCCAAGCGCCTTTCCGACAACCATAGTATCGACTACAGTATATAGCTGTTGAAAGATATTGCCTACCATCAGGGGTAATGCGAACGAAAAAATCAGAGAGGCCGGCCGCCCCTCTGTCATATTTTTAATATGCGATGCCATATGACTCCCTCGATTTTGATGTTTTCTAATAAAAATCGCCGAATGGCGATACCAGGTGCCCTGTATGGAACGCCTAGTACATATTTTGGAAATCATAGCATAGATTGACAAGCCTTTCAAGAAAAATGTCCGCTAGAAATGTTTAAATATTGTTGATATCTTATAAAAATATATTTTTTGTATTTGAATTGTACAGCATACTAGATTTTCTGTAAATCCTGTGATATAATTAAAAATCATAATAAATGAAAGCAAATGAAAGGAGGTACGTGTGGAGCGTGAAAGCTTTTCACACGGAAAGAGCAATGAAGCAGGCAATATTAGTAGCGCCGGAACAATTTGAAATCCGGGAAGTAGAGAAACCCTCCCCTAAGAAGGGCGAGGCATTATTAAAGGTAAAAGCCGTGGGTATCTGCGGTTCTGATATTCACGCATACCATGGAAAGCATCCGTTTATGAGCTGTCCTATCGTTCTGGGCCACGAAGCCGCCGGCGAAGTGGTAGAGCTGGGCGAGGGTGTGACCAACGTGGCTATTGGCGATCGGGTGCTGATGCGTCCCCAGGATATTTGCGGTGAGTGCCCCATGTGCAAGAGCGGCAGATATAATATCTGCAAGAGCTTGAAAGTTATCGGCTGTCAGGAAACAGGCGCAAGCTCCGATTATTTTGCAGTAGATGCTGAGCTTTTGTATAAGCTGCCGGATAACGTAGCGTATGATGTGGGAACTGTTGTAGAGCCTCTGGCAGTGGGCGTGCACGCAGTGAAGCGTCCCAACGGCGGCGTAAAGGGCAAAAATGTCGTAGTTATCGGTGCAGGAACTATTGGAAACGTAGTTGCACAGTCTGCCAAGGGCCTTGGCGCAAATAAAGTTATGATCACGGACGTTTCTGACTTTAAGCTGGATATGGCGAAAAAGTGCGGGATCGACATTGCTGTTAATGTGGCCAAGGAAGATATCTTCAAGGTAATCGAGGAAAATTACGGCGTAGACGGCGTGGATGTTGTCTTTGAGTGCAGCGCCAACGACGGCGCGTTGAATCAGGCGCTGGAATATGCACGGAAGGGTACGACCATTGTAATCGTCGGCGTATTCGGCAATAAGGCTACAGTGAATTTGGCAAACGTACAGGACAGAGAGTACGACGTGATCGGCACGCTGATGTACCTGCACGAAGATTACGTAGACGCACTTCGTCTGGTAGGCGAAGGCACAGTGGATCTGGAAACTTTGATCACACACAGATTCCCGCTGGAGAAAGTAGCGGACGCATACCAGTGCATTAAAGAAAATAAAGACGTACAGAAGATTATTTTAACGGTGTAAAATAAAAGAAGAAGATCTATCCCACAGCAGCCTTTTACATAATCGCATAAAAGCGGTTATTCTTTGAACAATATTTTATTAATAAATAAACGAAGAAAAGCGTTCCAAAGAAGCAGTTTTTTTGGAGCGTTTTTCTTATTTCCATCTTTTCATTTTGGAAAAAAACGGGTATACTAGTATCGGACAAAAGCAGATGCAAAATACCAGCGGTACAATGATGGAAGGAAAATATGAAGATACGCAAAATACTGGCGGTTTGGGCGGCTAAGGGCGCTAGACTCGTCTGTCAATGGATGGGAAAGCAGGGAGTTACCTGGGCAGGAAAGATCGCCCTGAAAATATATCCGCCGATTCTAGAGGAGCTCTCAAGCGAGGTGCGGGAAAAGATTTTCGTGGTCTGCGGCACGAATGGGAAGACTACGACGAATAACGTGTTATGCGCCGCCCTGGAAGCGGAAGGGAAAAGGGTGGTATGCAACCACACCGGCTCCAACATGTTAAACGGCGTTGCAGCGGCTTTTGCGCTGGCGGCTTCCATGAGCGGCCACGTGGATGCGGATTATGCTTGTATTGAGGTGGACGAGGCTTCCACACGCCATATTTTCCCCAGGTGCCGGCCGGATTATATGGTGCTGACGAATTTGTTCCGGGATCAGTTGGACCGGTACGGAGAAATCGATATTACCATGAATATTCTCGAGGAAATGATCCGGACGGTGCCTAAGATGACGCTGCTTGTCAATGGCGACGACGCTTTGTCTGCTTATTTGGCTATGGATAGCGGAAATCCCTACGTGACCTTCGGGATCCAGGAGCAAACCGATACAAAGAGCGTCCAGGAAATCCGGGAGGGAAGGTTTTGCAAGCGGTGCGGGGAGCGGCTGGAATATCGCTTTTATCACTACAGCCAGCTGGGCGATTATCATTGCTCCGGCTGCGGATTTCAGCGACCCGGCCTGTATTTCAATGCTAGAGACGTGCAGGTGGGCGAGCAGATTTCCTTCTGGGTGGAGGAAAAGCATATTGTGGCCAATTACAGGGGATTCTACAATGTCTATAATCTGCTGGCGGCCTATGCGGCCGGACGCAGCGCCGGTCTGGAAATGGAGAATTTTAATGAGATGCTAAAAAGCTTCCAGCCGGAAAACGGCCGGATGGAGCAGTTCCGCGTCAAGGGGACTGGCGTTACCTTGAATCTGGCGAAAAATCCCGCGGGGTTCAATCAAAATATCGCGGCAGTCATGCAGGATGAACGACCCAAAGATATTCTTGTGGCGATTAATGACAACGCCCAGGACGGTACGGATATTTCCTGGCTTTGGGATGTGGAATTCGACCGGCTGGGAGAGGAGAGTATCCATTCCATTACCGTCAGCGGCATTCGCTGCCAGGATATGCGCTTACGTCTAAAGTATGTGGACATTCCCTCCCTTTTGGAGGCGGACGTGGAAAGGGCCATCCGTCAGAGAGTGGACGACGGTGTGGGAAATCTGTATGTACTGGTAAATTATACGGCGCTTTATAGCACCAGGAATGTATTGAAAAGGCTGGAGGGGGAACAATAATATGAACATTGTCATAGGGCATCTGTACCCCGATCTGTTGAATCTATACGGCGACCGCGGCAATATCCAATGCCTTTTGAAGCGTTGCCAATGGCGGGGTATAGAGGCGGAGGCCATTGCCTACGAGTTGGGAGATTCCATTGATTTTGACAAGCTGGATATTGTGCTCCTTGGGGGCGGTTCCGACAGGGAGCAGATGCTGGTATGTGAAAAGCTTCGCCAGATACAGCCCGCGTTTAAACGATACGTGGAGGAAGGCGGGGTGGTAATCGCGATCTGCGGCGGCTATCAGCTTCTTGGAAATTCTTACAAAACGGCCCAGGGAACGATTGAAGGCTTGGGGTTGGTAGACATGGAGACGGAGCAGGGCGAGGACCGGTTGATTGGCAATATCATTTTAGAGAGTCCTCTTTTTACAATGCCAGTCGTGGGCTTTGAAAATCACGGCGGCCGTACCTGTATCCACGAGAATCAGCCTTTGGGGAAAGTACTGTACGGTTTTGGCAATGACAAGACTAGCGGCTGCGAGGGGATTATCTACAAAAACGTAATCGGCACCTATCTGCACGGCCCGCTGCTTCCCAAAAATCCCCAGCTGGCGGACGAGCTGCTCCTTAGGGCGCTGAAAAAAAAATACGGAACCGACCGTCTTTCCCCTTTGGACGACGCCTGGGAAGAAGAGGCAAATGCTTATATTGTCCAGCGGTTTATTGGTAAGAAGGCATAGCCTGTTGCAGGCGGCCCTCCTATAAAAAATATCATAAAATAGAAAGGAGAATACAAATGAAAAAATATGTATGCGAGCCATGTGGGTATGAATACGACCCGGAGGTAGGCGATCCGGATAACGGCATCGCGCCGGGAACGGCCTTTGAAGATTTGCCGGATGATTGGGTGTGTCCGATCTGCGGCGTAGGAAAGGAATCCTTTGAAGAAGCGTAAATGAAAAAGCACCGTCGTACGAAAAGTGTATATCTTGCCGTATGGCGGTTGTTTTTTTGAAAATCTGGCGGCGCGCTTGTGAAAATATCCGGAAAATGATAGTATGGTAAAAGGAAAATCTTAAGAAATACAGGAAAACCTTACAAGGTAGGAGGAATCGTATTGAAAAGAACAGCTCTGGCAGTGATAACGCTGATTTTGGGATGTGTTCTGTGCGCCTGCCATTTTCACAAGGAATACGTGCAGGAAGAAGGAGAACAGGAAAAAGCCATGCCTATGGTCGCGACGGCGGAAGAAATTCCCCCGGGAGAAATGTCCGGCGGCCGGGTCAGTCTATTTTTCCCGAAAAATAGCCAAGGAAGATGGACGGCGGACGCTCGTATGCTCAAAGAAGCCCTGGAGGAGAAAGAATACGAGGTTTTTTCTCATTTTGCAAAAGACAATCCGGAGCAAGAGGAGCAGATTCTCCATGCGCTGCAAACCGAGGAGCCGGAGGGCCTCCTGGTCGTTCCCATAGATGCAAAAGGGCTGGCACAGACTCTGGCCAAGGTAAAGGAGCAGGGAACGATTGTGCTGGCCTATGAAAAACTGCCGATGAATACGCAGTGGGTGGACGCCTATGTGACCTGCGATTACTATGAAACGGGAAAACTGCTGGGAAATTATCTTAAGGAAGAGTTGAATCTGGACAGCCTGCAGCAGACAGATCAGAAAAAGACGCTGGAGATCTTTCCAGGCAGCCGAAAGGATGTAAACCAGCAGGTGGCTTACCTGGGCCTTACGGAGGTTTTGCAGCCTTATCTGGAGGAGGGCGTTTTGGTGGTTCGATCTGGGAATATGTCTTTTGAGGAAGCGGCTCTTGACGAAGATATGGAAAAAGCCGCCCGTCGAAGATGCAAAAGCCTTTTGCAAAAGGAATATGAAAAAAAGCCGCTGGAGATTGTCTGCACCTTTTCCGACGAGGCAGCGTCCGGCGTGCAAAGGGCGTTGAAAGACGATGGCTATCAGGTATCGGCTTCCAATGAAAAGGAAACGCCGAAAAAGCTCTGGCCCTTTTTTGTAAATATTGGGTACGGCAGGGAAAACGCCGGCCGGATACGGACGGGACGACAGCAGGCATTCTATAAAAGAGATGGGGAAAGCCTGGCAAAGGAAGGCGCCAGAGTACTGGATTTGTATATCTGTGGAAAAAATAATGAAGAAGACGCCGTGCTGCTTTATGATAACGGGGAGAAAATCGTGCCCGCCTACGTATGTCCGATGCTCTTTTCTGAGAAGACGACGGATAAAGAGAAATAGTGTCGATATGGGGGCGGGCAATCTTGATAAAGAGAGGAAATACGATGCAGATTCGAGATATTGTAAAAGAGGAAAAAGAATTATTTATCGCTATGGCGAAGGAATTTTACGGAAGTGCAGACGCCTGCCTATTTCCCGCTAATTTGCAGCATCTGGAGGAGACGTTTGTCCTGTGTATGGAAGAAAATCCCTATGCCCGCCTTTTGATGCTGGAGGATGCGGGCCAGCCGGTGGGGTACGGTATGCTCTCCTTTACCTGGAGCAACGAGGCCGGCGGCCTGACAATCCTGCTGGAAGAATTATATATTCGAGCGGATGCTCAGGGGAAAGGCTACGGAAGCCGGTTTCTCTCTTGGTTGGAGCAGGAATATCCAAAAGCCAAAAGATTCCGACTGGAAGCTACGAGAAATAATACCGGTGCCATTGGCCTGTATGAAAAGACGGGATATATAGAATTGCCGTATTATCAGATGGTGAAGGATAGGGAAGAGCACTGAAAGTAATTCGGCTGTTATTAATTTAGGAATTTCTTTTGAAGTTTGTAAATAGTAGAGAAAGTGCATAAAGAAACGTGTATAAAAGGGGCTGTCGGGAAATAGATAGCCAAAAATAGGGGAGGAGGTGACCGGCAT
>CAOJIB010000069.1 GCA_948436455.1 uncultured Blautia sp.
GATAGCTCAGTTGGCTAGAGCATACGGTTCATACCCGTAGTGTCGAGGGTTCGACTCCCCCTCTCGCTACTTAGAAAGTCCACAGAATAAACATCTGTGGACTTTTTTATTTTTCTATGTAAATGCCAGAAACAAAGAGATTTTTTACTTGACGAAAGACTATTTTATGCATATAATTGTAATGATGTTCTAGGAAATAATTATAAAGTATGGATAGAAAAGGAGGTGTCAGCAATTATGAAAATGACATATCAGCCGAAAAAGAGACAAAGAGCAAAAGTACACGGCTTCCGGGCCAGAATGAAAACCAAAGGTGGACGTAAGGTACTGGCTGCCAGAAGATTAAAAGGAAGAAAGAGATTATCAGCATAAGGCCGCAGTTATGTGGTCTTTTCTTCTCTTACCGGATGTTGGCAGGTGGGAGTATATTTTAAAAGAATATAGGATTTGTATTTGATTATATGAAATATTCGGAATCATTAAAAAAAAATACAGATTTTTCGAAAGTTTATCAGAATGGAACATCAAAGAGCAACAGATATTTAGTGATGTATTTGTTGGAAAATAAAGAGCATAAGAATCGTTTGGGAATATCAGTAAGTAAAAAAGTTGGGAATAGTGTGGTTCGTCACCGGATTACTAGGATTATACGGGAAACTTACCGGTTAAACGAGGAATCTTTTCAGAGAGGATACGATATCGTAGTCATTGCCAGGAATCCGGTAAAAGGCCAGTCTTACCGGGAAATTGAACGCGCAATGCTCCAGTTGGGAGGGCGTCACCACATTGTAAAAGAGAACGAAAATGAAACGCCTGTTGATCGTGCTTATTAAAGGATATCAAAAATATTTGTCGCCTATGAAGAGGACAAGGTGTCCGTATTATCCCACCTGTTCCCAGTATGGGCTGGAAGCTGTTCAAAAGTATGGTGCGTTTAAAGGAGGGATGTTAGCCGCCTGGAGGATTCTGCGGTGTAATCCTTTCTCAAAGGGCGGTTATGATCCGGTGCCGTGAAGGCTGCTTTTGAATATAATTTTACCCCAGGAATGCTTCTTGTGAAGCTTATGCCATCTTAGGAGGAAGTTTGTTTTGGAGATGATCGTAGCAACAACTAACGGTGTTCCGGTTTTAAGCCAGATCGCCTATCTGATGGGTCTGATCATGGATGGTATTTTCCGTGTGCTGGACAGTATGTTTGGCATTCAGAACATTGGCCTTTGTATTATTATTTTTACATTGATTATGTACCTGTTGATGACGCCTTTGCAGATTAAACAACAGAAATTTTCAAAGCTCAGCGCAGTTATGCAGCCAGAACTGCAGGCTATTCAGAATAAATACAAAAATAAAAAAGATCAGGTTTCTATGCAGAAAATGCAAGAAGAAACGACGGCGGTTTATACAAAATACGGCGTGTCGCCTACAGGAAGCTGCCTGCAGCTTGCGATTACATTTCCGATTTTAATGGCCCTGTGGCAGGTTATTTACAAAATTCCCGGTTATGTAGGAAGCGTAAAAGCTGTTTTTACAAATTTGGTTGGACAAATTGTAAGCGTTAACGGTTATACGGATATTATTCAGAGTTTTGCGGACGAACATAAAATAACGAGAGCCCGGCTGATCATCGAAGACGGTGTCGCTTCCAGCGATTCTGTGATCGATGTTTTGTATGCCTTGTCTCCCGGACAATGGGAAGAATTTGCAGAGATTTCACAATTTTCAAAATTTTCAGATACAATTGCTTCTACGTCGCATCAATTATCTCGGATGCAGAATTTCCTGGGATTAAATATTGCGGATCAGCCCTGGACAATTTTTAAATCAGCAATTGCTGCCGGCAGCGTTCTCCTTGTTATTGCGGCAGTTTTGATTCCGCTTTTGGCCTGGTTTACCCAATGGATGAATTATAAGCTGATGCCGCAGGCAAATATGGGCGATAATGAAGAAAATGCAATGATGAATTCCATGAAGACAATGAATAACTTCATGCCGATTATGTCTGCATTTTTCTGTATTACATTTCCAGTAGGCCTTGGTATTTACTGGATTTCCGGCGCGGTATTCCGAAGTCTGCAGCAATTGGCGATCAATCATCATATGAGTAAAATCGATATGAACGATTTAATCGAAGAAAATATGAAAAAGGCGGAGAAAAAACGGGAAAAGAACGGTCTTCCACCGCAGAAGATTACAAATCAGGCGCATCAGAATGTTCGGAGCATCAGTGCTTCTTCCGCAAAGGAAGAAAATACGAAGAAATTGGAAAAGGCTTATGAAAACGCGCAAAACGCACGTCCTGGCAGTCTGGCGGCAAAAGCGAATATGGTCAGGGATTTTGACGCGAGAAATAAAAAGAAGAAATAGGAGATATAAAGCAAGAGGGTGTCCCTATGAATGATAAAAGATGGGAGGGTTCCATAATGGAAGATTTTATCCAGGTTTCTGCAAAAACAAAGGAAGAAGCGATTACGAACGCCTGCATTAAGCTGGGAATTTCCAGTGATAAGCTGGAAATTATAGTTGTTAGCGAGGGAAGCCATGGATTTTTCGGAATCGGCAGTAAGCCGGCCATTATTAAAGCCCGGAAAAAACAGCAGATAGCAGAGCCGGATTTTATGGAAACCGAAATAAAGGAAGTAAAAGAAAAACCGGTAAAAGAGGAAAAGCCGAAGGAGAAGGAAAATAGACCAAAGCCGGAGAAAAAAGAAGTTGTACGTCCGGAAAAAAAGGAATTTCAGAAAAAAGAGCCGATAAAAAAAGAAAATGTAAAAAGTGAATTTACTTCAGAAAAGTCAAAAAGAGAGCGTCAGCCAAAAGCTGTGGAAATTTTGACGGATACGGCAGAGATTGAAGAAATTGAAAAAAGAGCCAGGAATTTTCTGCAGGAAATTTTTGACGCTATGGGCGTTGCAGTGGAAATTCATGTGGAATATAATACGAAGGACGGATGCCTGGAAGCAGACTTCGAGGGAGAAGATATGGGGATCCTTATTGGTAAAAGAGGACAAACCCTGGATTCCTTGCAATATTTGACTAATCTGGTAGTAAATAAAAAAAGGACAAATTATGTCCGTGTGAAGCTGGATACAGAAGATTATCGAAAAAGAAGAAGAGAAACGCTGGAGAATTTAGCCAGAGGTATTGCCTATAAGGTGAAAAAGACTAGACGTCCGGTAATCCTAGAGCCGATGAACCCGTATGAACGGCGGGTAATTCACTCTGCTCTTCAAGGCAATCGTTTTGTGGAAACAACAAGCGAGGGGGAAGAACCTTATCGCCATGTAGTAGTAAAATTAAAGAGACAGTAAAACTTTATGCGCCTGCGAATGCATGATTCTGTACGCAAGTTTGCGGGCGCGTTTGTGATAGATCTGAATATATACCGCCTTGTTTGGCGGAGGGATTTTTATAATAATATTTCTGCCAGTTGGGATTTATTCTGACTGGCAGAAAATTTATATATATTTGGTATGCAAAAATAAACTATGTTTTTATTGCGGGCAATTTTGTATTCAAATATCAAGGAGAAGTTATGACAAAATCGACAATTGCCGCTCTTGCTACGCCGATGAGCCCTTCGGGGATCGGTATCGTACGGATCAGCGGAAGGGAATCCATGCAGGTAATCCGTAGGATTTACCGTTCTAAAAAAGGGAAAAAGAAAATAGAAAAAGCGTCTTCCCATACGATTCATTATGGATACATTTACGATGAAGATGAAGAAGTAGATGAAGTCTTGGTTATGATTATGCGGGCGCCAAAGACTTATACAGGAGAAGATACGGTGGAGATCGATTGTCATGGCGGCTTGTATGCGATGCAGCGGGTGCTGGAAACCGTATTAAAAAACGGCGCCAGAATTGCCGAACCGGGTGAATTTACAAAGAGGGCCTTTTTAAATGGAAGATTGGATTTGTCTCAGGCAGAAGCAGTTATGGATGTTATCCAGGCAAAAAATGCCTATGCCTTAAGAAATTCCATAAAACAGCTAAAAGGTTCCGTAAGGCAAACGATTCAGGAAATTCGAAGCCGTCTTCTGCATCATATGGCTTATATTGAATCCGCTTTAGATGATCCGGAGCATATAAGTCTGGATGGCTATGGATCGGATCTTGATACATCTCTAAAGGAAGAAATCGGGCATATACAGAAGCTTTTATCTTCTACATCTGAAGGAAAAATGCTGCAGGAAGGGATTTCGACAGTCATTCTTGGAAAGCCAAACGCAGGAAAATCCTCTCTTTTAAATACTTTGGTAGGAGAGGAGAGAGCAATTGTAACTGACGTTGCTGGGACAACTAGAGATGTGTTGGAGGAATTTATTCATTTTCATGGTATTTCCTTAAAGCTAATTGATACCGCTGGTATTCGCTTCACAAAAGATGTGGTAGAACAAATAGGCGTAACAAGAGCAAAGGAAAAAGCGAAAGAAGCCGACCTGATTCTCTATGTTGTAGACGCTTCTCTTCCATTGGATGAAAATGATAGGCAGATTATTGAATTATTGGAAGAAAAACAGGCGATTGTTCTGCTTAATAAGACAGATCTAAAGCAGACGCTTATGGAGGAAGATTTGCAGGCGCAAGTATCTTATCCCGTAATCGCGATTTCTGCAAAAGAGAGGACAGGTATGGAAAACTTAGCGGCGCAGATCAAAAAAATGTTCTTTCATGGAGAGTTATCTTTCCAGGATGAATTATTTATTACAAATGCCAGACACAAAGAAGCGCTGCAGGAAGCGTTGCAAAGCTTATATTTGGTAGAAGAAAGTATTTCTATGCATATGCCGGAAGATTTTTTTTCCATTGATTTGATGAATGCCTATGAGGCGTTGGGGAAAATTTTGGGGGAATCTGTGGGCGAAGATCTAGTAAATGAAATATTTGGAAAATTTTGTCTTGGAAAATAAAACGGAGATTTTCACAGATAGTAAGAAAAGGAAAAAAGCTATGAAGCAACTGGCGGAAACATATGATATAGTAGTGGTAGGCGCCGGACATGCCGGATGTGAAGCTGCTTTGGCAGGCGCCAGACTTGGTCTGGAAACGATTTTATTTACAGTGAGTATCGATAGTATCGCCCTGATGCCCTGTAATCCAAATATTGGCGGCAGTTCGAAAGGGCATTTAGTTCGGGAAGTAGATGCTCTGGGCGGTGAAATGGGCAAAAATATTGATAAAACGTTTATTCAGTCCAAAATGCTCAATCGTTCAAAAGGACCGGCCGTACATTCTCTGCGCGCGCAGGCAGATAAGCAAGCGTATAGCACCGAAATGCGTAAGACCTTGGAAAATACGCCGCATTTGACGATCCGACAGGGCGAAGTGACGGAGCTTTTGACAGAAGGCGGACAGATTACCGGCGTGAAAACTTTTTCCGGAGCCGTGTACCATTGCCGGGCGGCAGTTCTTTGTACAGGTACGTATTTGAAAGCACGATGCATCTATGGGGATGTCAGCACTGCTACAGGTCCGAACGGTTTGCAGGCGGCGAATTATCTGTCGGATTCTCTAAAAAAATTGGGAATTGAAATATATCGTTTTAAGACGGGGACGCCGGCAAGAATGGATGGAAAAACCATCGATTACAGCAAGATGGAAGAACAATTAGGAGATACATGGATTCGTCCGTTTTCTTTTTCCACAGATCCGCAGGACATTCAAAAGGAACAGGTTTCCTGTTGGCTGACCTATACGAATGAAGAAACTCATCAGATTATCCGTGAAAATCTGGATCGTTCGCCTTTATATTCAGGAATGATTGAAGGAACGGGACCTCGCTATTGTCCTTCCATTGAAGATAAGGTAGTAAAATTTGCGGATAAAAACAGACATCAGGTTTTTATTGAGCCAGAAGGCTTGTATACGAATGAGATGTATGTAGGCGGTATGTCCAGTTCTTTGCCGGAGGATGTTCAGCATCGGATGTACCGAACAGTTCCTGGTTTGGAAAATGCTCAGATCGTCCGAAATGCCTATGCGATCGAATACGATTGTATCAATCCCAGACAGCTAAATCCAACTTTGGAAATGAAAAATATAAAAGGTCTTTTCTGCGCCGGACAATTTAACGGGAGTTCCGGTTATGAAGAAGCAGCTGCGCAAGGTTTGGTGGCCGGAATAAACGCGGCTTTAAAGATACAGGGAAAGGAAATGTTAATATTGGATCGTTCAGAAGCCTATATTGGCGTGCTGATCGACGATCTGGTAACAAAGGAAAATAAGGAACCCTATCGTATGATGACAAGCCGGGCGGAATATCGACTGCTTCTGCGGCAGGATAATGCCGATTTGCGGCTGCGGAAAAAGGGTTATGAAGTCGGTCTGGTGGATGAGGCAACTTATCAGAAGATTTTGGAAAAAGAACAGCTAATTAAGCAGGAGATACACCGTCTGGAAAAATTGTATTTGGGTACGGGCGCAGAAGTGCAGGAATTGCTGGCGGCTTATAAAAGCGAACCTCTCAAATCTGGCAGTACGATAGCTGAATTGATCAAAAGGCCAGAATTGAATTATGAAAGTATGGCTCCTTTGGATCCTATGCGTCCCTCTTTGCCTTGGGATGTGAGGGAACAGGTAAATATTCATATAAAATATGAAGGCTATATAAAAAGACAGCTTCGTCAAGTAGAACAATTTAAAAAGCTAGAGGAAAAGAAATTGCCGGAAAATCTGGATTATGATGCGATCGGCAGCCTGCGGCTGGAAGCAAAACAAAAATTAAAGCTTTATCGGCCGATATCGATTGGCCAGGCTTCCAGAATTGCGGGGGTTTCTCCGGCGGACATTTCTGTACTATTGATTTATTTAGAACATTATCGGGCGATGAAAAAGGAATCTTAAAGGAGGTGGAAAGATGCAAAAAGCATATGAAAAGGAAATCGCACAATTTCTTTCCGATGGAAAATCGTTGGGCATTGCTTTTACAGATCGGCAAATAGAACAATTCCTTTTGTATTATGAAATGCTTATTGAGAAAAATAAAGTCATGAATTTGACGGGAATTGTAGAGCTGTCGGAAGTTATGCAGAAGCATTTTATAGATAGCTTAACAATTTGTCAAAGTATCTCTTTGGAAAAAGTGGAAAAATTATTGGATATAGGAACAGGCGCCGGATTTCCTGGAATTCCTCTGAAAATCATGTTTCCACATATACAGATAACGCTTTTAGATTCTTTGAAAAAACGTTTGGATTTTCTAGAAGAAGTAATAGAAGCTCTGCATCTGACCGGAATTGCAGTTCTTCATGGAAGGGCGGAAGATTACGCTAGAGAAAAAGAACATCGGGAAGCCTATGATTTATGCGTTTCCCGAGCGGTAGCAAATTTGTCTACGCTTTCCGAGTACTGTCTTCCTTATGTCAAAACGAATGGTTGTTTTATTTCGTATAAATCAGGAAAGGCGGAAGAGGAAATTTTGGCGGCGCAGAAGGCCATGCAGATATTGGGTGGTTCTCTGACAGAAACAGTTTACTTTACGCTTCCAAATTCCGATATAAAAAGAATTCTGGTGAAGATTGAAAAAATCCGAAAGACACCTTTGAAATATCCTCGAAAAGCTGGACTTCCTTCAAAAGAACCAATTTCTTGAAAGATGTAGATCACTTTTTAATAATATTTATAAGAAAAATATTTATAAAAAAGTTAGAAGCCGGTTTTAGCAGCTCCTAACTTTTTTCATATCTATATGAAAATAGAAATGTCTTGTGGATTTATTGGAAAAATATTTCTACCTGTTCTAGTAGCTGTTCTGGTACTTCCATGTGAGGTATACAATTAGAAGCGGATAATTCTACTGTTTCGATAGACGGATTTAATTGCAGGTAATCTTGGAAAATACCGTCGCTGTTTTTATCTTTCTCTCCTTTAATCAACATAATGCTATGATCAATAGATTTTATTCCATGATTGATATTCAAATTCAAATAGTTGGTACAGATACTGGCGTATAAGAATTTTGCACTACAGCTGTCCTTATGGGAGCTTTCATAATAAGTATCAATAAAATCAGCATTTACTTGGAAGGGATTATAAAAGTAATTTTCCATAAAAGTATTGCCGATGGTTTCTTTTCCAGTCAACATATGATAAAGCAAGGTGCCAAATATGGGAGATTCCAATAGCATTTTCAGCGGTTTTTTTCTTTTTATTGGCGGTTGATTCAAAGTATCTAAACTGGGCGGATGGATCAGCATAAGCTTTTGAAATAATTCTCCCTCATTGTGGCAGGCCATGATAGTGAAAGAACCGGAGAAGCCGTTCACAATGACGTTAGTCTTTTCTTTTATGATTTGTTTAATAAAATCACAGAGAAGTTGTACGTAAAGAAAATTTGTATACGTGATCTTGGGCTTATAGGATCTTCCGCACCCCAGCAGATCGATGGTATAAACGGTATAATTTTTTGCCAGTGTTTTTCTGATTTTATGCCATTCATAAGAGGAAGAGCCGGGTGTTAAATCATGAATAAGAAGTATAGGCGTGCCGTTTCCTTCTTTTTCATAATAAATATTGCCGAACCTCCAATGATAATAATTTCCTTTTTGTGAAGATAATTTATTGTTAGTAATTGCCGACGCTTCTGTCATTTTATTCATGATATGGATAACGCCAGTTGCTGCAGTAAAAAGAATGCCTAAGGTCATGAGATTTTGCTTTTTCATTCTAAAACCTCCATATAGAGCTTTTTGTGGTTATTAAACGGCAATGTTTTTTGCTTTATCGGAGTTAGTGGATTCATAATTTTATGTGTAATTTATAAATCTAATTTCATATCCCCAAATTGTATCCAATTTCTTTTTCTCATAAATTCCGAAATACCAAGAGTAATGATTCCTGGAAGAAGAAATTGTATAATAATAATTTTTATAAGGACTATGCCGGCGGATTCATTGGCAATCATTGTTTGGTAAGTCATAATTTGTCCGACTAAACCGGCAGTGCCCATACCAGAGCCTGTGGCGTTGCTGGTCATGTGCAGACATAAAGTCCCTACGGGGCCTAAGATGGCGCTGGATAGGATAACTGGGAACCAGATAATCGGCTTTTTCACAATATTTGGTACTTGCAGCATAGAAGTTCCAATTCCTTGTGCTAAAAGTCCTGCAACTTTGTTTTCTCTATAGCTTGCTACGGCGAAGCCCACCATATTACAGCAACAGCCGATCGTAGCAGCTCCTGCAGCCAGTCCGGATAAATTTAAAATGATTCCCAATGCGGCTGAACTGATCGGTAATGTTAAGATCATGCCCATTAAAACAGAAACTACAATGCCCATAATAAATGGCTGCTGTTCGGTTCCCCAGTTAATAATTGCTCCGAGACCAGTCATAAATTGGGATATAGGCGGACCTGCAATTAATCCTACAATGGAACCCGCAAGGATCGTTACGATAGGCGTAACTAAAATGTCTACTTTCGTTTTACCTGATACTAAATGTCCTGCTTCAATAGCTATATAAGAAGCAAGAAAAGCACCCAGTGGTTCGCCAGGGCCGGCCAATTGAATTGTTCCTTCTATGAATATAGCGCCGGCTAAAATTTTACTGGCAAAACCTCCAATCATACCTGCGGTAGCGGCAGATAAAACTACAAGTGGACTTTCTCTGAATTTGTATGCTACGCCGACGCCAATTCCGGCACTGGTCATGGCAGCGGCAATTTTTCCAAGCAAAAACAGAATATCTCCTATTTGTCCTCCAAGCAGCGTACCTATTTGTTGTATAATTGTACCGACAATTAGCGTAGAAAAGAGTCCTAAAGCCATACCGCTAAGGCCGTCAATGAGAATATGATTTAATATTTTTTTGAATGTTTTCATAGAAAAATCTCCATAAGATAATTGAATTTGTGTAACTTTATGGTTTCTAATTATAGCATATTTGGTACGTAGAAACAAGAATTCTTGATTATGCAAATGAGTTAATCTTACCTAATAAAATGGAGAGTATTAAAATATAAAAAATCTTCTATATTGTTTATAAGAGTTTGGGAAACTGCGTATTGGTTATAATAGAAGTGAAACATTGTAAAAAAAGTTTCACGTGAAACAATATAAAATAAAAATGTTTCACGAAGGTTTCACGTGAAACATAAAAAATAACGTGCGATGTTTTACAAATATAAAATGGTAGAAATTTTATAGATTTTCCAAAAGGTGTTCATAGATTTTTTATTGTTTTCTTATGGATATCCAATAGGGAAAGTGCTATAATAGAACAAATTCAAAATATGCAGGTAACGCTTTTAAACAGAGAAACTACAATATAAGAATAGGACAAGCAAGAATGAAAATTTGTAGATATTTGTGATGAAAAGAATCTGCAAAAGATGTATGAAATTTTGGGGAGGGAAGACTGTGGGGAGAATTATTGCAGTTGCAAATCAAAAAGGCGGTGTAGGAAAATCTACAACATCGATTAATTTAGCAGCCTGCTTAGCTGAAATGAATAAAAAAGTGTTGGCAGTGGATATGGATCCACAGGGCAATACCACCAGCGGCTTTGGATTAGATAAAAATGAAATACACCCCACATTGTATGAATTGTTATTAGGAGAAAGTACGCCGCAAGAATGCATTATAGAAAATGTGGTAAAAAACGTATCGCTGATCCCTTCTAATGTAAATTTGGCAGGAGCAGAAATTGAGTTGCTGTCTATTGATGATCGCGAATATATCTTAGCAAGAGCTATTGAATCTATATGCAATGAGTATGATTTTATTATTATGGACTGTCCTCCATCCCTGAATATGCTTACAGTTAATGCAATGACTACAGCAGATTCTGTTTTAGTGCCGATTCAATGCGAATATTATGCTTTGGAAGGATTGACACAATTGATTCATACGATTGAAATGGTAAAAAGTCGTTTAAATCCAAAATTGGAGATAGAGGGAGTCGTGTTTACCATGTATGATGCCAGAACGAATCTTTCCTTGCAGGTTGTGGAAAATGTAAAAGAATATTTGGCGCAAAATATCTATAAAACAATTATTCCAAGGAACGTACGTCTGGCGGAAGCCCCTAGTTATGGATTGCCTATTACTATGTATGATTCCAAATCTACTGGGGCGGAAAGTTATCGACTTTTGGCAGAAGAAGTAATTCGTAAGGAGGAAGAGTGACTATGGCAATAAAAAAAACAGGTCTTGGAAAAGGACTGGATTCTTTGATTCCTCCTGTTAAAACAGAAAGTACAAAACCAGGATTTTCGGAAAATACAGCAAAGAAAGAAAATACCATAAGAGAAAGTGTAGAAATGCCGGCAGTCGAAAAGGGAGAAACAAAAGTAAAGATTTCTCTGGTAGAGCCTAACCGTCAGCAGCCTAGGAAACAGTTTGATGAAGATTCGCTAATGGAATTGGCAGAATCTATTAAACAATATGGTATTCTACAGCCCCTTCTCGTTTTGAAAAAAGAGGACTACTACGAAATCGTAGCCGGAGAACGTCGTTGGAGGGCGGCAAAACTAGCAGGGCTGAAGGAAATTCCGGTTATTATTAAAGAATATACGAAACAGGAAATTGTAGAAATTTCTCTGATAGAAAATATCCAGCGGGAAAATCTGAATCCCATTGAAGAGGCGCAGGCTTATAAGCGTTTGCTGGAAGAATTTCATTTAAAGCAGGATGAGATTGCAGAGAGAGTATCAAAAAGCCGAACAGCTATTACAAATTCTATGCGTTTACTGAAACTGATGCCGAAAGTACAGGAAATGCTAATTGATGAAATGATTTCTGCCGGCCATGCAAGAGCATTATTAGCAATTGAGGAATCGGAACAGCAGGAAATACTTGCCAATCGCGTTTTTGATGAAAAATTAAGTGTACGAGAGACAGAAAAGCTGGTAAAATCATTGGTGGAACCAAAGAAAAAAGTAAAAGAGCCAAAAAACGAAGGGGAGGAATTAGCTTATCAGCAGTTGGCAGAAAAAATGAAGGGATGGCTGGGTACAAAAGTTTCCATCTCTCACAGAAATAATAAGGGGAAAATAGAAATTGAATATTATTCCCAGGAGGAATTGGAACGTCTGACAGAGATGTTCCGTTCAATGGAATGAGGGGAGAATAAATACATATGAGCGATTTGTTTGCGGATCTGGGGACAGGTTCGGCTATCGTGATTTTATCGCTGATCGTGCTGGTTATTATACTTTTTGTCAGTGTGGTAAACAGTACGATGCGTCTGTCGCGCCTGGAAAGAAAATATAAGATGTTTATGAAGGGCAAAGATGGGCAATCCTTAGAAAAGGAATTTGCGCGTTATTTTGCTACGATTGATCGTTTAAGTGAATCTGATATGCTGCACGGAACAGATATTCGTACATTAAAAAGAGGCTTTGACACAATTTTTACGAAATACGGTGTGGAAAAATATGATGCCTTTGACGATGTGGGCGGAAAGCTTAGTTTTGTTTTGGCAATGCTGGATAAAGATAATACAGGAATCGTATTAAATGCGATCCACAGTAGAGATAATTGTTTCTTATATTTGAAAGAAATTGTAAAAGGCGAATCTTACGTAATGCTCAGTGAAGAAGAGGTGGAGGCTCTTCGCAAAGCAGTGAATTTCCACTCAGAAGAAGAAATGCTGCAGTTGGGAGAAGATCGCGGCCGCCGAGAATATAGAAGAAGATCTAGAAGAAACAGAAGTAAAGAAGAATAAGCAGGAGGAAAGACATGTTAGATATCAAGTTTGTAAGAGAAAATCCGGAAATTGTAAAAGAAAATATAAAGAAAAAATTCCAGGAGCAAAAGCTTCCAATGGTAGATCAGGTATTAGCGTTGGATAAGGAAAACCGAGAGATTAAACAGGAAGTGGAAGCTCTCCGGGCGCAGAGAAATAAAATATCTAAGCAGATCGGCGCTTTGATGGGCCAGGGAAAGAAAGAAGAAGCGGAACAGGTAAAACAGCAGGTGGCGGCTTCAGGCACGCGTATCGAAGAGCTTTCTGCTAGAGAAAAAGAAGTGGAAGAAGAATTAAAAAAGATCATGATGACAATTCCAAACATCATTGATCCTTCTGTTCCCATAGGAAAAGACGACAGCGAAAATGTCGAGGTACAAAAATATGGAGAACCGATAGTGCCTGATTTTGAAATTCCTTATCATACGGAAATTATGGAAAAATTCAATGGCATTGATCTGGACAGCGCTCGGCGGGTTGCGGGGAACGGTTTTTATTATCTGATGGGAGATATTGCGCGGTTACATTCTGCAGTACTTTCTTATGCCCGGGATTTTATGATTGGCAGAGGATTTACGTATTGTGTACCTCCTTTTATGATTCGAAGCAATGTGGTAACGGGCGTTATGAGCTTTGCAGAGATGGATGCCATGATGTATAAGATCGAAGGGGAAGATTTGTACCTGATTGGAACCAGCGAGCATTCTATGATTGGAAAATTTATTGATACGATCATCCCGGAGGAACAGTTGCCGCAAACCTTGACCAGTTATTCTCCTTGTTTCCGTAAGGAAAAAGGAGCGCATGGTCTGGAGGAGAGGGGTGTTTATCGTATCCATCAGTTTGAAAAACAGGAAATGATCGTTGTGTGCAAGCCGGAAGACTCCAAAATGTGGTATGACAAACTCTGGCAGAATACGGTGGATCTGTTCCGCAGCCTGGATATTCCGGTCAGGACGCTGGAGTGCTGTTCCGGAGATCTGGCGGATCTCAAAGTGAAATCCTGTGATGTAGAAGCCTGGTCGCCGAGGCAGAAAAAGTATTTTGAAGTCGGACGCTGTTCCAATTTGGGGGATGCGCAGGCGAGACGGTTAAAGATCCGTGTGAAATCTGCAGACGGAAACAAATATTT
>CAOJIB010000070.1 GCA_948436455.1 uncultured Blautia sp.
GTGCTCTTCCGATCTGCATATGTACTTTCGGATAAAATGCATCTGAACAATTTTAAGATTATGGACGATTCCAAAATCCGTATTTATGAGGTTTCGGTTTCGACGCAAAAAATTTCAAAGGAACTGCTTCTACATGGGGTGGGAATTACATCGATCACAAAACATACGGAATCTTTAGAGGATTATTTTCTGAAATTGACAGAGAAGGGGGGAAGATCATGTTAAAGCTGATAAAACTTGAATGGAAGAAAAATCATATTGGGAAATATATTCGCAGTGCAGTTATTTTAACGGCCCTTCTGTGTCTGTTTCTGTATGCCCTTGCCTTCCTGGGAATTGCCAATGACCCGGATGGGACGCTGGACGCGGCGCCGGGAAAGGATACCATTTCTTCCTCCATCGAACTGTTTACAGGCATAGCGTTTCTCATTTTTACAGGTGTCATGCTATCATCCTTTCTTGTGAGCGCCTATAAAAATAAAACGATGAATCTAATGTTTACGTATCCGGTGAAACGACAGAAAATACTGGTATCCCAAATGATGGCGGTATGGATTTTTAATTTTGCGGCATTGGTACTGTCAAAACTGGCAATCTATCTATGCATATTTACAGGCGCAAAGTATATGCAGTCATCCTTTGTGATTGACTTTGACATGGGCAGCGTATCTTTTTATGTTCAGCTGCTTTTAAAGTCTTTCGTCATTGTAAGTATGGGTTTTATTGCGCTGTTTGTGGGGATGGCGCTGAAATCCTCGAAGGCGACGATTATTACTTCATTTTTACTAATTTTTCTTACGCAGGCGAATGTGGGCGATTTTACAATGGCAGATAACGCGGCATTTCCCTTCGTATTAACGGCGGTATCTTTTGGATTTGCCGCATTGTCAATCTGCAATGTGGAGAAGAAAGATTTATTGTAACTGTTTAGAAGTAGAATGTGTACGTGGCATTTGTGAAAACATGAAACAGATGCCACATGGACACGGCCTAAAATATTCAAAAGGTCCGAGATTTGTAGTTATGCAGGCCGATTTTAGGATGGTAGGATAAAAGGCTCGGACATTTCCCAATAGGTAGTTTTTGCAACAGAATCATTGGCAGCTTGTTCAAAAAGCAGGAATAACTAAAAACTCCGGCATCCGGTATCATACTGGGCGTCGGAGCTGTTTTTTTATTTGGTTTCAGAGCGAGATGTCGGTGCTGCAATGTTAGTCCAGTCCCTGCATTTGTATGGAAAACTCCAGCGGCTACAAGCTGTTTTGGGGCGATATGCACGGGCAGGAGCCGATCAATCATATCGAGATATAGCGCGGCACCAAAATGGTTTTCTAGAAATACAATAATATACTGGCAAGTGATAAAAGCGCAGGATCAAAATCCTATGTTCTGGTGTGTGCTTTATTGGCCGTGAAAAGCTGAGTATTTGGGATAGCTACATCTTCCGGAATAAGGGGGGATCTTAAAGATGGAGGTTCATATCTTCCGGCTCAAGGAAAGGAAGCCGGCGGCTTGTTGCCTACCTATGTGACGGAAAGCGCCTAAGCGATAAATCTTGTCAACCGAAAAGGACATAGCTATGGGATTACCCTCTGGGGGAAAATCACTTTGGCTCCTTTATCAATAGGAACGCGATGCGTCCGCCGGAAGGGGCGAACCTGCGTCAGTGGCTTATGAAAAGCAAGATGGGGATTTACAGCATCCTTGTAGACCTCATGGGAAATCGGCAGCTTAGAGGAAAATAAGGAGAATGGGCGACGCTGTTTCCAGCTTGGCCCTGGCAAAATAACCTGGCAAAAAAAGATATGAAATCTATCGATAAGGAATCATTTTTTATCTTGACTTATAGGTAACTTGTTTCTATAATTAGATGTGCAACAAGTTACCTATAAGGAGGATTTCATGAAATTCGATGAGCTGCTTACAAGATTTTCGAATACGACGGAAAATCAAAGAAAAGCCATTTTCAGCACATTATTTATTACAGGGAATAAGCTACAAACACTTTTTGACAGCCATATTCCCAAAGTATCGCTAAAACAGTTTATGCTATTGTCAATGGTCAGACAATCAAAGGAGCCGTTGACATTTACGCAATTGGGAAATCTGCTGGGGTGTTCAAGACAAAATATTAAAAAGTTAGCGGAAATTCTGGCGAGAAAGGGGTTTATTACTATGGAGCAAAGTCCCCTCGATATAAGGGCTATGTGCATTTGTCCTACAGAAAAGGTGAACGACTACTTTCAGAATGATTTTTTGGAATACCAGGAAGACTTAAAATATCTTTTTGAGGTTTATACGGAAAAAGAAATTGAAACGCTTTTTCTTCTCCTGTCAAAGCTATACGCAGGAATAGAAAATCTGGAAAAAAAGATTGCTGATGAAAGGTGTAGTGAATCGTAGATGCGGTGCGGATGCCGCGGCGAGTCGTCCATGCATTTTGAAAGTTGTTGCAAATGCAATCGAAAATTCAGGAAGGAGAGATGGAAGCAGATGAAGACAGCAGTCATTTATCATTCACAAACAGGATTTACAAAGCGATATGCCAAGTGGATCGCAGAAGAGGCGGGGGCTGACTGCCTTGAATTATCAGCAGCAAAAAAGAAAAATTTCGATAGCTATGAGGCGATTGTTTTTGGAGGCTGGGCATGCGCAGGCAGTATTAGCAAGCTTCGTTGGTTTAAAGACCATATGGAGCAATGGGCAGATAAGAGACTGATTGTCTTTTGTGTTGGCGGAAGTCCGATAGACAATCCGGAAATCGAGCAATTTCTCAAACAGAATTTCCATGAACAGAAGCTTAGAAACATAGATGCTTTTTATTGTCCAGGCGGCTTTAATTATGAAAAAATGTCTGTTTCCTCAAAACTTATGATGAAAATATTTGTAAAGATGTTGAAAGCCAAAAAAGAGAAAACAGAAGCAGAGAAAGAGATGGTAAAGATGATTTCTACGTCTTATGATATCTCTGATAAGAAATACATTGAGCCTATTTTAGAATGTCTGAAAAAGTGATTTTTCTTATTAATACAGTCTTCTCCATATTGACTTTTTGAACGATATTCAGTATGATGAGAATTGAACAATGTTCAAGGAGGACGTTATGGATCATAAAGAAACCATCATGCAGGCCACGATAGACCTTATCAATGAAAAGGGTGAGCAAATGGAGGGTATTACCGTACGGGAGATCTGCAAAAGGGCCAATGTAGGGCTAGGGCTTGTGAATTATCATTTTGGAAACAAAGACAAGCTTATAGAATTATGCGTGGAACGTATGGTGAACGGCATCATTGATAACTTCCATACCATCCAAGAAAAAACGGAAAACTTGAACGCTTTTGAAAGACTTGCGTATCTTGGGGACATGACGCTTGCATTTTTATTTGAACACTACGCCGTGTCAAAAATTTCGATTCTTTCAGATATGCGTATGCCGAAAGAAAACGACAATACGCACAGGACGTATCTTGCGTATCTTCCGCTTATGTCTGCCTGTCGCCCGGATTGGGATGAAAAAACGCTTGCACGCAAAACCTTTTATTTAATTACCGTGATGCAGCAGTCCTTTTTGCGACATAAAGTGCTCATGCAGCTCTATGGGATTGATTTGACAGTGCCCGAAGAACGGAGGGCATTTCATGAAGCAGTACTGCATGACATTTTGGAGGTTTGCCCGAAGGAGTGCCCCACGATGGCCCTTCGGCCATTGCAGGAGGTATAGCTTATGAAAATCATAGTCATCAACGGCACAGAAAAGCAGGGGGTAACCTACCGCTTAAAAGAAATATTTCTGGAACAGTTTCGGGGGAAAGCAGATGTCCGGGAATTTTATCTGCCAAAGGCCTGTCCTGCTTTTTGTTCGGGTTGCGCAAATTGTATAATAAAAGGCGAACATAGATGCAAAGATGCGGAGTATATACAAAAAATTACGTCGTCGCTGGTGGAGTCCGATTTGATTCTAATGACCAGCCCCGCTTATGTGATGCACGCAACAGGCTCCATGAAAGCGTTGCTCGATCATCTTGCTTATTTATGGATGCCGCACCGTCCGGCGTCCGAAATGTTTACGAAACGTGCGGTCATTCTTACGCAATGCCTTGGCGCAGGAGCAAAGTCTGCGGCGAAAGACATAAAGCACAGCCTTTCCTGGTGGGGTATTTCCCAAATTACCGTATTTACAGGAAGACTGATGGGAGATATTGTCTGGGAAAAGCTTGCCGAAAAGAAACGTCGGGAATTGACGGAGAAGGTGAGGCGGTTGTCAGACAAATTTTTTTCTATCGATTATGAAAAACCTGCGAGGGTCCGTGGAAGTACAAGGATAAAATTTCTTTTCTGCCGTATGCTGCAAAAAGCGTTGTATGAAAATGATCCGGAATCTCTTGATGGAAAGTACTGGGCGAAGATGGGATGGCTTGGAAGGGCCAGACCTTGGAAAAAATAAAAAGAGAGCAATTTATGAGAAAACCTCCAAACAGCGTAATCTTCCTTACGTTTGTTTGGAGGTTTTTTGTAAGCTTTTAGATAGTCGTTATTTCTGGCAACGGCCGTGAATTTTACCGGATCATATAGGCGGCGACAATTTCGCCAATATAGGCGGTATGAGCGTCCCGGTTCGCCATGGGATACGTGCCGTCTACATCCTGCGGATACATTTTTTCTCTTATGTCCGCCGGAATCTTTTCCAGCTCCTGCTTCTGGGCATACAATACCTTACATTCCAGAGTCAGGGGGTATTCCTTTATTCCCGGCACGCGTATAATTTCTGCATCTTCCAACGTCAGACGCGCGGCCACGTCCTTATCTACGTCGCGGCCCGACTGTGTTCCGCATACTTTGGCAATGGAAGGGATCGGCCCATCCAAGGGAATGCTGATCGTAAATTCCCCCGTGGAATCAAGCTGCGCTTTTGTATAACGATGTTCCCGTACATATACGGTAAACGCCGGCTTTCCCCATACGGTTCCCAGAGCGCCCCAACCGATCACCATGCTGTTGAATTTTGCACCATTCGTATTAAGTAAAATCCCTCTTGGCAATGCTTCTGTAATCGTCTGCGCATACGCGGCGATGTCGATCTTTTCTTTCATGCGCTTTCCTCCTGCGGCAAACGGAAAATTTCCATTTATATGAAGAAATCGGAATCCTTACATGATCGGCTCTAGTCCCAATACCGGATGCTCTTTTTCAGTCAGGAATGCCATCAGGGTTTCCTCGTCGGTGGCAATCGTTTCATCGGCGATCATATCGCAGAAATTATCGATGTTGTATTTTTCCTTTGCAGATTTGTTCAGGCGTTCGGCCACGTCGTCTTTAAGTTCCTTGGGCATCCATACGATACGCTCGAAGCCGCCCTCTGCGCTCATAAATTTCTTAGAAGCGATGAAGTGTCTGCCGTGTCCCATGAATCCAGGCGTCTGTACGCCGCCGCCGGTCATGGAAGCCAGCTCGCCAAAGGTCATGCCCAGAGGCGTCATGCCGGCATATTCCCGGTTGGCAATGATCACGCCTTTAGAGAACGGTTCGATACCGCAGATACACTCGAAGCATCCGCAGGAGGTCATCGGGTCTTCCATAATGGAGTACAGAGTTACTTTTGAAAGCGCGCCCTGGGTAGCTTCTTTGACCGTCTTATTTACATCTGGATAGATGCCCTTTACCGGATCTTCACAGCCTTCTTTGGAAATCGGCTGGCAGGGACCGGCCGGCGTCAGCTCCTTCGTGGCTTTGGCGTCCAGCCATGAAACGGCTCCGCAAAGGCCCAGACGTTCGGGCGTTACTACGCAGCAGTGGGAGGGTGCGAAGGACTGACACAGTGTACAGGTATAGAATACGTCTACGCTTTCGTCGGTCAGAGATTCCAAACGCTGGTCTCTGGCGGCATACGCCGGCATGGCCGTATTATCCAGAAGCTCCTGCACCTTGGCGGTGTCCGTTATGATTGTAATCTGACATTTATCAACGACGATATCGAATTCGTCCATAATCATTGCGTAGAGGACTTCGGCAAAATGCGTCAGCCGCAGGCCTTTTTCAAAGGCTTCTTTATTGACGCGGACGCGAATCTGGTTCCGCTGGCCGGTGTGCATAACGCCTTCCATATAATTAAACCATGCATGGATTTTCCGCTCGATAACGGATTCGAAATCAGACTGCATTTTCGCACCGGCAACTTCTACGAAGGTAGCCAGGGCATAGGTCTGGCCGGCATCCAGCTGATCCAGATCGTTGCCGACGATGGTGATCTTATGATCTTCGATTTCGCTATCTTCTCTCGTCTGCACCACTTCGCAGGTGGGCTGCTTATGGGAGCTAAATTCGATCTGCATATCGCCCTTGCGGATGACTTCACCCTCAAAGGCGGAAGCGAAGGCTACTGGGATAGGAAGTTCTTTTACTTTGATTTTGATGTTGCGAAGCTCCAGGGATTTCTTCACCGTCATCGTATGATCGGTGACAGACTCCAGAGCGCCGGGCACCTGATTCTCGCCCAGATCCACGTCCGCCACGACTGGGAAGCCCAGCGCGATAGCGCCTGCGCCTGCGGATACGACGACCTCGTTCAGCGCACCGAAGGTATTTACAAAGGCCGGTACTCTTTCTTTCGTATAGGCCAGAAGTCCCTGCAGATCGCCCGGCGTTACATTACCAAAGATCAGTGCGGCGCGAATGGCGACGGTTACGACATGGATAACGGCTGTTACATCGTGGCCCAGAGGTACTACGCGGAAATCGAGGCCAACCTTTACGCCGCCCTCTGTACATTGTTCAATGACGTCGCCGATCAGGAAGGTCATAATTCCCTTGCTCTGATAATCCTTTACAATATTTACCACATCCGCAGCGTCCTCCGCTTTGCCCAGCACAACGGCTACGCCGGGAATATCGCCGGTTACGAGAGGAACGCCAAGAGAACGGATGATGGGGTCGGGAACAAAACCGATGCCGCTCTCCGCCGCATAAGGCTCCGCATTTTCCACATACTTCAGAGCTTCGATAATTTCCGCGCCTACCGCCGTGGCAAGACCGGCGTTCAGGGCTTCGCCTAAATCTTCTTTATTCGTGATCAGGCTCTTTAATACGCCGATGCAGGCGGAAAGGTCGCCTAATTTTCCCACCTTTACACCGGTTGCCGCATAAATGGTAGGCAGAAAATACGCTGTATCCGGCATAGCGACCTTCTGCTCTTCTCCATACTTTGCAATCGCATCTTTTACAGCGTTTTCCGTAAGGCTCGCGACTGCGTTCGAACCTCCATAAATCAAATCTGTTAATACGCTCATCGTATCCGTCCCTCCTTGGGTGTGTTGTTTTTGGTATCTTATTGCTCTAAATTTTAACACTCTTGTGTGGGGAAGTCAATATCCCCGGGGAGGGGATTGGCGGCAAATCCGGGCGTATGTAGAATGAAAAAAAGTGCTTTATCTAGCAGTCTGCTTACAGGAGGGAGAAAAGATAGCCAAGGAGTCTCAAGGCAGATATTTCTTTAATTCCCGGATGTATTCCGAGGTGGTGCCGCAGCAGCCGCCTACGATGGAAGCGCCGGCGTCCAAAAGCTTTTTCATGTGTATGCCAAAGGCAGAAGCGTCCATATCGTAGACGGCCTGGCCTTGGGGCGTAATGTGGGGCATTCCAGCGTTGGGCTTGGCGATCACGGGAATGGAAACGGCGGCAGCGATATTCTTGACGACGGCTTCCAGTTGATCGGGACCTACGGAGCAATTGACGCCCACCGCGCAGGCGCCGGCTTCTTCGAACATTTCAGCGGCTTCGATGATATTGCCTCCGGTGAAAATACTGCCGTCGGCTTCTACCGTCATCGTGCACATCATCGGCAGGTCGCAGACGCGGGAGGCGGCGTCCAGGGCCGCGAGAGTTTCATGGATGTGAATCATGGTTTCCGCGACCAGAAGATCCACGCCGGCCTCGGCCAGGTACTGAATTTGTTCGGCATAGGTATCGTACGCCTCCTCGTAGGTCAGATCCCCGGCGGGCGCCATCATTTTCCCCGTGGTGGTAATGTCTCCGGCCACGTAAGCTTTTCCTTGTACCGCCTCCTTTGAATAGGAAACAAGCGTGTGATTTAAGGAGGCGATTTCATCCGTCAGATTGTAGCGGGCTAGATTTACGGCGTTGCCGCCAAAAGTCGGGGCATAGACGATCTGGCTGCCGGCCTCGACATACTCTTTTTGCAGATTTTTCAGGACGTCGGGATGGGCAAGGATCCATTGTTCGGTGCAGATGCCCCGGGGCATGCCTGCCAGCATTAGGTTGGAGCCGGTGGCGCCGTCCAATAAAACAGGGGCTTTGGTCAGTTCGCGAAATTGTTCTTTCGTCATGGCAAAATCCTTTCAGTAAAGAGAACCGGGTTATTGGGGAAAATCGTTGGTTTCATGGGGTTTTCCATCGTTTGTAATAAAAAGGCCGCAGGTATCCGAAAGGTTTTCTAAGAGTTCCCTTCCTTTTTCCGGGCCCAGGACGAAACAGGCGGTGGAAAGACAGTCGCCCTCCAGAGAGGTTTCGCTAAGGATGGAGATCGCTGATAAATTGTTCTCGCAGGGAAAACCGGTGGCGGGATCTAGGATGTGATGATACAACCGGCCGTCCTTTTCAAAATAGCGTTCATAAACTCCGGAAGAAACCACCGATTGGTCGGAAACGGAAAGTGTTCGGATTGTTTCCTGGCGCTGGGCGAAGGGCTTTTGGATGCCCACGGTAAAAGGGGTTTTGTCGGTTCGTTCGCCGATGCACAGGACGTTTCCGCCCAGGTTGATGATTGCGCTTTTCACACCCTTGGAAAGTAAATAGTCTTTGATCCGATCGGCGACGTAGCCCTTGGCAATGGCCCCCAGATCTACTTCCATACCGGCTTTTGCAAAGGAAAGCTGGTTGCCCCGTAGCGTGACGTCTCGATAATTCACCAGCAGGAGCGCTTGACGGACGGCCTCCTGGGAAGGCGGCTCGGGATCTTCGGCGGTAAAATCCCACAAAGCGGAGACGGGGCCGATGGTAATATCCAAAGCGCCGTCAGAAAGTTCCCCATAGGACAGGCCGGCGGCGATTAATTCGGCGGCTTCTTCGGAAAGGGAAAAGGAACCCACGGCGCCTCTTTGGCTCCACTGGTTTAGCTGGTAAATTTCGCTATCCGGCCGTGTTCGGCTGAAAATCGCTTCGTATTTGTCACAGAGAGCCAGACATTCCTCTAAAAGCGCTTCTTCGTGGGAATCGTAGATCGTTAGGGTAACGACGGTATTGAATTGAAAGCTGGTAACGGACAGCGGCTCTTCGGCCGTCTGACAGCCGGACGCGAAGAGCAAAAGAGTCAGATACAGTCCGAGGGCCAGCAGCTTCTTCCAGCATCGGAGCATAAGCAACCTCCCTATTCGACAAAACGCCGCATGGCCGCGGCCGGACGGCAGTTTTTACAGGTGCAATTTTACAGGAGTAAAAGTATTGTAATCCAAGGCACGGGAAAGTGTCAAGGAAGAAACCCGTTCGGCAAATTTTGTCCTGATCCTTAGTCAGCTGAAGCTACAGGCCAAATAGTTACAAAAATCGTGTCAAAATCGGAATCTTTTCTGTTACTTTACAAGAAATTATGGTATACTTAAAAACTGTCAAGCGATTGGTTATTAGGAAGCGGAAAATTCCGCGCCGGGGGACTTGACAGATACCAGATGGAGGTAAAGACAATGTTGGAATTAAAAAACATTTCCTTTCAGGTCACGGGAGAGAGTGACGAAAAAGAAATTTTAAAGGATATTAGCTTTCGGCTGGAGGACAACAAGTTTGTCGTAATCACCGGGCCGAATGGAGGCGGGAAGTCGACGCTCGCCAGGATCATTGCCGGCATTGAGCATCCGGTGAGCGGTCAGATTTTATTAAATGGAGAAGATATTACCGGGCTTGGAGTCACCCAGCGGGCCAGGCTGGGCATTAGCTATGCCTTTCAGCAGCCGGTGCGTTTTAAAGGAGTGACCGTGTTGGATCTGATCCGCCTGGCGGCGGGAGAGCGGCTGTCTGTTAGCGGCGCCTGTCAGTACCTGTCCGAGGTGGGGCTTTGCGCCAAGGAATATATTAACCGGGAAGTGAACGCCAGCCTTTCCGGCGGGGAGATGAAGCGGATTGAGATCGCCACGGTAATGGCCCGAAAGGCTAAGATTTCCGTTTTTGACGAGCCGGAAGCGGGGATCGACCTTTGGAGCTTTCGAAATCTGATCCAGGTATTTGAAAAGATGCACGAGCAGATCCACGGTTCTATTCTGATTATCTCCCACCAGGAGCGGATTCTCAATATTGCCGACGAGATATTGGTGGTAGCCGATGGGAAACTAGTAAAACGCGGCGCCAGGGAGGAGATGCTGCCCACCTTAATGGGCACGGAATCCGCGGCGTCCTTTGGGTGTAGTGAAATAGAAAAGAGGTGTTAAGGGATGGATGCGATACAAAGAGAATTATTAGAAGCGGTTTCTGGACTCCATGAAATTCCCGTAGGGGCCGTCAATATCCGGACAAACGGCAAAAGCGAGGTGCGAAAGAGCACGGAGCATATCCTGATCGAGAACCGGGAAGAAGGAGACGGCATCAAGGTCGTGATTCAGCCGGGAACGAAGAAGGAAAGCGTCCATATGCCGGTGCTCTTAAGCCAGAGCGGTCTAGAGGAGGTCGTTTGCAACGATTTTTATATTGGCGAGGACAGCGACGTAACAATTATCGCCGGCTGCGGCATTCATAACGGCGGCGACGCGAACAGTCGGCACGACGGCGTCCATCGGTTTTTCGTGGGAAAGAACGCCCGCCTGAAATATGTGGAAAAGCATTACGGCAGCGGGGACGGAGCCGGCGAGCGGGTGATGAATCCCAAGACGGTGATCGAGATCGAAGAGGGCGGCTATATGGAAATGGACACGGTACAGATCAAAGGCGTGGATTCTACGGTTCGCACGAATGAAGCCGTATTACAAAAAGGAGCCAAGCTGGTGGTGATGGAGCGGCTGCTGACCCATGGAAAGCAGCGGGCCGAAAGCCACTTCAACGTGACGCTGCAAGGAGAGGGCAGCGGAGCAAATGTGATTTCTCGTTCGGTAGCCAGAGATACTTCCACGCAGATTTTTATTTCGAATCTGAACGGAAACGCCGCCTGTAGCGGGCATACGGAATGCGACGCCATCATTATGGGGGATGCGAAAATCCAGGCGGAGCCGGGCCTTAGCGCCAATCACCCCGACGCGGCGCTGATCCATGAGGCGGCGATTGGAAAGATCGCCGGAGAACAGATCATTAAGCTGATGACGCTGGGACTGACGGAAGAGGAAGCGGAAGAACAGATTATCAGCGGATTTTTGAAATAAAAAGAAATTCCCAGAAGAAAGACGTTTCCGATGGATCTGCATTTTTTATACAAGGAGTATGGCTGTATAGAAATATTTCAAAATACTCATTTGCCAAAAGGAGGTATACCCGTAATGGAGCGTAAAATTCAATTGTTGCAGAGAATGTTGGATGAAAGCCGGTATACGGTGGTGCTCTGTGGCCTGGAAATGACGGAAGAGGGGGGATATTACAGCTTTAAGAATCAAAGCCGGGCGTATGAGATCGAGGAGCAATACGGAGCCTCGCCGGAAGAGCTGTACAGCAGCCGGTATTTCAATACCCGGCCGGAAAAATTTTATGAATTCTATAAGCAGGAAATCCTCGAGGCGATGCCCGCGATGACTGCTTCCGGCAAGGTACTGGCCGCTATGGACAGGGCCGGGAAGCTGGGCTGTGTGATCAGTGAAAATATATTTGATTTGTCCCTGCGCAGCGGCTGCCGGAATGTTTTTGGCATCCGGGGCAGCGTCTTTCGGAATTATTGTCTATGGTGCAAACAGGAATACCCGATGGAATATATCAAAGGTGCAAAGGGGATTCCCCGCTGTGAAAAGTGCGGCGGTATGATACGGCCTCGGGTATTTCTCTATGGAGAGCAGGTAGACAGTCAGCTAGTTACCCGGGCGATGATGGAAGTGGAGCAGGCGGAAGTACTGCTGGTGCTGGGAACCTATCTGAATTCTGAGGTATTTTACCCGTATATCCGCAGCTTCCAGGGGAAATATCTGGTCATGGTACATGAATTTGAACAGTACGACGACTATAAGGCGGATCTGGTGATTGTAGACGAGCCAAAAAACGTATTGGCGAAGCTGCAGTTTTAGAGAAGGACTTGCTTTTGTGGCAGGTTGACAACCATCCGAAATGGTTATAAGATAGAATTGCAAGAGAATAATGATGAATTTGGAAAGGAGAATGACAATGGGAAAGCTTCCAAAGACAATGAAGGCGTTGGTTGCTTATGACAAAGGGGATTACAGATATGAGCCGGAATATCCCGTACCGGAATGCGGGCCGGACGATATCATCATTAAGACGGAAGGCTGCGGCGTGTGCGCCGGTGACCTGAAGTGCTACCACGGCAATTCCACCTGGGGAGACGAGACCCATGAGAAATGGGTGCGCACGCCGTTTATTCCCGGCCATGAATTCCTGGGCGTCGTTGTGGAAAAAGGCGAGAACGTGACGGAATATGATCTGGGTGATCGTATCATTGCCGATCAGATCGTGCCCTGCGGTAAGTGTAAATTCTGTAAGACTGGCCGCTACTGGATGTGCCAGCCACATGCGACGTTTGGGTTCCAGAAGGAGAATAACGGCGGTATGGCGGAATATGTCCGCTATCCGAAGACGGCAGTGCTGCATAGAGTCCCGGTGGATCTTCCGCTGGAGAAAGCTCTTCTGATCGAGCCGTACGGCTGTGCAAAGCACGCAGTGGACCGGGCGCAGATCACCGTAGAGGACGTGGTTGTGATTTCCGGCGCAGGTACGCTGGGCTTAGGGATGATTACGTATGCGCGCATGATGAATCCGGCGAAGCTGATCGTCCTGGATATGAAGGACGAACGTCTGGAAAAGGCGAAAGAATTCGGTGCGGATATCGTGATGAATCCTGGAAAGATGGACGCGTTAAAGGCGATCCAGGATCTGACGGAAGGCTACGGCTGCGATATTTATATTGAAGCTACCGGCCATCCCTCCAGTGTGGTACAGGGTCTGCAGATGATCCGGAAGCTGGGACGCTTTGTGGAATTTAGCGTATTCGGCGAGCCGACGACCGTAGACTGGACGCTGATCGGCGACAATAAGGAGCTGGATGTATTAGGCTCTCACTTAAGCCCCTATTGCTATCCCTTCGTCATTGAAAATATTGCTAATGGAAACTTAAAGACCGACGGCGTAGTCAGCCGCTACTTCCCCGTGGAGAAATGGGAGGAAGCCTTTGAATATGCCACCGGCAAATACGGAGATTTCAAAGTGGCGATCCAGTTCTAAAATTTTACATAACGAAAATAGACAAAAAAGGGGCTGTCGGTTAATACCGATTTTTAAAGCCCCTACACCAAAACAAGCATATCGCGCAGATTTCCTTGCTTTTTAGCAAAGGAC
>CAOJIB010000071.1 GCA_948436455.1 uncultured Blautia sp.
CCATTCGCAAATACTAAAGGGAAAATCATAATTCCCGCCAGTACGCCCGCCATCGCCAGTGCAGAAGAAATAATGGTCGCATTTTTAAACAGATTGGCCGTCGGATCTTTAATATAGCTGCCGAATACCATAGAAGCGAGCATGGCGATTCCAACGGCAAAAAACATTAAGCCCAGGCATTGTACAAAAGAGTCCATTGTAAAGGCTTCCAGACTCGGCTTAAATAAAAATACCAGACCTGCCAACGCTCCCGGACGCGTCAGCCCCGCAATCGTTACGATAATCATAATCACAGCCAGGCTCGGCAGCAAAATCTTATTGATTTTTTCAACGCCGTTTTGCAAACCGCCTTGTATGACTAAAATGACAAGAATAAAATTCACAATGCCAAAAATAGCCGTCTGAATGGGATCGGCAGAAAATTCACCGAAAAAATTTGCAATTTCTCCGCTATCCATTCCTTGAAAAACACCCATCGGCGTCGACACAATATATTTCAGCAGCCAGGCGTACACCGGCGTTACATAACCGATTAGCACAGTCGCCGCGATAATATGCAAATAACCGCCCAGATACCATTTCTTGCCCGGCGCAAGCTCTTTATATGCAAATACCGCCGTTTTTTGCGTTTGAAACCCCATGGCAAACTCTGCCGTAAGCAAAGGCACGCCAATCGCCAAAATCAACACAATATAACAAAACAGAAAAACGGCGCCGCCGTTATTTCCAACAACGTAGGGGAATTTCCATAGGCTTCCAATGCCAATGGCAAAACCAATCGCCGTCATAATAAATCCATAAATATTTTTAAAACCTTCGCTTTCCTTTTTCTGTTAGGACATTCGATTCCCTCCTTTCATAAAAGGCAGCCGGCAGCATAAAAGCGCTTTTTACTGTCTACCGGACTGCCTATAAATCATACCGGATCATTCTTTTATTTTTACGATGCTACAGCTTTGCAGCTTGGCCGCGTCCAACGCTTATGGGCTTAGATTCATTCGCCGTACAGCAAATTTTCACAAAGGGAATAGCAGGCCTCTGTAGGAGTTACGCCGAGCTCCTTGGCTCTATGCAGATTCTTCCATGTATTGACCGGCAGGATATCTTCTACCTTTTTTCTCAGAGACTCTTCGTCGCCATCGTATAAATATTCCTCTGCGCCGCAAATGACGCCGGCCGTATTGTGCCACCATTCAGACTGGAACAAAATCCCCCTCTCTGCGACCAGCTTCGCCAGACGATATTCCTCCTCCTGGCTAGAGGCGCGTAATTGATTATTGGCCGAACCCCAGATATATTTGCATCGCAGTCTGGGAATATTCTCATCATACAGAATGCCTCCAATGGCGCAGGGACAAACAATATCCACGTCCATATATAACACGTCGTCCACCGAAACGATTTCCACGCCTCTGTTCGGATGCTTCTCTACAAATTCCTTCGCCCTGGCCGGCTGAATATCCGCAATATAAAGCTTCACATCTTCCTGCAAAAGGTTTTCACCCATATACCAACCGACGGCGCCCAGGCCCATCAACGCGACGCTTTTACCATCCAAGCTCTCCGTGCCCTCCTGGAATTTCACCGCCTGCTTCATGGAAAGATAGACGCCATAAGCCGTAGGTTTGCCCGTTTCACCCGTCTTCGCGCTGGGCCCGCCGGTATACTGCATAGAAAATCCTTCCCGAATCATCACGTCGGACATTTCCGTCGGAAAATTCATATCCGGACCGGTCATATCCCTGGTAGTATCCAGCGCATAGGCTAGAAATCCCATAATTTCCAGATTCGTAATATCCAGCTCGTCCATCTGCACCGTAGCCTTGCAGCCTCCAAAGGGCAAATTCCCGGCAATATTTTTAAAACTCATGCCGCGGCCAAGATTTAAGCCGTCAATAATCACTTCTTTTTCTTCTTCCTCCGGGAAATGCCGCCGAATACCGCCGGCCATGATGGAATGACTCTTATTTAAAACGCCGCGCCTCCTGCTGTGCTCGTGCATCATGAAACGGATGTCGTATTTCGCATGGTAATATGCGTCGATGCCGAAATGCTTTCCCTGGCGAATCAAATCCAGAATCTCGTCTAAATATTCCTCCAGTTCATACTTGCGGTACAGCACCCGCACTTGCTTCGTATTCAAATATACCGCGTCCTCTGTAAAAATACCATCCAGATAAAAATCCTTATTATACCTGGAAAAATCAAAGCCGTCGTCCCATTCCTTCGCGACAAAAAGCTTGAAGCTTCCATCCTTAAAGTTGTGTCTGATTTTTAACGTGGTAAAACCTTCTTCTTTCAATGGCGTAAATAAACTTTTCATAGTTCTTTTCCTTTCTTCTTTGAAACTTGGTTTTCTTTTTCCTTTTTACGCATTGTGCGTAATCGCTAATCGATGATTTAATTGTATTTATAAATATTCTTATTGTCAACTATTTTTTTGTCTTTTTAGCCGGTTTGTAGAGTACTACAAAATTTTTTCTTACATTTTAGTTATTTTTTCTAAAATTTTTCACAGCACTTCTGTGTTTTAGTTGACTATACGTAGATTTTTCATTATAATGAATTGTTAGAGCTTGCATGATTTCCTACTTTATGGGAAGGGATATGAAAAATGGGCACATTAAAAAAAGTCACTATGAAAGAACAGGTTTACAAACTTATTAAAGAACGTATTTTGAATCAGACCTATTCTTTTGGAGAAAAAATAAACATGCTGGAGCTGTCGCAGGAATTCGGCGTCAGCAATTCCCCAATCCGGGAGGCCCTTTCCATTCTGGAAAGCGAGCGGCTCGTTTCCTTTGTACCAAACGCGGGTCCCAGTGTGATCCGTATTGACAACAAAATTTTTTATGAAGTGCAGCAAACTGCCAAAATTTTACTGATCGGCAGCTATGAGCAATGCCTTTCGCAAAACCTCATTCCGGAACTGATCACTATGATGCAAAATTATTTGTCTATGCAAAAAAATCTAAAGGAAGATTCTTCCATAGAAAATAGTCATAAATTCGCAAAACTTTCCATCGAATTTGACGTTTCGCTAATTAAAATTTTCCGAAATGAGACATTAGAAAACCTATATGCCTCTTTCTTCAATTTATTCTTTCTCATCGTCCTGTACGACCACCAAACCTTCGATACAGACAGACGTAAAAATATTGCTGAACATGAAAATATCCTGCGCGCCATTCAAAACGGCAATCCAGAGGAAGTAAAACAAAATATTGTCCGGCATTTTAGCAGAACGGTGGACTTTGACCTTCCTCATAAACCTATATGATAAATGTTATATCGATACTCATAACTATCAAAATTCCAACGTCGCCCACAAATTATAACTGCCAATAAAATTTGTATTTTCTATCGAAACAACGATTACTATTGCAACTAACGCCAACAATCGGATATTATACAGAAATTCCCATAAATTCCCATGCAAAAAAAAAGATTAAACGGAAACCCCTTTTTAGGATTCTCCATTTAATCTTATTCTTCGTCCATACGCCAGTATATTACGCTTCTTCTTCCAGAAGCCTCTGATATATTTCTCTCTTTCCCACGCCCCGATCCTTGGCGACCTGCTTCATCGCGTCCTTTCGGCTCATGGGCAATGTTTCATATAAGGCCATATGTTCCTTTAGGGAAAGCTTTTCCCATTCCTGCTGCTCCTCCCTTTGCGCTTCTTTTGGGTTTTTCCCTTCAATAACCAGCACACACTCCCCTCGCGGCTCCTCCTTCTGGTAATGCGCCAAAAGAATTTCAAGCGTGGAAGTAAAAGCTGTTTCATGCTTTTTCGTCAGCTCCCGGCACAGGCAGGCCCGCCGGTTTCCCAGACGCCTGTAAAGCTCTTCCAGCGTTTTTACCAGTCGGTGCGGAGCTTCATACAAAACGATAGTCCTGGTTTCTTCCTCCAATTCTATCCACACCCTCTCCCGCTCCTTTTTATCCACGGGCAGAAAACCTTCAAAAGAGAAGCGCCGGATAGGCAGCGTGGACAAAGTCAACGCTGTAATACAGGCGGCCGGACCGGGAAGGGAAGTCACCGCAACGCCCGCCTCCCGACACATAGCCGCCAGCTCCTGCCCCGGATCTGAAATTCCGGGAGTTCCCGCATCTGTGATCAGCGCCACATGCGCACCTTCCTCCATCTGCCGCAGCAAAATCTTTCCTTTTTCGATTTTATTATGTTCGTGATAACTGGTAAGAGGCGTATGAATATCAAAATGATTCAGCAGCTTTATACTGTTCCTAGTGTCCTCCGCGGCAATCACATCCGCTTCTCGCAACGTACGTAATACGCGAAGGGTAATATCCTCCAGATTTCCGATAGGCGTTGCACATAAAGATAATTTTCCGCTCATATTTTCACCTTTCATGCCCCATGACGCTGTAAATCTCCCTGATTTCTTCAGTATACATTCCCGGCGCTTCATACAGGATCAGCGGCTTCTCCACCGTAATCCTGGATTTTCCACCGTAAAGCGCCTCAATCAGTACCAGAGACGGTTCTTTATCCACATAGGGGTGGATCATTCGCATACGTTTCGGCTCCAGACGGTATTGCGTCAAGGTGGAAAATAATTCTACCAGCCGGAAAGGCTTATGGATACAATAAAACCGCCCGCCGCCGGCAAGTACCCGGGATGCCTCCCGGGCAATATCCTGGAATGTGCATAGGATCTCATGACGGGCAATCGCCTTTGGCAAATGCGGATTGGCCAGGCCATGCTGCCCGATCATATAGGGAGGATTGCAGGTGACAATAGGAAAGGAAGCCTCTCCAAAAATAGCGGAAGCTTCCTTTATATCTCCTGTTACGATCGCAATATCCCCTTCCAGATGGTTATAAGCCACGCTCCGGCGGGCCATATCCGCACATTCCTCCTGGATTTCCAGCCCGGTAAAGCGCGACCCTTTTTGCCGGACCTTCAAAAGCAGCGGCACAATCCCCGTACCGGTTCCCAGATCCAGCACATGCTCCCAGCCGGAAGCCCGGACAAAGTCTGCCAAAAGCACCGCGTCCAGTCCGAAACAGAATTTTTCCGGATCCTGTATGATATAATAGCCGTTCTGAAGGTCGTCCAGCCGCTCTCCTTCCAACAGAAATCCTTTTTTCTCCATATGCTTTTCCTATTTATCCTCCAGAGCCTTTAATTCTTTCATTTCCTGCTCCGTAATCTTAATCTTCTTTTTCCGGGAGTGAAATTTCAATTCATCCGCCCTAAATTCCTGAATTTCCTTTTCATCGTCCACTTCTACGATGACCTTTACAAGCTGCCGGAGCACATTGACACTGTGTACCGTTCCCATCAGCCCGTCCGGCGTATTGACAATATCGCCCACATTGGGCAGCTTTTTATTAAGCTCCTTATAGGTTTCCTGCTCGTTTTTCAGACAACACATCAGCCGGCCGCAACAGCCAGAAATCTTCGTCTGATTCAGAGAAAGATTCTGTTCCTTCGCCATCTTAATGGAAACGGGCGCGAAATCCGACAGATACGTATGGCAGCACAGTTCCCGGCCGCAAATACCGATTCCACCTAGAATCTTCGTTTCATCGCGGACGCCGATTTGACGCAGCTCGATCCGGGTCTTAAAAACAGCGGCCAGATCCTTGACTAGCTGCCGGAAATCAATCCTGCCCTCCGCAGTAAAATAGAAAAGCACTTTATTATTATCAAACGTATATTCCACATGGATCAGCTTCATATCCAATCCATGCTCCTGAATTTTTTTCTGACAGATCTGGTACGCTTCTTTTTCTTTTTTTCGATTTTTCTGTTCCCTGGCGTCGTCTTCCTCCGTAGCCAGACGCAGGATTTCCTTTAAGGGAAGCACTACGCCTTCATCCTCTACTTCTTTGGGCGCAAACGCCACATACCCATATTCCACGCCTCGGGACGTTTCCACAATCACATGACTGCCCGTCTCCAATTCCAAATCTTTCGGGTCAAAATAATAGATTTTTCCTACGTTGCGAAACTTTACGCCGACTACTCTTGTCATTTTATTTCTCCCTGATCGTTAGGAACAAAAGCTCCATTACAAGGTCAAAGTTTACGTTTGCCTTTAACCGGGCTTTCGCCTTTCCCAACGCATCCAATATTTTTTCGATTCCTTCATAGGAACGCTCCCTTGCCTGCTCCCGTATGCTGCCGATCTCCTGCTTAAATACCAGATGATCCACTTCCCTAGTAGCCTTAAACATCAGCACATCCCTGAACCACAGCAAAAATAAATCCAGATAATTGTAAATAGCGTCCTTTTCCTCTGACAATTCCTTAATCACGTCGATCAGCTCGTAGACGTCCATATCGCCGGCATATTTCAGAATTCGTATCGCGTCCTGCGTCATCTTTGCAAATTCCTCCGAAGACGCCGCCTGCTTTGCCTTTCCAATACTTCCCTGAGCGAAAGAAGCGTCGATCTCCGCCTGGTAATCCGGTACGTGAAGACGATCCATTAGATATTCCTTTACCTGGTAATCCGGCAACATTTTCAGATCCAGACGTACGCATCTGGAAATGATCGTGGGCAGCAGCCCGTCGATATTTCTTGTCAAAAGCAGGATGATTCCGTAAGCCGGCGGCTCCTCGATCGTCTTAAGCAGCGCGTTCTGCGCCTGGGGCGTCAGCTTATCTGCCTCATCGACAATGTAAATCTTATACGGACCCATATAGGGCTTTACGGCAATATCATTAATCAACTGCCGGCGAATCTCCTCAATACTGATCGTCGCCAGTTTTTCGTGGGTAATTCTTATAATATCCGGGTGATTTTTATTCATGGCCCGCTTGCAAAACTCGCATTGCAGACAAGGTTTCTCTTCTTTTCTTTCACATTGCAGCGTCATTGCAAAAACAGAAGCCAGCAGCTTCTTTCCCGTACCCTGTCCGCCGGAAAAAATATACGCATGGGAAACCTTATCCGTTACAATGGCATTTTGCAAATGCGCAACGATCTTTTCATGTCCGATGATCTCTCCAAAGCCTTCCATAAAAATCACCTCCTATTTTCTGTATATTCTTTTTAAGTCAAAGTTCTCTGTACAGTATAGCCAATAAAACCTGCAGACAAACCAATTTCTGCAAGCACAAAAGATCTTTGGCCTATTATAGCATATTCTTTATGCAAATTATAGTGGAATTCCATTACATTTTTGTGACTATTTCCTGTTACGGCCTGCGAGGATTCCCATTCACCGTTATTCCTCTACGACGCAGATGCTCTGGCCTGTACGATCGGAAAGCCCCTGCAGGGATAAGCCTTCCTTTTGGTAGGAAAACGCATCGCTGATAAACTGCTCCGTGATCCTCTCCCCCGGAACCAGCAGCGGAATCCCCGGCGGATACAAATATACGAATTCCCCGGAAATTTTCCCCTTGCTCAAGGCCAGCGCACATCGCTTTTTTGGACTTTCCATCCCCTCGGCAATCGTCAGCACCTGCTCCATCGCCGCATACGCCCCGGCAGAGGGACGTTTCGTCCTTACGTAGCTTTTTTTCAGGGAATGATCCACTTCCAGCATCGCCTCTGTCAGACGCGTAAAGCCTTCCTTTGTATCTCCAATGCTGGTCAGCGCCAGCACATAATCCAAATGCTCCATCTCCATTTCCAGACGATATTTATTCCGCAGAATCCGCGAAAGCTCTCCGCCCTTCACCGGGCAGCCTCTTACAGAAAAAATCAGCTTGGAAGGATCGAGGGCATACACCCCTTCGCCGTCTGCGATTTCCTCGTCCGCCAGGTGGATATACTCCAGCTTTTTTAATTCTTCCCGGCACTTTCGCAGATTTTCCATATATTCGTCAAAAAGCGCTTCACCCTTTTCCTGCAGCAGGCAGATGCAGGCGTCCATGCTGGCCATCAGCAAATAAGACGGACTGCTGGTCTGGTAAATCTCCATGAATTTCTGCACATCCTCCCGGGCGACTCGATGGCTGTTCCTGTGCAAAAGCGCCGTCTGTGTCAACGACGGAAGTGTTTTATGCAAGCTGTGCACCACCAGATCCGCCTCTAGAGAAAGCGCCGATGCAGGAAAATCCTTATGGAAACGCAGATGAGAGCCATGGGCTTCATCCACCAGCAGAACCGCTCCCGCCCGGTGGACGATATCGGCGATTTTCCCAATATCTGAAACAACGCCCTCATACGTAGGCGACGTAAGAATCACCGCCTGCGTATCCGGATATTTCTCCAAAGCCGCCCGTATATCCTCCGGGGAAATACTTCCGTCCAATCCGCAGACCGGCTCCTTTTTTGGATAGACATAGGAAACCTGCAGTCCCCGAAGATACGCGCCGTAATACACCGCCTTGTGGCAGTTTCTGGCCATAAGGATCCTGCCACCACGCTTACAGGCGGCGGAAACAGCGGCCAAAAGTGCGCCTGTACTTCCGTTCACAGAAAAGTAGCTGCTTTCCGTCTGATAAAGCTGGCTGGCTCTTTGGAGCGCTTCCTTTATTACGCCCTGGGGATGATGGAGATTGTCAAAACCTTCGATCTCCGTAATATCCTGGGAAAAGCACATCAAATGCGCTGGCGACAATTCCGTATTGCGCTTATGTCCCGGCATATGAAAAGGATAGCAGCCCTTTTCCTGATACTTTTCCAGCTTTTTATATAATTCTTCTTTCATCTTTCCAAATGATCAGACCTTGAACCGATAACCTACGCCCCAGATTGTTTCCACGTACTGTGGCTTCGCCGTATCAAACTCTATCTTCTCCCTGATTTTTTTGATGTGAACTGTAACTGTGGCGATATCGCCCACAGACTCCATATTCCAGATTTCCCGGAAAAGTTCCTCCTTTGTAAATACCCGGTTGGGATTTTCTGCCAGAAAAGTCAGAAGGTCATATTCCTTCGTCGTAAACGTGGTTTCTTCTCCGTTCACCCAGACGCGCCTGGCCGTTTTGTCAATCTTAATCCCTCGGATCTCCACTAAATCGTTCTTCGGACCGACGCTGCCTACCAGACGTTCATATCGGTCCAGATGCGCTTTTACTCTGGCCACCAGCTCACTGGGACTAAAGGGCTTCGTAATATAATCGTCCGCCCCCAGGCCCAAACCGCGGATTTTATCAATGTCGTCTTTTTTTGCGGAAACCATAAGAATCGGCATATTTTTCTGCTGCCGTACCTGGCGGCAAATCTCAAAACCGTCTACCTGCGGCAGCATCAAATCCAGAATCAACAAATCGAAATCCTCGTTTATTGCTCTTTCCAATCCCACGTCGCCCTGGTTGGCGATCTCCACCGTAAAGCCGCTCAGCTCCAGATAATCTTTTTCCAGATCAGCGATCGCCTCTTCATCTTCTACAATCAGTATCTTACTCATTGACAGGTACCTCCTGGTATTTTCTTAAGACAAAATACATAATCGTCCCGATACCTTCCCGACTGGTAGCCCAGACTTTCCCCCCATGATCTTCGATGATTTTTTTCACGATGGAAAGCCCTATGCCACTGCCACCTTTGGAGGAATTTCTCGATACGTCCGTGCGGTAAAAACGGTTAAAGACCTGCGTCAGATCTCTGGCGGCGATGCCTCTTCCATTGTCCTCGATCTCTATCTGGATAAAATCCCCCACGTCTTTAATGCGTATCTGAATAATGCCTCTTGTCTTATCCATGTATTTGATAGAATTGCTTACCAGATTATAGATCACCCGTCGGATCTGCTCGCCGTCGGCAATAACCAGAATGTCTTTCTCCGCATAATTTGCGTATACCAGTTCGATGCCTCTCGTCTTTAGTTCCAGTTGAATCTCCTCCGCGCAGTCGTTGAAATAATCGTCCACATTCAGCTTACTGAACGTATAGGGAATCCGGTTCGTGTCCACCTTGGAGTAGAAGGTCAGCTCGTTGATCAAGTGATCCATTTCATTCGTTTTATTATAAATGATCCGCACATATCTGTCCATTTTTTCCGGCGTATCCGCCACGCCGTCCATGATGCCCTCTACATAGCCCTTCACCGCCGTGATGGGCGTTTTCAGATCGTGGGAAATATTGCTGATCAATTCTTTATTTTCCTTGTCCAGCATCACCTTTTCATTGGCCGTCTCCTTCAAGCGTCGGCGCATTTCTTCAAAATCCCGGAAAAGCTCAGAAAATTCGTCCTCCCCTTCTACATCCAGCACAAAATCCAAATTCCCCTCTTTTATATTATGGGTAGCCTTTTTCAGCTTCACCAAGGGAGCCGCCACGCTCCGATAAATCCAAAGGCCAACCGCCAAGGCCGTAAAAGCCAAGATCACCAGTGCGGAAAAAAGCACATCCTTCGTCATCAGATAGATTCTCGCTTCTCCATAGATGGAATCTTCTATAGAAAGATCGTAGACTACCTCTGAATCGGGCGGCGTATTTCCCTGGGCCTGCACCTTCTGAAATCCGTAAAGAGTCGCTGAAAATAATAAAAAAGGCACTAAAATGACCATCAGAAAACCGATAATGATCCTCGTCTTCAATTTCATAAAAATCCCCGTTTCATGATTTTTAGACATTAACATATATCCCAGAGTGTATCTATCGTATTATTTTTTATTATAGCATGAAACAAACGCCGCGTCTCTTAATTTTCTATAAAGAAAGAATCAGATGTCAGAACACGCGTCTTTGGCATTTTCTGACATCTGTTTTTATAAATCGCAATTATATTTCCTTACAGACTGTTACTGTAAGTATTTTTTCAAAATCTCCGCTTTATCAAGCTTCTCCCAGGGAAGATCCAGATCATTCCTTCCAAAGTGTCCGTAAGCAGCCGTCTGCTTATAAATCGGGCGGCGCAGATCCAACATTTTGATGATGCCGGCCGGACGAAGGTCGAAATTCTCCCGGATGATCTCTACCAGCTTTGTCGAGGAAAGCTTTCCGGTGCCGAAAGTTTCCACACTGATGGAAGTCGGCTGAGCAACGCCGATGGCGTAGGAAAGCTGGATTTCGCATTTATCTGCCAGCCCGGCCGCCACAATATTCTTCGCCACATATCTGGCGGCATAAGCGGCGGAACGGTCTACCTTTGTACAGTCCTTCCCGGAAAAAGCGCCGCCGCCGTGGCGTCCGCTGCCGCCGTAGGTATCTACGATGATCTTCCGTCCAGTCAGGCCGCTGTCTCCGTGAGGACCGCCAATGACAAATCTGCCGGTGGGATTGATAAAGAATTTCGTCTCCTCATCTACCATATCCGCGGGGATGATCGGATCGAAAACGTATTTCCGGATATCCTTATGGATTTGCTCCTGGGTCACGTCCGGATCATGCTGCGTAGAGCACACCACGGCGTCCAGACGGATGGGCTTTCCTTCCTGATTATATTCCACCGTTACCTGCGTCTTTCCATCGGGACGAAGATACGGCAGCGTCTTATCCTTACGTACCTTCGTAAGCTGACGGGCAAGCTTATGCGCCATGGCGATGGCGTAGGGCATATATTCTTCCGTTTCATTGGAAGCATAGCCGAACATCATTCCCTGGTCGCCCGCGCCGATTGCGTCAATATTTTCTTCGGACATTTTGTTTTCTTTCGCTTCCAGCGCTTTGTCCACGCCCATGGCAATATCCGCCGACTGTTCGTCGATGGCTGTAATCACGCCGCAGGTATCCGCGTCAAACCCGTATTTTCCTCTCGTATAGCCGATTTCCCGGATCGTCTTGCGAACGATCTTTTGGATATCCACATAGGCGTTCGTCGTGATTTCGCCCATAACCAGCACTAGGCCGGTGGTCGTAGCCGTTTCACAAGCAACCCGGCTCATGGGATCCTGTTCCATCAGCGCATCCAAAATAGCGTCGGAAATCGCATCGCACATTTTATCCGGATGCCCTTCCGTTACGGATTCCGAAGTAAATAAAATTTTTTCCATCAGTATCTTCCTCTCTGCTCATTTTATTTTGCGAACAACAGCCAAGCGGAAACACCTGTCCTTTTGGCCCTGAAAGTTTTGCTTATTCTTCTGCATAGCCCTTAAGGCGCTCATCCGTCATCCAGAAGATTTTCCGGAAAACAAAAAGCCCACCGAAAGGTGGACTCAATATCTGCTATCAAATCCCCTTATTGTTCGGATATGATCCGCTCAGGTTAGCACCTTCCCATTACGGGGGTTGCCGTGATTTCGCAGGTCCTATGTACCTCCATCACTCTGAATAAGAGAAAACTTTTACAAAGATTACAATACATCTTTTCTATAGAGAAGTCAAGTATTTTCCCAAAGAAGTTATATTTTCTGAAAATTTTACGCTACATTTCACAAAACTGCTCTGCAAATATGCCTGCCTGTGAAAAGCTCGCCCAAGGCATGAAAAAGCCGGAGGAAATCCCCCGGTTTTTTCATTTTATCTTTACCCTGTCCGTAAGCGGAACTTCTGAATCTCCTTTTCAGAGGAAACTCTTTCAATATCTGCCTGCAGGCTCTGCAGCTTTTTCTCAAACTCCTCATAACCTCTCTGGATATAGACGATATCGTCTACGATCGTGATTCCTTCAGCCGCTAGGCCCGCGATCACAAGCGCCGCGCCCGCCCGGAGATCCGGCGCGCTGACCCTAGCTCCTGTAAGGCCCTTGACGCCGTCAATAATCGCTATATTATTCTGTACCTTGATGCTTGCACCCATCCGGGACAATTCATCCACATATTTAAAACGGTTTTCAAAGATACTTTCTGTTACGATGCTCGTGCCGTTGGCCAACGCCAGCGTCGCTACGATCTGCGGCTGCATATCCGTAGGATATCCGGGATACGGCAGTGTCTTTACATGGGTACGATGCAGTCTACCGGGCGCGCAGACCCGTACGGCATCGTCGTATTCCTCAACAATACAGCCAATCTCCTCCATCTTTGCCGTCGTAGCCTCCAGATGCTTAGGGATGACGTTTTTCACTGTAATATCTCCATGCGTAGCGGCGGCGGCGAATAGAAACGTGCCTGCTTCGATCTGATCCGGAATAATGGAATATTCCGTCCGATGAAGCTTCTCTACGCCCCGGATGCGGATCACGTCCGTCCCAGCCCCTTTGATATTCGCGCCCATACTATTCAGGAAATTTGCCACGTCTACCACGTGAGGCTCTCTGGCCGCATTCTCGATAATCGTTCTGCCGGAGGCCATCGTCGCCGCCAGCATAATATTAATCGTCGCACCCACGGAAACCATATCTAAGAAAATATGGCTGCCCCGAAGCTCGTCGGCCTTTGCCACAATCGCCCCGTGATAAATATCCACGCTGGCGCCCAGCGCACGGAAACCTTTTAGATGCTGGTCGATGGGACGGCTCCCGATATTACAGCCGCCCGGCAGCGGCACTTCCGCATGCTTGTATTTTCCCAAAAGCGCTCCCAGTAAATAATACGAAGCGCGTATTTTCTTGATATATTCATAATCCACGCTGATATCGTCAATCGTAGAACCATTGATCTTTACAGAGGATTTACTGATGCGTTCCACCTTTGCCCCGATCCCTGCAATTGCTTCCAGGAG
>CAOJIB010000072.1 GCA_948436455.1 uncultured Blautia sp.
TGGACGCCCGATATCTGCTGGAATATGCGACTAAGATGACCAGAGAAGAGCTGCATTTTCAACAGATGGACGTTGCTCCCAACGAGCCGGCGGCCACTTATGAGGAATTGCTTGCAAAACGGGAAAAACGTGTTCCCTTGCAGCAAATCCTTGGATCGGCCTGGTTCATGGGGCTGGAGTTTTTCGTCAATGAACATGTATTGGTTCCCCGCATGGATACGGAAATTTTGGTGGAGGAAGCCGCAAAAATGCTGCAGGACGGAATGCGCGTGTTGGATCTTTGTACTGGCTCGGGCTGTGTGCTGTTATCCCTTTTGACTCTGAAAAGGGAAATTTGTGGCGTCGGCGCGGATCTTTCTTTAGAAGCCCTTTCGGTGGCGCGAACGAACGAACGGCGGCTTGCGGCCCGCGGCCTTTTAAAGTCGCCGCCTCCCCGATGGATACAAAGCGATCTTTTTGCGCATGTGCCGGGACGCTATCAGGTGATCACGGCGAATCCGCCCTATATTCCAACGGCGGATATTGACGGGCTGATGCCGGAGGTACAAACCTATGAGCCGCGGATGGCCTTAGACGGCGGAACGGACGGCCTGGATTTTTACAGAAGAATCGTCTGCGGGGCGAAGGATTATCTGGAAAAGGACGGCTGGCTATTTTTGGAGATCGGCTGCGATCAGGGAAAATCGGTCGGCGCGCTGCTTTTGGAAGAGCAGTACCAAGATATAAGGGTGAAAAAGGATTTGGCGGGCCTCGACCGGGTGGTCTGCGGCCAATGGCAGAGATAACAGGAGGAAAAGGTATGTTTGATAAACTGGAAGATCTGCTCGTTCGTTTTGAGGAAGTTTTAAACGAGCTTGGGAAACCGGACGCGGCCGGCGATCAGGAGCGTTTTTTAAAGCTTATGAAGGAGCAGAGCGACTTACAGCCTATTGTGGACGCATATAAGGAATACAAGAGTAATCAGCAAACCGTGGAAGACAGTCTGTCTATGCTGGAAGAGGAAAAGGACGGAGAAATGCGGGAAATGCTCAAAGAAGAGCTTTCCGAGGGGAAAAAGCGGATTGAAGAGCTGGAGCAGGAATTAAAGATCTTGCTTCTGCCCAAGGATCCGAACGATAATAAAAACGTTATTGTGGAGATTCGGGCCGGCGCCGGCGGCGATGAGGCGGCGCTTTTTGCTGCGGAGATCTACCGGATGTATGCGAAATATGCAGAAGGTCGGCGTTGGAAGACGGAGGTTTTAAGCTTCAATGAAAACGGCATCGGCGGTTTTAAGGAGATTACCTTTATGATCAGCGGCGGCGGCGCTTATTCCCGGTTGAAATATGAAAGCGGCGTTCATCGGGTGCAGAGAGTGCCGGAAACAGAATCCGGCGGCCGGATTCATACGTCTACGATTACCGTAGCGATTATGCCCGAGGCGGAGGAAATTGATTTCCACCTGGATATGAACGATTGCAAATTCGACGTCTTTCGAGCTTCTGGAAACGGCGGCCAGTGCGTTAATACCACCGATTCCGCCGTGCGCCTGACCCATATTCCTACGGGCATCGTCATATCCTGCCAGGATGAAAAGTCCCAGCTGAAAAATAAAGATAAGGCACTAAAGGTTCTGCGTTCCCGTCTTTACGAGATGGAATTGGCCAAACAGCACGACGCAGAGGCGGCGGCCAGGAAAAGCCAGGTGGGAACCGGCGATCGTTCTGAGAAGATCCGCACCTATAATTTTCCCCAGGGACGCGTTACCGATCATAGGATCAAGCTGACGCTGCATCGTTTAGAAGGAATCCTAAACGGCGATCTGGAGGAAGTGATCGACAGCCTGACGGCCGCCGACCAAGCGGCGCGGCTGAGTAATCTGCAGGAAGCAAGATAAAGCGGGGGGACGAATGAAGAAAACAGCATTGGTAATTTTGGCGGCGGGACTTGGCAGCCGTTACGGAAATGGGATCAAGCAGCTGGAGCCTGTGGGCCCAAAGGGAGAATTTATCATGGATTATTCGATCTATGATGCCCTGGCGGCTGGATTTACGAAGATCGTTTTTATTATCCGGCGGGATCTAGAGAAGGAATTTCGCCAGGGAATCGGCCGGCGCATTGAGAAGATTGCCCAGGTAGAGTACGCGTTCCAGGAGCTGGAAGATTTGCCCCAGGGATTTACCTGTCCTAAGGAGCGGACAAAGCCCTGGGGAACGGTACAGGCGCTGCTGGCCTGTCGGAACATTCTGTCGGAACCATTTGCCGTGATTAATGCCGACGATTACTATGGAAAAGAAGCTTTTCGGCGGGTGCATGACTTTCTGGTTAAGCTGCCCGACGGAGAAAGGCATTCTGTTTGTATGGCGGGCTTTGTGCTGGCCAATACGTTGAGCGATAATGGGGTGGTGACCCGAGGCATATGCACGGTGGATGCCGCTGGAAAGTTAATTCGCGTGACGGAAACGAGGAACATTCTAAAGACAAACGGCGGCGCTGGTATAGTAAAGGACGGCGGGCAGATAGAGCCGTTGGATGTCGACAGCCTGGTTTCGATGAATATGTGGGGCCTGACGCCGGCTTTTCTGCAATATCTTGGCGAAGGCTTCGCCTGTTTCTTAAAAGAACTGCCAGAGGGTGACTGCAAAAGCGAATATCTGCTGCCCACGGCGGTGGATGAGCTGCTGCAGGCAGACGAGATTCAGGTGGAGGTTTTAAGCTCTAGAGATACCTGGTTCGGCGTAACGTATAAAGAAGATAAAAAGGTCGTCCAAGAAGCTTTGGAAAAGCTGACAAAGCAGGGCGAATATCCGTTAGGACTATATGACGCATAAGGAAGGAAAAGAGCCTTCCATTTCGCAGGCAGCCGCGGCAGATGCGGCAGGGGAGGAAACTATGGGAAAATATTTCGGAACGGACGGCTTCCGGGGAGAAGCTAACGTCGTTTTGACAGTGGATCATGCTTTTATGGTAGGACGTTTTCTGGGCTGGTATTACGGGCAGGAGCATAAGGCGAAAATCGTTATAGGAAAGGACACCAGGCGCAGCAGCTACATGTTTGAATATGCGCTGGTGGCTGGACTGACGGCTTCCGGTGCCGACGCCTATTTGCTTCACGTTACGACTACGCCCAGCGTATCGTACGCCGTGCGCACGGAAGATTTCGACTGCGGAATCATGATTTCCGCCAGTCATAATCCTTTTTATGACAATGGAATTAAGATCCTTGACGGCAACGGGCAGAAGATTGCCGGAGAGATTGAAGAGAAAATCGAACGATACATCGACGGGGATCCGGCCGCTTTGCCGCTGGCTGTTCGGGAAAATGTAGGCCGGACGGTGGACTTTGCTTCCGGCCGGAATCGTTATATCGGCTATTTGATTTCTATCCCCTCCCGAGACTTTAAGACTCTAAAGGTGGGGCTGGATTGTTCCAACGGCAGCGCTTCCGCCATTGCCAGGAGCGTTTTTGATGCGCTGCGGGCCAAGACTTATGTAATGCATGACCATCCGGACGGCACAAATATCAATGAGAACTGCGGCTCTACCCATATTGAAGAGTTGCAGAAGTTCGTGGTGGAGCAGGAGCTAGATGTGGGCTTTGCCTACGACGGCGACGCGGACCGGTGTATCGCGGTGGACCATCTGGGGCATGTGATTGACGGCGACCTGATCTTATATATTTGCGGAAAGTATCTGAAAGAAGAAGGAAAATTAAATAGAAATACTATCGTGACCACGGTCATGTCTAATCTGGGCCTTTACAAAGCGTTGGATGGGGAAGGGATTTCCTATGAAAAGACGGCGGTGGGTGATAAATACGTCAGCGAAAGTATGCTGACAAACGGCTACAGCCTCGGCGGGGAACAGTCTGGCCATATTATTTTCAGCCGCTACGCGGCTACAGGCGACGGTATCTTGACTTCCCTGATGCTATCAGAGACGATGGTGGAAAAGAAAACGACGCTTCACAAGCTGGCCCGGGAAGTAAAGATTTATCCGCAGCTTTTGAAAAACGTACGGGTGCAGGATAAAAAGGCCGCCAGAGAAAATCCAAAGGTCATAGAGAGCGTTGAGCGCGTGGCCAAGGAGCTGGGGGAAGACGGGCGGATTCTGGTACGGGAGAGTGGTACGGAGCCGGTCATTCGGGTCATGGTGGAAGCGTCCACCGACGCGCTTTGCGAAAAATATGTGGAGCAGGTGATTGCCGCTATGAATGAAGAAGGCCTGATCGTGGGATAATAGAAATCTCGTCGAGTATGGACCGGAAAGATAAAGGGGCGCATAATGAGACGGATAAAAAAAATCGCAGCAGCGGCGGGGTGTCTGGCGCTTTTTGCCGCAGGCTGTGAAAATACCAATCAGGAAGTCTACCAGGCGGCTGTCCAGGATCTGGAGCGGGGCTATTACGCGGAAGCCCTGACAGGCTTTACACAGGTGCTTGCGGGAGACGATAATCAGGCAAAAGCCTACCGGGGCGAAGGAATCGCCTATTTAAAGCTGGGAGAATACGTAAAATCTGCCGAAGCCTTTTCTAAGGCGCTGGATGCGGGAGAAGGAAGAAGCTTCCAAAGGGACGTCTTTTTGTACCAGGCGACCGCACAGTATAAAGGCGGTATGTACGAAGCGGCCAGAGACGCCTGCGAATGCGCGATGGATATAAAGGCGGACGCCGAAACGCTGTATTTGCACGGGAAGATTCAGCTTGCGCTGGACGCTTATGAGGAAGCGGCGGAAAGCTTTTCGCGTGCCTATAAAAAAGAAAAGTCGTACGCTATGTCTATCTGGATTTATCAGGCTTATCTGGAGCGGGGAATGGAAGCGGACGGCGCCGCCTATCTGGAAGAATCCCTGCAAAGAAAGCCGAAGGATGCGGAGGATTACTGTCGCCGGGGAGAAATCTACTACTATATGAAAGATTATACCCATGCGCAGGAGGAGCTGATGCAGGCGATAAATGATGGAAACATCGAGGCGGAACTGTTGCTGGGAAAAGTGTATTTTGCTCAGGGCGATATTGCCAATGCCCGGGCGATGTATCAGGAATACGTAGCGGATGAAAAAGGGACGGTAGAAGGCTATAACTGCCTAGCGTTATGCGACATTCAGGAGCAGGACTATGCATCGGCCTTGCAGCAGCTTCAGAAAGGTCTGCGCATTGCCCAGGGGGAGGAAGCCAAGGCTCTTTTGTATAATCAGATTGTGATCTATGAGCGGCAGCGGGATTATACAAAAGCGTTAGAAAAGCTGGGAGAATATTTGCAATTGTTCCCCAATGATGAGCAGGGGACGAAGGAACAGGCCTTTTTGCAGACACGTTTGGGTATTGTTCCAAAGGAGACGCAGGAGTCGGAGAATCCAGAGGAAGAAGGCGCACAGGAAGGCGCGGATACTGCGCAGAGCGAAGGTGGTGAAGAATCGTAAATGTATGATATCGAGGAAATGACGGAGCGGGTCATCCTGGTGGGCATCCAGGTGGGCCGGGAGGACGCTTGGGAATCGTTGGAAGAATTGGAGGAACTGGCGTCTACGGCGGGAGCTGTTACGTTGGCGAAAGTCATCCAGAATCGGGAAGATATGCATCCGGGTACCTATGTGGGGAAGGGAAAGATTGAAGAGATCCGCGAAATGGTGCAGAAGCTGGAAGCTACGGGCGTGATTTGTGACGATGAGCTTTCTCCCGCCCAGATGAACAATCTGGAACGGGAGCTGGACTGCAAGGTGATGGATCGCACGCTGCTGATTCTAGATATTTTTGCCGGGCGGGCCGCCAGCAGCGAGGGAAAGCTGCAGGTGGAGCTGGCGCAGTTGAAATATAGAGCGGTTCGCCTGATCGGCCTTCGCAATTCTCTGTCCCGTTTGGGCGGCGGTATCGGAACCAGAGGCCCCGGGGAAAAAAAGCTGGAAATGGATCGCCGGCTGATTAAGGAGAGGATTGGGCAGCTAAAGGGCGAGCTGCGTCAGCTGGAATCCCATCGGGAGCTGATCCGCACCAGAAGAAGCCGCCAGAACCAGAAGGTGGCGGCGATCGTGGGCTATACGAACGCGGGAAAATCCACATTACTCAACGCTCTGACGCAGGCGGGCGTGCTGGAGGAGGATAAGCTTTTTGCGACCCTGGATCCCACGACCAGAGGCCTTGTATTATCCGAGGGGCAGGAGTTGCTTTTGACAGATACGGTAGGCTTTATCCGAAAGCTGCCCCATCATCTGGTGGAGGCTTTTAAAAGTACGCTGGAAGAGGCCAAATATGCGGATATGATTCTCCATGTGGTGGACGCTTCTCATCCAGATATGGAAGCTAGGATGCACGTGGTATACGAAACCCTTCGTCAGTTAGGCGTAAAAGACAAGAAAATTGTCACTGTTTTCAATAAAATGGACCGGGCCGACGGCGCGGAGCCATGTCGGGATGTATCTGCCGACATCTGTGTAAAGATTTCTGCGAAAACGGGTCAGGGCTTGGAAGAATTGAAGGCAGCGCTGGAAAAACTGCTGAGTGAAGACCAGATTTATTTTGAACGGGTATATCCATACGAAAAAGCCAGTCTTTTGCAGCTGATCCGCAGCCAGGGCCAGCTCTTGTCCGAGGAATACCAGGAGCAGGGCATCGCCATAAAAGCCCGGGTGCCTCTGGCTGTATACGGACAGGTGACAAAGGATTAAAAAAGACAGGGAAGGAAACGCAAGGAAAGGTGCGTGCCTGCCCTGTTTTTTATACCTTAGTATGCAGAAAGGCTGCCGGTGGCAGGCTTTCTGTATGCAACGCGGTCGAAAATATTTGGGGAGTCTGGACGTTTTTGCCAATCCGTGGTAAAATAAAAAACCGAAATAGAAAAACGGAGGAGAAAAGAAATGTCTCTGAAATCGTCGAAAAATAAAAAAAAGAAACAGATGACTAAGAAGAAACAGGCGGCATTGGTAAAGACATCGGCAAAGTCGGAAGTAAAACCTCTAAAGGAAGCGCAGAATCCAGCAGAAACATCGGCTCCCATAGCGGCACAGGCGCCCGCCAAGATACAAGCGTCGGATGGCGAGGTATTCAAAGGGCGTCTGGAGCGACTGCATGATGAATTGCGCTGGCTGTATATGGAATTATACGGAAATTCTTCGATGTTTGCTGAATTGTGCGATACAATGGGGGATTTCTTCAGAGAGCGGAAGCAGGAGCTAAAGGAGTTAGACTCTCAGAGGGAGACCCGGCCCAATTGGTATAAAGAGAACGATATGCTGGGCATGATGTTCTACATCGATAATTTTGCCGGCGATCTTTCCGGTGTAGAGGAGCGGCTTTCGTATATTGAACAATGCAATGTGAATTATATTCATTTGATGCCGTTTCTGGAAACGCCGAAGGGACGTTCCGACGGCGGCTATGCCGTATCAGATTTCCGGAAGGTACAGGAAAATCTCGGCTCTATGGAGGATTTGGAACGTCTGACGGCGGCCAGCCACAAAAAAGGGATCAATGTCTGCATGGACTTCGTTATGAATCATACGTCGGAGGATCATGAATGGGCAAAAAAGGCGCGCAAAGGCGACGGGGAATACATGAGCCGTTATTTCTTTTTCGACAGCTATGACGTTCCCGCTCAATACGAGAGCACCGTGCCCCAGGTATTTCCCACGACGGCTCCGGGGAATTTTACCTGGTTGGAGGACGCCGGGCATTACGTAATGACGAGCTTTTATCCCTATCAGTGGGATCTGAATTACAGAAATCCTCGGGTCTTCAATGAAATGATGTACAATTTCCTGTATCTGGCGAACCGGGGGATGGACGTGATTCGTATTGACGCGGTGCCGTATATCTGGAAGGAATTAGGCACTCAGTGTCGGAATCTTCCCCAGGTTCATACAATTCTGCGGATGATGCGGATCATCGGCGAAATCGTATGCCCTGGCGTGCTGCTTCTTGGGGAAGTAGTTATGGAGCCGGAAAAGGTACTGCCTTATTTCGGCACGGTGGAAAAGCCGGAATGCCATATGCTGTACAATGTGACGACCATGGCAACCACCTGGCATACGGTGGCGACGCGGGACGTGCGTCTTTTAAAAAGGCAGCTGGATATTGTGAACGCCCTGCCCAAGGAGTATGTATTTTTAAATTACCTCCGCTGCCACGACGATATTGGCTGGGGATTAGATTACGGCACTTTGATGTCTCAGGGCATCGGAGAGCGTTCCCATAAGCAATATCTGAACGATTATTTCCAGGGCTATACAGGAGAGAGCAACAGTCGGGGCGAGCTGTACAATGCAGATCCCGTGACCGGCGATGCCAGGTTCTGCGGAACGACCGCATCGATGTGCGGTATTGAAAAAGCGGGTTTTGAGCAGGACGCCGAAGGGATGGAAAAAGCGATCCGGCTGGATGTGATGCTCCATGCGTATATGTTCATGCAGTCCGGAATTCCAGTGCTCTACAGCGGGGACGAGATTGGCCAGGTAAACGATTACAGCTATAAGGAAGATCCTGTAAAAGCGCCGGATTCCCGGTATATCCACCGCGGAGCGATGCACTGGGAGCTGGCAGAAAATAATTCCGATCCGGATACGGTGGAAGGGAAGTTGTTCCAGAGCTTGAGCCGTCTGGAAAAGCTGCGCAAAGAAGAAAAGGCCTTCGTATCGTACGCTAACGCCTGGACGGTTGAAACCTGGGATCCGGCCATTTTATGCATCGGGCGGTATTACGAAGGGGAAAAGCTGCTTGGCCTTTTCAATTTCAGCGAATATGACAAAACAGCTTGGATTAACGAGACGGACGGCGAATATATAGATCTGCTGTCCGGCCAGAAAATGCAGGCGGCTGGTGTAAATATTCCTGCATATGGGTTTTATTATTTGAAAAAAGCTTGATTTTAGGACGGTTCTCTGGTATGCTAGATGTGTTGCGGAAGGAAAAGCTTCCTTCTGACAACAGAATCAGATACTGGAGGAGTACCCAAGTGGCTGAAGGGTCTGGCTTCGAACACCAGTAGGTCGGTAGCACCGGCGCAAGGGTTCAAATCCCTTCTCCTCCGTGAAAACAACGCTTACAAACGGCTTGGAACGGCCGTTTGTAAGCGTTTTGACGTTTTCGTATACCAAAGTCGCAAGACTAGCTTGAGATACAGGTATATTTTTCTAATCCGATTCAAAATTCCTCAGATTAGGGTTTTGCGTCGGGTAATTTTCTGAACCTCGTATATATAATTCTGGAATTAAAATGATTTTATTAGAGGATTTATTTCCAGAAAGCTTCTCTAAAAGCAGTTTGGCCGCCTGGCGGCCCATTTCCTGCGCATCCTTTTCCACTAAAGTTAAATTCAGATGGAAGACGTCGTACATTTCAAGTTTGTCGTATCCGGCAAAAGCTATTTCATTTGGAATGGCAATATTATATTCGTAAAGGGCTTTTAAGCATCCCATGCTCAGCATGTTGGTCGTGCCGAGAAAAGCGGTGGGAAGCTGGTGATTGAGAATCAATTGCTTTGTAATCTGATAAGAGCTTTCAATGGAAAATTCTCCGGGAATTAGATGCTGGGGATTGAAGGAAAGCGAATGTGCTTCAAAAGCGTCCCGATAGCCCTTTACGCGGTTTTTCGATACGACGTGCTGAGGATTGCCGATGAACGCCGTAATATTTCTGTGGCCCTTTTCGATCAGAAGGCTGGTAATTTTGAAGATCGCCGTGCGGTCGTCGAAATATATGCCGTCAAGCGAGCTGTTTTTAATGCTGCGGTCCATCAGTACGATGGGAATGTTCAGCCGTTCAAAACGCCGTACATATTCCTGATCGTAAGAATTTACACCGGTAACGGGCGTGATAATTAGTCCGCGAATGCGATATTCCTGAAGAATATGTAAAGCACGTTCTTCCTTATTCGCATTTTCATCCGTATTGAAAAAGAGTACGTTCAGATTATTTTTATCGCCGATTTCGCTGATGCCTTTAATAATTTCACTGAAGAAAGGATTTGTAATTTCCGGAACGATGACTCCGATAATATCGCTTTGATTTTTTGACAATCCACGTGCGTATGCATTGGGAATGTAATTCAATTCATGTACGGCTTGTTCGACTTTCTTTCTGGATTTTTCGCTTACATGGGGAGAATGATTGATTACTCGTGAAACCGTTGCCAAAGAGACTCCCGCTTTTTGCGCAATATCATTAATCGTAGCTGCCATTTTTCACCTCAAATTTCCTTATTTTTTTTAATCATAACAAGAAAAATCAAAAATAGCAAGAAAAAATGTTGACAATTCCGATAACTTATGCTTTAATTAAAATACAAAATATAGAAAACGCTTACATTATCAAAGAGATAAATCCTTGCAAAAGAGCAGAAATACAGGGAAAATGAAAAAATAATTTTCAAAAGAATGAAGAAAATTGGGAGGTAATTCCATATGAAATAGGGAAAATTTACATTTGCAAGGGTTCTTTTTTATAACAAAAAATGTAAACGTTTACAAAACAGAAAATGGGATGTGGATATTTTAAGCAAATGGAGGGAAACAAATGTTAAAAAGGAAGATACGTCTTACAATGGCTCTTATGATGGCGGCGGCAGTATTGGCAGGATGTGGAAGCACGGCGCAGGAAGCCGAAACTGCGGGAGCGGATGAGCAGAAAACGGAAACGGTACAGGAGAGTGCGGCTGATACAGAAGGAGAAGAGAAGATAAAAATAGGATTTGCCAATCTGACGGATGCCGGCGATTATATGGTATGGGTGAAAAAAGGCATGCAGTCTGCGGCGGAAGAATACGGGGTAGAGCTGATCTGCGTGGATAACGAGGCGAATGGAGCAAAAGCCGTAGAAAATATAGACGCTCTGGTAAACGCCGGTGTACAGTGCGTGATTGAATATATGAACGATTCCGCGGTTAACACGCAGATTAAGGATATTTTGGATGAAAAGGGAATTCCGGTTGTCGCAGTAGATGTTCCCGTGGAAAATGACCAGGGGGCTGCAACGTATATGGGCGGCGATAACTATACGGCCGGACATATTTGTGGAGAAAACCTGGGACAGGAAGCGCTGGATCGCTGGGACGGAGAGGTAGATTTATTTATCGCGGTAGAGACAATGAGTATCGGCGAAACAAATACGCAGCGTATGGGCGGGATCCTGGACGGCGTCCGTTCGAAGGTGGACATTCCAGAAGACAAGGTAGTTCGCGTAGATGGCAAGGATCAGACGGCGGAGGCGCAGAAAGTGGTAGCGGACGCCCTGACGGCAAATCCAGGCGCGGAACATATTTTAATCGGCTGCATACAGGATGATGAAACCCAGGGTGCATTCGCGGCGGTAGAAATGGCGAACCGTCAGGAACAGGTGCTTCTGGCCGGCTGCGGTCCTTTTGGAAGTACTTTTGAAAATCTGCGGAAATCAGAGCCAAATTTCTGGATTGGAAGCGCCAGCTTTTCTCCGGAGCAATATGGGGAAGTAGCGATGCCGCTGGCAATTAGCCTCATTAAAGGAGAAGAAGTGCCGGAAGAATCCTTTGTAACGCATTATTTTCTGACGCAGGAAAATATAAATGAGTACTATCCTGAATAAGGAGTATAGAAAAGCTTATAACGGCGATTCTATAAATAAAAACTTCTGTGAATAAAACATATGAAAAAGGGAGCCGGAGCTTTTGCGGCTCCCCTGCATAAAAAGCGGCACTATGGTTTTTTGCTTATAAAATGGAGAGAGATATCGCAAAAGCGGCGATGATATTCGGATGCATAGAGAGGAGGTGTGTTGTATGGAGAATGCGAATTATTTACTACAAATGAAAGGCATAACGAAACAATTTCCCGGCGTGCTGGCCTTACATCAGGTAGACTTGGAATTATACGCTGGAGAGGTTCTGGTATTACTGGGGGAGAACGGCGCGGGGAAATCTACGTTGATTAAAATCTTATCAGGAGCGTATCAGCCCGACGCGGGAGAGATTTTCATCGAAGGAGAGAGGCAGCATTATAAAACGCCGAAAGAGGCGAATGAAAAGGGCGTCAGCATTATTTATCAGGAGCTGAATTATCTGAACGACCTGACGGTAGCGGAAAATATATTTTTAAATCGCTGGCCGCTAAAGAGACCAGGAAAAATTGATTGGAAAAAGCTGGATCAGGACGCCAAAAAGATTCTGGAATCCATGGAAGTAGAGTTGCCAACCGATAGTTTGATGAAAGATCTTTCCGTGGCGGAAAAGCAGCTAGTGGAAATAGCGAAGGCCCTTTCGCAGGATATGAAAATTTTGGTGATGGACGAACCCACGTCGGCTCTTGCAGAAAAAGAGGCGGAAAAGCTGATGCAGCTTGTGGACAGGCTCAGAAAAGCAGGAAAAGGTATTATTTTCATATCCCATAGATTGGACGAAGTGTTTTTAATTGCGGATCGGATCCAGATTATGCGAGATGGTGAGAGAGTTGGTGTCGTACGGACAAGTGAGGCGAAGCGGGAAGAGCTGATACAGCTGATGGTTGGAAGGAAAATCCATACGACGTATCCAAAGAGAGAAATAGAGAAAAAAGAAGTTGTGCTTCGCGTGGATAATATCTGTACGGATTTTTTGAAAAACATATCCTTTCAGGTGAGAAAAGGAGAAATTCTGGGGATTTTCGGATTGATGGGCGCGGGTCGTTCCGAGCTGGCGCAGTGCATCTTTGGCGTGCATAAAATGTCGGCGGGAGAAATCTGGGTAGAGGAAAGAAAAACCGACATAAAATCACCGTCAGACGCTATTAAAAACGGGATTGCTTATGTGACGGCGGAAAGAAAAAAAGACGGTTTGATTTTAATGCAGTCTATAAAAGAAAACATTATGACCGCTTCCTTGGATCGGTATTCACATCCACTGAAATTGAATCGAAAAAAGGAGAAAAGCGTCGCTGCATTTTGGAAGGATAAGCTGCGGATAAAAGCGCCGGATACGGATACAATTGTCAATGGATTATCCGGTGGAAATCAGCAGAAAGTAGTGCTGGCCAAATGGCTGGCGACTGATCCGAAAGTTTTGATTTTAAATGAGCCGACCAGAGGAATCGACGTGGGGGCAAAGACGGAAATCTATCATTTAATGGAAGATTTATGTGAAGAAGGTCTGGGTGTCATTATGATATCTTCCGAATTACCGGAGATTTTGCAGCTTGCCGACCGGGTGATTGTCCTGTGTGAAGGAAGGCAGACCGGAGAATTTGTCTATGGAGAAATGAGCCAGGAAAAACTTATGCACGGTGCGATTGGGGAGGTGTAAAAGTGGAAGAAATTAAGAAGAAAAAAGCACTGAGATTGTCGACAGAGATGACGGTATTGATTGCATATATAGCGATATTTGTTATATTTTCCATCATCGTTCCATATTTTTTGATGTTGAATAATCTGATGAATATTCTTTTGTATTCGGCACAGATTGGTATATGTGCGACCGGTATGACGATGGTTATTTTGTCCGGAGGGCTGGATATATCCGTAGGATCTATTGCGGCGTTGGCGGGGA
>CAOJIB010000073.1 GCA_948436455.1 uncultured Blautia sp.
AAGAGATGTGAGAATACTTACTATATACAGACACTTGTTGACTTGGATTCTGAAATGTTCCAATTCAGTAGTTGCGTAGGTATTACAGCGGGGGCGTCAACCCCAAACAAAATTATTGAGGAGGTCCAAAATCATGTCAGAATTAAGTTTTGAACAAATGTTAGAAGATTCTTTTAAAACCATCCGAAATGGAGAAATCGTCCAGGGTACAGTCATTGACGTGAAAGAGGATGAGATCATTCTGAATATCGGTTATAAGGCGGATGGTATTATCACAAAGAATGAGTATTCCAATGACCAGAGTCTTGTGCTGGCAGACACTGTTCATGTAGGCGATGTTATGGAAGCGAAGGTATTAAAAGTAAACGACGGCGAGGGACAGGTACTGCTGACCTATAAGCGTCTGGCCGCAGAAAAGGGAAATAAGCGCCTGGAGGAAGCGTTCGAAAGCCAGGAAGTTCTGCGTGCGCCGGTTACACAGGTATTAGACGGCGGACTTTGCGTAGTTGTGGAAGAGGCAAGGGTCTTTATTCCCGCCAGCCTTGTATCCGATACGTACGAGAAGGATCTGTCTAAATATGCAAATCAGGAAATTGAATTTGTTATTACAGAGTTTAATCCCAGAAGAAGAAGGATCATCGGTAACCGCAAGCAGCTTCTGCTGGCTATCAAGGCGGAAAAGCAAAAAGAGCTGATGGAGCGGATCAGCGTGGGCGATACCGTAGAAGGCGTAGTAAAGAATGTGACGGATTTTGGCGCGTTTATCGATTTGGGCGGTGCGGACGGACTGCTTCATATTTCTGAAATGTCCTGGGGCCGCGTGGAGAATCCCAAGAAGGTATTCAGCGTAGGCGAGCAGGTCAGAGTGCTGATTAAAGATATCAAAGGCGATAAGATTGCCCTGAGCCTGAAATTCCCAGAGGAAAATCCGTGGATGAACGCTTCAGAAAAATATGCCGCTGGCAATATTGTAACAGGTAAAGTGGCTCGTATGACAGATTTCGGTGCCTTTGTAGAGCTGGAGCCGGGTGTGGACGCGCTGCTGCACGTATCACAGATTTCCAGAGATCATGTGGAGAAGCCGTCCGATGTTCTGAGCGCAGGCCAGGAGATTGAGGCGAAGGTTGTGGACTTCAATGGAGAGGATCGGAAGATCAGTCTGAGCATGAAAGCGTTGGAAATGGCTGCTCCCGCTTCAAATACGGAGTCTGAGGAATAATTATATACGATTTATCGATAATAAAGGCTGCTATTTAGCAGCCTTTTTCACGTTAAGTATCTGAAAGTTTTTTAGATATCCAACAGCAGCCGCAGGTTTTCTTTTAGATAATTTTCTATTGCCAACGGGTTTTGTTGGAATTCTCCTTCGATGGGGAACCAGGTATAACAGGTTTTGGGGGTGGCTTTTGTGCGGAGGGAGGCATCCACATAGCGTCCCAAATGCTTGTGGATGGCGGTATCCTCTCCGGGAAGATAGTAGTAATTTTTATAATCGGCATAGTACTTTTTCAGTTTGCCGTTTTTTGAGAATAGCTGCAGTCGCAGCGTTTGTTTTTCTCCGGTAATATAAGCGTCTTTGCTTCCATAGGAAAACACCTGGGGCAGAGGAAGCGCAAGGGAAAGTTTGGCAATGAATCCTGTAGCGTCCTTTGCGGTTTCCAAAAGAGTGTATGCGCCGTCAGGAATTTGCAGGTAGGCCTGAGCCAAAAGAAGCATGGGCAGATGCGCCAGATCTTCCTGGTTATGTAAAAGCAGCGATGTCAAAAGTGTCTCCTCTCCGGTAGCGCAGTATTTCTGGTAGCGGCGGATGCATTCTTTTCCGGAGAGGTCGTCCTTTCGGGAGAGGCCCAGGAATTTGGTCCAGGCGGATAAGCGGCCGTTGGGAAGCTTTAAAAGTGTTTGGCAAGGCTTTAGCTTAGTAAAAAGATCTAGGGACGACTTTTGCAGCGGACGAAAGGAGAGCTGCTGCGCCTGACAGCGGGCCTTTAGAAACGGCAGATCGAATCGACAGCCGTTGAAGTGGACCAGGGATTCATAAGGCGACGCAAAGTCTAAAAAGGCGGCGAGGAGTTCCTTTTCTTCGGTCTGAGAAGGGGCAAACCATTGATGCAGAATAGCGTCGTTTTGTTTCTGTACCAGTGCGCCGATCAGATAGACCGTATCCCGCGACGGGGAAAGGCCGGTGGTTTCAATATCTAGGAACAGACAGTTCCTTTTTTTCATTTCTGTAATAATGTTCTTGAAATCTGGAATTTCCTGTAAAGTTATTGTTTTTTGAATAATCATAATTTTTGTCCTATGTGAAATTTCGTCTGCGGATTTTTGGGGAAAACGCCTGAAAAAGGTAAAATAATAAGAATACAGACGGATCCTAACGAAAGATATTGGTAAGAAATACGCAATATCTGCCAGAAGTAGCTCGTGTTGTCTGTTAAAAAGTAAACAATACCGATTATACATGAAAATTCATGAAAAATATAGTGATTTTTTTGTGGAAATGAGTTATAGTAAGGATAGTATATTATTCATTTAATCACTCGTACGTTCATTTGCCTGTTTTATTTGGAAGTGTTTGGCGGCAGGAGAGGTTTTCCTGCGGCTTTCCTGCGCGCTTTTAGAAATTCTTCCGCATAGCTGTTGCGGCTCTTTCTAGGATCAAGTGACAAAAACAGCGCTATGGAACCTGATACATAAGGGAGAATTTTATGTGGGATACCAGAATAGCCGGTGTAGCAATGTATAATATCATTCAATGGTTTTATCTGTACAGTTTTTTAGGATGGGTATGGGAAACCTGTTATGTGTCGGCAAAAAGCAGAAAATTTGTCAATCGGGGATTTATCAGCGGCCCTTTATGTACGATTTATGGTTGCGGGGCGCTGAGTGTTTATCTGATCCTTCGGCCTTTAAACGGGCAGTGGCCGCTTTTGTTTGTTGGAGGAATTCTGGTGGCTACGGTATTGGAATACATAACGGCCGTATTGATGGAAAGTATTTTCCATACAAGCTGGTGGGATTACAGCGATAAGCGGTTCAATTTCCAAGGCAGAATCTGTCTGGGAGCTTCCCTTGGCTGGGGCGGCTTCACTTTGCTGCTCTTTCTTGTTTTCCAGCCTTTTGTGGAATGGGTGGTTGGTCTGTATTCCCGGCAGGTAGGAGAGTTTCTCGCAGTCGTCGTGACGGCCGGATGGCTGACGGACTGTACGTTTTCTGCAATGGCTGCGTTCCGCTTGTCTGGAAAGCTGGCGTCGCTGGAGCAGCTTCTAGAAGAAAAGCGTCAGGAATTTGCCCGGCAGCTTGCCAAGGCGGAAAGGCTGGAGCGGCACAGAGAGTTTTTCGAAGAGGCGGGAGAATCTCTGGAAAAGCTGAGGGAAAATCTGTCGAATACGTTGGCAGATTCCCGGGAAGCCTGGTCGGATTCCTCTTTGCATAAGGCGCTGGAGGAAAGCAAAAGACAGTGGGCGGCAAAGGAGAGCCACAATATCCGCAGGTTTGTGAAATCCTACCCGCATCTGAACAGAGGCTACCGTCTAAGAAAGAACCATTGGAAAGGCACCAAATAGCCGCAGGTCTATGCGCATGCGGCCGCTTATATCATCATAAAGGAGGAGATAGAGTATGGGATTCTTGACCTTTATCGGCGGCGTCCACCCTGCAGGGGGGAAGGAGCTGTCGAAAGACAAGCCGGTGCAGGATTACCAGCCGAAAGGGGAGCTGGTATATCCGCTGTCGCAGCATATTGGCGCGCCGGCCAAGCCAATCGTGGAAAAGGGAGAAAGGGTTCTCGCTGGACAGAAGATCGCCGAAGCGGGAGGATTTGTATCCGCGCCGGTGCACGCGTCCGTATCTGGAACGGTGAAGGGCTTTGAAAAGCGTTTGAATAATGTGGGCAGTATGGTAGACTGCATTATTCTGGAGAATGACGGTTTGTATGAGGAGGCCGCCTATACCCCCGCCGAATCTGCCATGACGCTGGATAAGAAAGAAATCTTGAAACGCATTCAGGAAGGCGGCGTTGTGGGGATGGGAGGCGCAGGCTTTCCCACCCATGTGAAACTTTCTCCTCAGGAGCCGGACAAGATTGATTATGTATTGGTGAACGGGGCGGAATGCGAGCCCTATCTGACCTCCGACTACCGGCGGATGCTGGATGAAGGGGAAGACCTGGTAGAAGGTCTGCAGATTATGCTGCAGCTTTTTAAGAATGCCCAGGGCTGTATCTGTATTGAAGATAATAAGCCGGAATGCATTGCTCATATGAAGGATTTGGTCAAAGATATTCCCCGGATCGAGGTAAAGGAGCTGGTGACGAAATATCCGCAGGGCGGCGAGCGTTTTCTGATTTATGCTGTAACGCAGCGAGAGCTGAATTCATCCATGCTTCCGGCGGATGTGGGCTGCGTCGTGGACAATGTGGATACAGTAACGGCGATTTGCCACGCAGTGCGCGACGGACGGCCCGTGATGCATAAGCTGATGACGGTGACCGGCGATGGGATTAAAGAGCCGCAGAATATCCGCGTGCCCATCGGCACGAATATGGCGGAAATTATTGAAGCGGCCGGCGGTTTGGATGGAAGCCCGGAAAAGATCATTTCCGGCGGCCCGATGATGGGCTTCCCGCTGTACGATGTGAATGTTCCCTGCGTAAAGACTTCTTCGGCGATCCTCTGTCTGCAAAAAGACACGGTGTCTCACAGTGTACAGACAGCCTGTATCAATTGCGGCCGGTGTGTTTCAGTCTGTCCAGGTCATGTGGTGCCCGCCCGTCTGGCCACCTATGCTTCCCGGGGAGACAGTGAGAATTTTCAGAAATACAACGGCATGGAATGTTGTGAATGTGGCTGCTGCAGTTATATTTGTCCTGCAAAGAGGCCGTTGACACAGATGATTAAGTCTATGCGTAAGATGGTGCTGGCAGCCCGTAAGAGAGGATAGAGGAGGGAGAACTACCATGAATGAATTTTTGCATGTATCATCCAACCCTCATGTGAGGGATCAGATGACTACGGACAGGATTATGAAGTTGGTTGCGGCTGCCCTGCTTCCGGCCAGCCTGTTCGGTATTTATAATTTTGGACTGCGCGCCCTGCTGATCCTGGCGATTTCTGTGGCGTCCAGTGTGTTTTTTGAATGGCTGTATGATCGGCTGATGCACAAGCCGAATACGATCCGGGATTTCAGCGCGGTGGTAACGGGGCTTTTGCTGGGCATGAATATGCCGCCGATGATCGCCTGGTGGATGCCGATCCTGGGCAGCGCTTTTGCGATTATCATCGTAAAGCAGCTCTTTGGAGGATTGGGACAGAATATCATGAATCCGGCGCTGGCAGGCCGCTGCTTTCTTATGATCTCCTTTGCCGGAGCAATGACAGACTTTACAGTGCCCTCCGGCGCTTTTGGCGTCATTGCGGATACTGTTTCCGGAGCGACGCCTCTGGCCGCTGTAAAAGCCGGAGAATCTGTAAATATACTGAGTATGCTGGTAGGCAATACACGGGGGACAATCGGTGAAACTTCCGCGATTGCGCTCTTGATTGGCGCAGTATTCCTGGTGGCGTTGAAGATTATCGATCTTCGGATTCCACTTACATATATTGGCAGCTTTTCCATTTTTGTACTTCTCTATCGGCTGATCGGCGCGGGGACTTTCGACGTGGGATTTCTGGCGGCGGAGCTTTGCGGCGGCGGTCTGATGCTGGGCGCCTGGTTTATGGCGACGGATTATGTCACGACGCCCATTACCAAAAAGGGACAGCTTCTTTATGGCTGTGTCCTAGGTATTCTGACAGGGATTTTCCGTCTGTTCGGCGGCTCCGCCGAGGGCGTGTCCTATGCGATTATCTTCAGCAACCTGCTGATCCCATTAATTGAGCGGGTCACATTCCCCACTGCATTTGGCAAAGGAGGGAAAAAGGAATGAAAAATACGATTATCAAGGATACGGTCATCCTGACAGCGATTACCCTGGTTGCCGGCCTTTTGCTGGCCTTTGTACAGGGGATTACAGCAGAGCCCATTGCCAATCAGGAGAGCCTGGCTAAGGAAGAGGCTTATAAAAATGTTTTTGCAGATGCCGAGAGCTTTACACTGGTATCCGGGGAGGATGAGGCTTTGGAGGCTCATCTGACTGAACAGGGATATCCGGCTCAGACGATCAATGAAGTGATGCAGGCGCTGGATAGCTCCGGGCAGCCTCTGGGCTATGCTTTTACGGTGACTACTTCCGAGGGCTACGGCGGAGATATTCAGTTTACAATGGGCGTAAGAGACGACGGCACAATGAACGGAATTTCCATCCTTTCCATTGGCGAGACGGCCGGTCTTGGCATGAATGCAGATACGGAAACCTTTAAAGGACAGTTCCGGGATAAGAACGTGGAAAAATTTGAATATACAAAAAATGGCGCGACGGAAGACGATATGATCAACGCCATCAGCGGCGCGACGATCACTACAAATGCCATGACAAACGGCGTAAACGCCGGCCTGTGCGCGTTTCAATATCAGAAAGGGGGAAATTAGCCATGGATAAACCGATGGAAAGACTGTTTAACGGCATTATAAAAGAAAATCCTACCTTTGTTCTGATGCTGGGTATGTGTCCGACGCTGGCCATTACCACGTCGGCTACGAACGGCATCGGCATGGGCCTTACGACGACGGTGATTCTGGCGGCTTCGAATGTGATGATTTCGGCGCTGCGTCATGTGATTCCGGATAAAGTGCGTATGCCTGCGTTCATTGTAATCGTGGCGTCCTTTGTAACAATCGTACAGCTTTTGCTGCAGGGCTTTATTCCGAGCTTATACGATTCCCTGGGAATTTATATTCCGCTGATCGTGGTTAACTGTATTATCCTGGGGCGTGCGGAGGCATACGCCTCTAAGAATCCGGTGATCCCGTCGCTGTTTGACGGCATCGGCATGGGTTTGGGCTTTACGGTGAGCATTACCTGTATCGGTGCGATTCGGGAACTCTTAGGCGCGGGCAAGCTTTTTGGTTTTCAGATCCTTCCGTTGGCGGATGCGGCGACAGGAAAGATCGGCTATCAGCCAATTAATATTTTTATTCTTGCTCCGGGCGCGTTTCTGGTTCTGGCTTTTTTGTCCGCATTTCAGAATAAGTTCCGTTTGGGCGCTGCAAAGAGAGGCATAGACCCCAGTAATCCGGCCAAGTGCGGCGGAAGCTGCGTCGGCTGCGGCAATCACACCTGCGAAGGGAAAAGGGGGTAGGAGCGCATGAAAGAATTATTGATCATAGGCATTGGAGCCGCGTTGGTAAATAACGTGGTGCTTAGCCAGTTTTTGGGACTTTGTCCGTTCCTTGGCGTTTCCAAGAAAATAGAAACGGCCGCAGGTATGGGCGCGGCAGTTATCTTCGTTATTACGCTGTCCTCCTTGGTAACCAGCTTGATTTATCAGTTTATTCTGGTGCCTACGGGAATGGAATATCTGCAGACGATCGTTTTTATTCTGATTATTGCCGCATTGGTTCAGTTTGTGGAAATGTTTCTGAAAAAGTCCATGCCCTCCCTTTACCAGAGCCTGGGCGTGTATCTTCCGTTGATTACCACGAACTGCGCGGTATTGGGCGTGGCGATTATCAATGTGCAGAAAGAGTATAATGTACTGCAAGGTACGATCAACGGCTTTGCCACCGCGGTGGGCTTTACCATTGCGATTGTGATTATGGCGGGGCTTCGTGAAAAGATCGAAGGAAACGATATTCCTAAGGCGTTTCAGGGATTTCCGATCGTATTGCTGACAGCCAGTTTGATGGCGATATCCTTTTTCGGATTTTCAGGATTAATATAAGGAGGCGGGGCAGATGAATATAGTAGCAATTATTGTGGCAACAGCCGTAGTTGCAGGCACCGGCCTTTTTATAGGACTTTTCCTGGGCGTTGCCGGTAAGAAGTTTGCTGTTGAAGTAGATGAAAAAGAGATTGCCGTCCGGGAAGAGCTGCCGGGAAATAACTGCGGCGGCTGCGGCTATCCGGGCTGCGACGGCCTGGCGGCAGCCATTGCCAAAGGGGAGGCTCCTTGTAATGCTTGTCCGGTGGGCGGGGCGCCTGTGGGGAATCGTATTGCAAAGATCATGGGGCAGGAGGTTGCCGAGACCGTCCGGCAGGTGGCCTATGTAAAATGCGCAGGAAACTGTGAGAAAACAAAGTCCCGGTATGCCTATACGGGTGTGGAGGACTGTGAAATGCTGGCTTTTGTACCAGGCAGCGGTCCCAAGAGCTGTGCATATGGCTGCATGGGATTTGGAAGCTGCGTAAAGGCCTGTCCCTTCGACGCGATTCATATTATCAATGGGATTGCCGTTGTGGATAAAGAAGCCTGTAAGGCCTGCGGAAAATGCGTGGCGAAATGTCCCAGACATTTGATCGAGCTTGTGCCCTATGAGCAGAAGACCTTTGTGGCTTGCAGTTCCCATGGAAAAGGAAAAGAAGTGACCGCAAGCTGCGACGTGGGCTGCATCGGCTGTAAGAAATGTGAGAAAAATTGTCCTTCTCAGGCGATTACAGTAACGAATTTCTGCGCGCATGTGGATTATGAAAAATGTACGAATTGCGGTACCTGCAAGGATGTATGTCCCAGAGAAATTATCGCGGGATAGAATTGGCAAATTGTATGCAGAAAGCCCCTGCCACCGGCAGCCTTTCTGCATGCGAAGGCATAAAAAAGAAACACAAGGGAGAATGTCTTTTGGATGTTCTCCTTTTTTTGACGACGAAAAAAGAATATGGGTGTTTCTTCTTTCGTCGAATATATGTTTGCATTTTGTGCCGTTCTGTGGTATCCTTAAAAGCATGAAGAAATGGGATAAGATTTTCATAGGGGCCGTAGTGGCGGCGGCGTTGCTCTTGTGGGGCGGTATGACCCTGCTGGTTCCAAAAGGCGGCGGGGTCGTAACAGTGACGATTGGCGGCGAGCTTTTTGGAGAATATTCCCTGGCAGAGGAGCGGGTCATAGAGGCAGGGGATGGAAATGTTCTGGAGATTTCCGGCGGGAAGGTACGGATGATCGAGGCGGACTGCCCGGATCAGCTCTGTATACGTCAGCGGGCGTTGGATTACAGAGGAATCGGCAGTATTATCTGTCTTCCCAATCAGGTGGTCGTTGAAATAAAGGCGGCGGGCGAAGGCCCGGATGCGGTGGCAGGATAGGAGAGGATATGAGAAAGCTGGCGGTTTTGGGGTTTTTTGGGGCGGTAGCGATTATCCTTGGTTATGTAGAAATATTGATTCCTATTCCGCTGGGCATTCCGGGCGTGAAGCTGGGGCTGGCCAATCTCGGTATTTTGCTGCTGCTGTATATATATGGCTGGCGGGAGGCGGGGGTCGTTTCGCTGATTCGGATCCTGATTATTGGATTTCTGTTCGGCAATTTGTTTGGCATATTGTACAGTCTGGCCGGCGCTTTTTGCAGTCTTCTGGTTATGAGTCTTCTAAAAAAGTCTGGGCATTTGTCGATGATAGGCGTCAGTGTTGCCGGCGGGATCACCCACAATCTGGCCCAGCTGGCTGTAGTACTTTTGCTGATGCAGAGCTATGGATATCTGTATTACCTGCCGGTGCTTTTGCTCAGCGGCGTGCTGACGGGCTTTCTAGTGGGCACGGCGACCGACCAGGTGGAAAAGAGAATAGGAGCGTATATAAAAAAATGCTGACGTACATATGTGGGGAAGTGACAGAATTACATGAGGGAAGAGTCGTTATAGAAAACCAGGGAATGGGATATGAGCTGCTGGTGCCTTTATCTGAAATGAAAGAACTGTCGCCGAGCCGGCAGGTAAAGATGTATACGTATGTGCAGCTTTTGGAAAGAGAAGGTACTTTTCAGGCTTTTGGCTTCTTAAGACGGGATACGTTGGGATTGTTCCGGAAGCTCCTTAGCGTCAGCGGCGTAGGCCCCAAAGCGGCGCTTGGTATTCTTACGGAATTATCGGCGGATGCGTTGCGCAGGGCGGTGCTCTTTGAAGACGCCGCCGCCATCGCAAAGGCTCCTGGAATCGGTAAAAAAACGGCGCAGAAGCTCATTCTGGAATTAAAGGATAAGCTTCAGCTTTCTGAAAGCCTGGAAGAAGAATTGATGCCGGGATTGGAAGAGGAAGCTTCCGGCAGCACGGCCAGTCAGGCGGAAGCCGTAGAAGCGTTGACGGCGTTAGGGTATAATCAGGCGGAGGCCCGAAGGGCCGTCTATCAGGTAAAGGAAAAAGATACGCTGGATGTGGAGCAGCTTTTAAAAGCCGCGTTGAAGTATATGTAAGGAGAGGATGGCCTTCTCGTAAGGAGGCCGGCAGGTGGTCATGAAGGATCGGATGATTACAACAGATGTGATGGAAGAGGATCTTCGGACAGAAGGGAATCTCCGTCCCCGTTCAATGGAGGAATATATCGGCCAGGAAAAGGCAAAAAATACATTGCGCGTCTATATTGAGGCTGCCCGACTAAGGGGCGACGTTTTGGATCATGTGCTGTTTTATGGGCCGCCGGGTCTTGGGAAAACGACTCTTGCCGGTATTATTGCCAGCGAGATGGAGGTGCATATGAAGGTTACTTCCGGGCCGGCGATCGAAAAGCCAGGAGAAATGGCGGCGATTTTAAATAATCTCCAGGAAGGAGATGTATTATTTGTGGATGAAATCCATCGGCTGAATCGGCAGGTGGAAGAGGTACTCTATCCGGCAATGGAGGATTATGCTATTGATATTATGATTGGAAAAGGCGCTTCGGCCCGTTCCATCCGTCTGGATTTGCCGAAATTTACTCTAGTAGGGGCGACTACCCGGGTGGGGCTTTTGACGGCTCCCCTGCGGGACCGGTTCGGCGTGGTACATCATCTGGAATTTTATACGCATAAAGAGTTACAGACAATCGTCCTGCGTTCCGCCAAAGTGCTGGAGGTGGACATTGAGCCGGCGGGAGCGATGGAAATTGCCCGCCGTTCCAGGGGGACGCCCAGGCTGGCAAACCGCCTGTTAAAACGTGTTCGGGATTTTGCCCAGGTGAAGTATCATGGAAAGATCACCCATGAAGTGGCGGTATTTGCCCTAGATCTTCTGGAAGTGGATCAGTTTGGCTTGGATCAGGTGGATCGGCGAATTCTGCAAACGCTGATCACCGGCTTTCACGGCGGCCCTGTAGGCCTGGACACCTTGGCTGCCTCTATCGGAGAGGATTCCGGGACGGTCGAGGACGTTTACGAGCCGTATCTTTTGCAGAATGGTTTCATCAGCCGGACGCCCAGAGGACGTATGGCTACGGATTTGGCCTACCGGCATATGGGGCTGTCCGTAGAGTCTGCGCAGAAATAATAGTTGTTTTTCTGTGGATTTCGATTATAATAGGGATAGAAAAAACAGCAGATAAATAGAGAAGCTTCTTTACCCAGGCCAATGCCCGGCTGGGCAAGAAGCGATGATAGAGATACAGTAGGAGGACTTTTGGATGGCGTCAAAAAATACGGCGCAGGTGTTGATTGGGGGCAAGATCATCACGCTGGGCGGCTATGAAAGCGAAGAATATATGCAGAAGGTAGCTTCTTATATGAACAATAAGATCGCGGAGCTGTCGGAGGTGCCCGGCTATTCCAGACAGCCCGTGGAAACAAAGCATATGCTCTTGAGCCTAAATATTACCGACGACTATTTTAAAGCAAAAAGACAGGCGGAAATATATGAGCAGGATCTGATGCAAAAGGATCAGGAAATGTACGATCTGAAGCATGAGCTAGTGGCTTTGCAAATGCAGCTTGCCCAGCTGCAAAGCGAGGAGCCTGCCGGAGATGTCTGGGAGAATCAGCCCTTGCAGGATGCGAAAAAGGGCTGATCAAATGTCTTTTGTTTTGGCAGAAAGGAAAATATATGGTAGAATTACTGGCTCCGGCGGGAGCGTGGGAGGGTCTTGTGGGGGCCATCGGCGCGGGAGCTGATGCGGTTTATATAGGCGGAGACAGGTTTGGGGCGAGAGCTTATGCCAAGAATTTTGACGGCGACGCTCTAGAGAAGGCGATTCATTATGTGCATCTGCATGGGAAAAAGCTGTATCTGACCGTGAATACACTGCTGAAAAACCTGGAAATGGAACGGCAGCTGTATGAATATCTGGCTCCCTTATATGCGCAGGGGCTGGATGGAGTCATTGTGCAGGATCTCGGCGTGCTTAGCTGGCTGCAAAAGCAGTTCCCTCAATTGCCAATTCACGCCAGCACGCAAATGACGGTGACCGGGAAAGAGAGCGCCCGTTTTCTGGAGAAAAAGGGGGTTCGGCGAATCGTGGCTGCCAGAGAGCTAAGCCTGCAGGAGCTGCAGGAGATCCATGCGGAAACGACGTTGGAGATTGAGGCCTTCGTACACGGCGCTCTTTGCTATTGCTATTCCGGCCAGTGTTTGTTCAGCAGCCTGTTAGGTGGCAGGAGCGGCAATAGAGGCCGATGCGCGCAGCCTTGCCGGCTTTCTTACCAATATCGAAGGGCGCCAAAGGAACCCTGGAGAAAAGAGGCGCAATGCCTTTTGAGCTTGAAGGATCTTTGCGCCCTTTTGCTTATACCGCAGCTTTTGCAGGCGGGCGTTACTTCTTTCAAGATCGAAGGCCGCATGAAGCAGCCAGGCTATGCGGCGGGTACGACGGCCATTTACCGGAAATATCTGGATCGGTATCTAGAAAATCCTTCCGGCTATCAGGTGGAGAAAAAAGACCTGGAGGCATTGGCCGGCCTTTTTTGCCGGAACGGCTTTACGAAGGGCTATTTTCTGGCGCAAAACGGACCGGATATGCTGGCGGCGACCAATGAAAAAAAGATCGCGGCAAAGTATCCGGAAGCTGTGGAAACGAAAGAGCCGGTGAAAGGAATTCTTCATTTACGCCGTGGTTCTCTGGCCCGATTGGAATTGTCCTGCAGGGGGCAGAGGATTTCTGTAGAAAGAGGAGAGGTGCAGGCACCGCAGCGTCAGCCGCTTACGACCGCGCGCATCCGGGAGCAAATGGAAAAAACCGGGAACACCGGTTTTTGCTTTGAAGAGTTGCAAATCCATATGCCGGAGGAGATCTTTTTGCCGATTAAGGCGTTGAATGAACTGCGCCGGGAAGCTTTCGGGCAATTGGAACAGGCAATTCTTGCGGAGAAAGAAAGGGAGCTGCCCCAAAAGCTACCCTTTCCCCAAAAGCGGGCGGCAGTTTCGCCGGAGCCTTTGCCTGTGTATGTTTCCTGCGAAACGATGGGACAGGCGGCCGTGGCCTTAAAGGCCAAGGAAGTACAGGGCTTGTATTTGCCTCTTCCGGTATTAGAGCATTTTCTGGAAGAGGGCCTTTTGCTGGGAAAAGAGATGTATC
>CAOJIB010000074.1 GCA_948436455.1 uncultured Blautia sp.
TTCTTCCGGAGTCGCCACCTGCCGGTAGAACGGTGCGCAGGCTACAGAGATCTTCGTGGCCTGATTCCGGGCGGTAATACCCGCCGCGTTTCCAATCATTTCCCTCACTTGAGCCTCAGTCAGCGTACCAAAATCACTGCCGTTAATCGCTACGGCAATCGTCAGATCATTCAAGACGCCCGGATCCACCTGGCCCTGTTCCTTGATCTGATTCACCAGATAGTCCCTGGAATAGCTTTCACTGGCCATTTCAGAAGTAGCCGCGTCTCCGTCGGTATTATACTCCGCCGTATCCGCGTTCGTCTCCGTACCGGCCACGCCTTCCGCAGCTCCTTCGCTAGCGGAATTCTCCGCATAGCCTTCCTCGTGGCTGATGATGCCGGTTTTATCCTCGTCGTCGATCTTTTCCGGCGTTTCGTATGTAATCGATTCACGGATCAAGCTTTCCATATTGATCCGCGCCTTAGCGGATGCCTTTACATTCTGCTTGCCATAGATCGCGCCCAAAACACTTTCTACCTTGCTTTCAATCTGCGCTTCGATCAGCTGCGCGATCTCCTCCGCATCCGACCCATCGGAAGTCGTTGCTTCTGCATCCACAGAAACGTCGTTGCCATTCCCATCAAAAACCGCCACATCGGACAACTCCATCCCCGGAATGCTCATAGCTACCAGACGCTGGATACCGGCAGCCTGCTCCTCCGTAGGAGACGTGCCATCTTTCATTGTAACCACCGCCGTCGCGCTGGACTCTACTTCATCGTCGCTTAAAGCATACTTGCTCTCTTCTCCCAGGGCAATCGTGACTTTTGCATCTTGCACTCCGTCAAAGAGCCGGATTGTCGCCCCGATTCGATCCTGCAATTCATAAAGCTTATATGTATTTTTGTCAGAATCCGTCGTCATCATACCCGCGTTATCCCGAAACGTATCATAAGTAAAGCCGCTGGTCGGGTATCCTTCCTGCACCAGCGTAGCTTTTGTAGAGTCCAGGACATCCTCCCGCACCAAGATCGTGGAATCTCCTTGGAACCGGTATTCAATCCCCTCTTCCTGCAGCTTCTCAGCGATCTTCCGGGCTTCCTCACTCCCAAGGTCATAAAACAGCGTCTGATACGGACGGCTGTTCATTACGTAAGCCAAGGCGATCGCTCCCAGAAGAAGGACTACAGCCACGGCAATGATCAGTTTTTTCGTTTTACTTCCCAGCTTGGAAGCAAATTCTTTTATCTGTCCAATTCTCTCTTTCATTCTTCCTGAACTCTCTCATCCTCGTTTTTTATCAGTTATTTCAGCTTTTCACAAATACATTGCACGCAGAAAATCCGCCGCTGCGAAAGCATATCGGCAGGTTTCTTGCATGATAAGTATTATAAATGGTTATCAGCCCGACTTACAGGCTGATACGCATTAATTCATTATAAACCGAAAGAGCCTTGTTCCGCAAAGAAACAAGCATGTCTACAGACAGCTGCGCCTCGGAAGCCGCAACCATGACTGCGTGTGGATTCTCCGTCTGCCCCGTAGCAAGCAGATATTCCTGTTCGGCTAGATTCTGATCTGTCGTCCGAACGTTATCAATCGCCTCCTGAAAAAAATCCTGGAATACCGAGGAGCCTATTTCTTCCAACGTCTGTGCCGCCGGCTGCAATTCCCCTCCGAAGCTCCATGGCTGTATCGGCGTTATAAACAATTCATTCATTTTGCTTCTCATCCCTTCTATTATTTATCCTATACGGCTGCCGTTCGTCTTACAACCTATAACGCAGACTTTATATTTTCTGTCCCTATTATCTTATCAAGTCTGATCTTTAATCACGCTGCGCAGCCTGCTGAAATCTGCGTTGACCGCCTGTAAAAGATACTGATACTGCAACGTTGTCCGCACCAGCTCGGTCATTTCCACGTCTACATTCACGTTATTTCCATCAATCCTAGCCGAATCGCTCCGCTCGTAAATCTGATAGCCGGAGGAATCAATCGCATTGCGCATAGACGTGCCGCTGTGCGCCAGACTGGCCTCCTGGAGTCTCTTCCGGAAAGTTTCTTCGAAAGTAATATGTTTTTTCTTGTAGGTAGGCGTATCCGCATTTGAAATATTATCCGCCGTTACCTCTTGCTTTTTCCACTGGTAATCCAGCGCTTTCTCCGCCATCGGTATGGTATTGCCAAAAATCGCAAGCATAATTCCGTCACTTCCTTAACTTAGTTTTATTTCATATAATCCTTCTTATAGCCAGCCGGAACCGCTGTCGTTGGAATTCCCAGTGAGGAAATTCCCCAGATTGCTCTGCATCTGCAGCTTCATTAGCTCAATCAGATACAGCGCGTCCTCCTGCGTAGCGGCCGTCCCATAAAGAGAAGAATTCTGACAGCAGGCGCAGCAGCCTGTGCCCAGCATATTTCCATTGAGACCGTTCACCGTATTCGCAGATGTGTTCACCGTCTGCCCAGTTGTCAAATCCATCCCCATATATTCCTTTACCTTACGCACATAATTCTGGGTTTCAGAATAAGGAGGAATCCCGCCGTATTTATCCACAGCTCCCGGGCCTGCGTTATACGCCGCCAACGCCAAATCTACATTCCCGTTATACCGGGCAAGCATCTGAGAAATGTATTTCGCTCCGCCCATAATGTTCTGCCGTACGTCGTACGGATCTGCCACGCCTAATTCCCTAGCTGTCTCTGGCATCAACTGCATCACGCCCACAGCCCCCGCGCCGGAAACGTCGTTGGGATTAAAATCGGACTCCGCCTTGCCGATGGCCTTTAAAAGATTCGCCGAAACGTTATATGTACGAGCCGCCTCCTCAAAAATAGAATCCATACTCACAGGCACATTCAACGAAGACTGCGCATTCTGTGCGGCCGAAGCCTGGTACAGGGCATTCGCAAAGCTATTCGAAGAAACCCCCGTCAATCCGTAATTATTGTACTGATTCGTATAACCGCTCTGCAGCCCCTGCAGAATCGGACTCAAATAAGAAGACCAATTATTGTAGTTGCCATAACTATTATAGCCCATCAGGCTCGCCAGATTAAGCGCCATTTTCCAACCCCCATCCGTTATTTCTTCCATCCGCCCCGACAAATGCCACGGGCGAACGCTTATCTTTTACACGTAATCCATATGTAAGAATATCATAGCAATTCCTTACTCAAAAGTAAAGTGTTTTTTGCTTTTTTTGCATAATGTAGATAGCTCCTTTTTATGGAAATTGCTTTTTTCTTCCACTTTTCTTTCTACTTTTTATACATATTGCACCATTCTTTCTCTTCCTTATTCAGTTATTTATGCAATATATTCATCTTCCTATTTTTAGGATTGAATTCATATTTTTATCTCTGTGTAGAAAAATTCCTATTGTAGTGTCAATTTGCCCGAAAACTTTCGAATTGTTTGTCTACATATTGTGCATTTTTTATAAAATCTTTTTTCTAACTTTCTGAAACTTTACATAATCTAAAATTCAGTATAAAATAACTTTAATATGTAACTATACCACACCAAGGAGGAAAGAAACGTGTTTAAAAATCTCAAGGTCAGAACGAAACTTCTGGTAGCGTTCGGTATTGTCATCGTTCTTTATGTCATTACCGTAATCGCCGCCTCCATCGGTCTTCGAAGTACTTCCAATGGACTAGGCGATTTCTACCAGGTACCTTACCCAATGGTCAGCCATGCGCTAAAGGTGGACTCCACTTCCAAGGCGATTCAACTGGATGTCTATCGCGCCTATGAAGCGGAAAACGACGCAGAATACCAGGAAACATTGACGCGCATAGACGCAGAGGCAGACACTTTACAGAAAGCTATCGCATCCCTGGACGCCTGCTACGAAGGAGACAAAAGCCTTCTGGAGCAGGTGAACACATTCTTGGAGCAGACCTCTACCGCCCGAGCGGAAGCTACGGAGCTGCTGAATAATAATAAGAAAAAAGAAGCTCTGGCCGTTATCAAAGAAGACTACGCCAATGCCTGCACGACTTTAACCGATGCACTGGATCAAGTCATCTCCGCTGCAGAAGCGCAGGGAGAAAACTATTACGACTCCGGCATGAGTACGACCCGCCTTTGCTTCATTATATTATTCGCCCTGGCGGCCGTATGTATCATCCTGACAATATTCCTTGTATTTAACCTGGCCTCTACCTTTACAAAGCCGATCATCGAAATCGAGAACGCCGTAAAAGCCATGGCCAAAGGCGATATGCACTCTGAAGTAACCTACCATTCCGAAGACGAACTGGGCGTTCTGGCAGAGAATCTCCGCTTTGTACTGACTACCCTGTCCAGCTACATCAACCATATCTGCGCACGGCTGAATTCCATGGCGCAGGGAGACCTGACCGTCGAGATGGATATGGACTATCTTGGTGAATTCGAATCCATCAAAGTATCCGGTAACCAGATTATCGGTTCTCTGAACGACACTCTCGCGCAGCTGCACCAGGCTTCTGGCCAAGTTGCCAGCGGCTCTGAACAGGTATCCAACGGCGCGCAGGCACTCAGCCAAGGCGCGACCGAGCAGGCAAGCTCTGTTCAGGAGCTGGCCGCCACTATCAACGAGCTTTCTCAGCAGGTACAGCATACCGCACAGAACTCTCACGATATCAACGAATTAATCAGCGATACAGCTAACGAGATCAACGTCAGCAACGACAAGATGGCGGCTATGATGCAGGCCATGGATAAAATTAACGACAGCTCCAACGAAATCGAAAAGATCATCAAAACCATTGACGACATCGCTTTCCAGACGAATATTCTCGCACTGAACGCCGCCGTAGAGGCCGCCCGTGCCGGGGAAGCAGGCAAAGGCTTCGCCGTTGTAGCCGAAGAGGTTCGGACGCTGGCTTCTAGAAGCGCCGAGGCTGCCAACGATACAACCGCTTTAATCGAAAACTCCTTGAACGCCGTTTCCGAAGGAAACCAGATCGCCGCCGATACTAGAGATTCCTTAAACAGAGTCGTAGAAAGCGCCCAGAAGATCGCCGACAATATGAAGAAGATTACCAGCGCTTCCGAATCTCAGGCAGAGGGCATCGCTCAGGTAACTCTTGGCATCGACCAGATTTCTTCGGTTGTACAGACGAATTCCGCTACCGCGGAGCAAAGCGCCGCTGCCAGCCAGGAATTGTTTAGCCAATCCAGCCTGTTAAAGAGTCTGGTCGGCCGCTTCCGGCTGAAAAATGTCGCCGCTATGCCACAGACATCCTTTACGTCCGGCGATACGATGGAAAGCTCCTATACGGACAATACGTCTTATGAACCGATAGAATATGATAATTCTAAATACTGATTTCCAAAAAATGCAGGAAAGTCCTGCATCCTGAAACATACAGAAAGCTTGCCGCTGGCAATTTTTCTGCATACGACGGTATAAAATAAAAAGCAGCTCCGCCCTATACGTGCCGGAAGCTGCTTTTTAACGCCGCCTTCATAAATATGAAAGAATACAAAAAAGCTTGCCGCCGGCAACCTTTTTGCACATTGTAATAGAAAAAGGGCCCTTATAAGGGCCAGAAAGGACGGCTATGTACGGGACAAAACTATGTGATTTTCATCTGCATTCCAACTTTTCCGGCGACTGTGATTCCCCGATGGAGGAAATGATCGCCGCCGGCATCCACAAGGATCTTAGCGTCATGTGCTTTACCGAACATCTGGATATGGATTTTCCCGAAGAGTACCCCTTTGATTTCAATTTAGACATTCCCGCCTATCAGAAGGCGCTGTTCCAATGCCGGGAAAAATTTTCCAACCACATAGATGTGCGTTTTGGAGTGGAGCTGGGGATTCAGGAGCATTTAGGGAAACGTCTGACAAAGGTGACGAGCGGATATCCCTTTGACTTTGTCATCGGCTCTTCCCATCTGATCGGCGGCCTAGACCCCTATTATTCCCCCTATTGGGAAGGACGTACGCGAAAGGACGCCTTGTTGGAAGCCTTTGAAACTACGCTGCGCTATCTGCGCGCTTTTTCCGATATCGACGTGTACGGCCATATCGACTATGTGATTCGCTATGCCCCGGACAAGAACGAAGGCTATAGATACCAGGATTTTCAGGAAATCCTGGATGCACTCCTGCAAACGCTGGTGGAAAAGGGCATCGGCATAGAATTAAATACCGGCGGCTATAAATATGGCCTTACGTCGCCCAACCCTTGCGCGGCAGTCCTGGCCCGCTACCGGGAACTGGGCGGAGAAATTCTTACGCTTGGCTCCGACGCCCATACGCCCGAAGCGGTAGGCTATGGATTTTCCCGGGCCTTTGCACTCCTTACGTCTCTGGGCTATACGCACTATACGATCTTTAAAGACCGAAAACCTCAGTTTCTTCCCCTGCCGTAGACCTTCCTCCACTTTTTTTGGATCCAGCAGATCAACTCTCCGATCCAGCCGGCCAGAAGCGGCGCCATCGTCATCAGGAAAAACACGATCAGGATCATGCCAAATTCCAGCGCTTTCATATCCAGCAGACTCTGCCCGATAAAAAGGCTGGCGAAATAGAGTACTTTCATTCCATTGATCACGACTTTCCGATATTTTGTCGGCGGCGAGTAGACCCTGTTTAAGGCTTCCATATAATTCCAGCCGGTGACCAGCACGCAGGCTGTTCCTAACATGGCGTTGGAATGGTATACGTACGTACAGACCTGCATCACTACGAATACGCAGGCCGTGATACTAAGCGCCGTCGGCACCGCCTGCATCAGCACATGCCGCAGGAAGCCGTCCTGTATTTTTCCATAGTTGGCCTCCTGAGCCAACAAAAACGTTGGAATCCCCACGGCGCAAGCGCTGATCACCGACATCTGGATCGGCTGAAATGGATATGCCTTTCCAAAGAAAACCAAAAGTACCGCCAACAGGACGGAAAAAATCGTTTTAACCAGGAACATGGAAGCAGCCATCCGGATGTTATTGATCACCCGCCGCCCCTGGTTCACAATTTGAGGCATGGCCGCAAAATTGGAATCCAAAAGCACCAGATTGGCAATATTCTTCGCAGCGTCGCTGCCGGAGGCCATCGCGATGCTGCAGTCGGCTTCCTTTAACGCCAGCACGTCGTTTACACCGTCCCCGGTCATGGCTACGGTACGGCCCTGCTGCCGCAACGCCTGAACCATCTGCTTTTTCTGCGCAGGCGTTACCCTGCCGAAAACGCTGTTATTTCTTACCGCCAGCGCGATTTCCTCGGGCGTATGCAGCGTAGTAGCATCTACGTACGCCTCGGCATTTTTCAAGCCCGCCTTTTGTGCAATCGCCGATACGGTTACAGGATCGTCGCCGGAAATCACCTTCAAATCCACGCCCTGGCCGTCAAAATACGCCAACGTATCCCGGGCTTCCCGACGAATCACGTCGGTAAGCAAAAGCAGCCCGCAGGGCGAAAGCGCCTTCGGCAGCTCCGTTTCCTGATTCACCTGAGGGCTGTGCGCCAAAACTAGAATCCGGTAACCTTCGCTTGCATATTTCTCACATTCTGTGCGCAATTCTTCGTTCCCTTCCGGAAAAAGGAACTGAGCCGCTCCCAGCAAATACGTTCCCTCTTCGGCAAACGCCGCTCCACTGTATTTCCGTTCGGAGGAAAAAGGAATCCCGTGATCCAGATGATAATCCGTCCGGGGCGCGAAATATTTTTGCAGCGCCTCAAAGGTAGAATTATCGTCGTGCAGCACCGCCATTAGATTTCCCATAATCTTATCGATCCTGACATCCGCAAGCGATACGGTCTTTTCCACGCACATCGTTCCTTCGGTAATCGTCCCCGTCTTGTCCAGACATAGCGTATCCACCCGGGCCAGCGTTTCAATGCAAAACAGCTCCTGCACCAGCGTTCGCTCTTTCGCCAGCTTCATGGAGCCTAATGTCAACGCTACGCTTGTCAGGAGCACCAGCCCCTCCGGGATCATACCCAATACCGCCGCTACGGTATACACCACCGCCTGGCGCAGGGAAGTCCCGGAGAAATAGAACTGCTTGACAAAAACTGCCACTCCCAAGGGTAGGATAATGATGCTGATCAGTTTCAAAATGGCATCCAGGGAATTGCGCAGCTCCGAATCGTGTTTCTTGTAGACTTTGGCCTCGCTTGTGATCCTGGAAGCATAATTTTCTTTTCCCACATGGACGACCCGGCATAGCGCCTGCCCGGCGGTCACAAAACTGCCGGAATACAGACCGTCCTCCAGTGTCTTCTGCACCGTATCCGATTCACCGGTCAGGAGCGATTCATTAACTTCCAACTGGCCCGAAAGGAGCACTGCGTCGGCAGGGATCTGATCTCCGGCCTTTAACGCGATTACATCGTCCAGGACGATTTCCTCGGTGGGTATCTGCTGGTATTTCTGTTCCCGCAGGACGATGGCCTTACTGGCTGTAAGGATCGCCAGACGATCCAGCGCCCTTTTTGCGCGAATCTCCTGGATAATGCCGATGACCGTATTAATCAATACGACCATCACAAACATGGAGTTCTTAAAGGAGCCTACCAGCAATACTAGTGCCAGCAGCACCATATTTAAGAAATTAAAAAACGTCAGAGCATTTTCTCGTAGAATTTCTTTATAGGTTTTCGTATTTGGATTTTCATTTCCGTTTTGCTGACCCTTTTGGATCCTTTCTTCTACCTGTTTGCCGGTAAGACCTGTCATATCCGCCTGTACCCCTTTTGCCCCTGCCAGAATATTTTTACCGTTACGGCGCAGCATCGCTTTTAATACTCTTCTTCCTCTTCCTCGTCCTCATGAATATCCGCTTTGGGCTTTTCCAGCCCTTCGATCTTTATGTGATTCTTTTCCGCATAATCCCACAAAGCGGCATGAATCGCTTCCTCCGCCAACAAAGAGCAGTGCACCTTCACCGGGGGCAGCCCGTCCAGCGCTTCCATCACGGCTTTATTCGTTACCTGCATGGCCTCCTGGATGGTTTTTCCTTTCACAAGCTCCGTCGCCATGCTGCTGGTAGCTACTGCGGCCCCGCAGCCAAAAGTCTTGAATTTGCAATCCCGGATTACATGATCGTCGTCGATATCCAGATAGATCCGCATAATATCTCCGCACTTGGCGTTTCCCACAGTACCCACGCCGCTGGCGCCCTCGATCTCTCCTACGTTTCTCGGATTCTGGAAATGTTCCATCACTTTTTCGCTGTACATAATGTCCCTCCTGTAATTTATAACGTTCCTACGCTTTTATTCTCTTCAAGCTCTATACGAACCGTTATGCCTTTTCCTTTTTGATAAAATCTTCATAGAGCGGCGACATATCCCGCAAACGCTGTACAATCTCCTTGATCTTTTCCACAACGTAATCCAGTTCCTCTCTCGTCGTTTCCTCCCCAAGGGTCAGCCGCAGAGAACCGTGCGCAATCTCATGTGGAAGCCCGATGGCCAGCAGTACATGCGACGGATCCAACGAGCCGGACGTGCACGCGGAACCGCTGGATGCGCAGATCCCATAGCCGTCCAGCATAATGAGCAAGGATTCTCCTTCCACAAACCGGAAGCTCATATTCACATTATTAGGCAGACGCATTGTGGGATGGCCGTTCAGCCGACAATAGGGAATTTCCTTCGAAAGCCTCCCAATTAGATAATCCCGAAGCTCTGCTTCTTTCTTCGTCCGCTCCTCCATCGTCTCGGCCGCTCTGCGCGCGGCGCAGCCGTAACCGACGATTCCCGGCACGTTTTCCGTACCGGCGCGGCGTTTCCGCTCCTGAGCGCCGCCGTGAATCAGGGAACGGATCTTTACTCCTTTGCGAATATAGAGGAAACCGACGCCCTTTGGACCGTTAATCTTATGCGCGCTGGAGCTGAGCATATCAATCTGCAGCTCATCCACGGAAATGGGAAGCTGGCCGAACGCCTGCACCGCGTCTGTGTGGAATAAAATCCCATGCTCCTTCGCCAGCATACCGATTTCCTTGATGGGCTGGATAGAACCGATCTCATTATTGGCAAACATGACGGAAATCAGGATTGTTTCCGGCGTCAAAGCTTTTTCCAGATCCTCCAGGCGCAGGACACCGTTTTCATCCACATCCAGGTACGTGATCTTTGCGCCCCGCTTTTCCAGATATTCGCAGGTGTGCAGGATCGCATGATGCTCGATTTTCGTGGTAATTATATGGTTTCCCTTTTCCTTATATGCCTCAAAAGCCGCCTTGAGCGCCCAGTTGTCCGCTTCGCTGCCGCCCGCTGTAAAATAAATCTCGTTTGACTTTGCCTGCAGGATCCTGGCGATCTCTTCTCTGGCTTTACTGACCGCTTCCTTGCTTTCTCCAGCCAGCTCATAAATGCTGGAAGGATTTCCATAATGTTCTGTAAAATAGGGCAGCATGGCCTCCACAACCTCTGGCGAGGTCTTTGTTGTGGCCGCATTGTCCAGATAAATACGCTTGCTCATACTTTCACTCTCCTAATTTTCACATATTTGCGTACTGATTTCGCCTTTTTTACAAATCTTCCGGCTTTCCGCTACCAGTTGACTGAGCATGATCGAGTCCACTGCTTCTGTGATGCTGTCGTTGATACGCTTCCAAACGTATCGGGTCACACAGGCGTCGGCCCCGTCGCAGCCTTGTTCCGGAATATTCCCCGGACAGGTCACCGCTTCTAAATTTCCCTCCAACGCCCGCAGCACATCTCCCACGGAAATCTCCTCTGCTAGTTTTGCCAGACGATATCCGCCCTGCGCGCCCCGGGTGCTCTTTACCAGCCCCGCCCGCCGCAGCTTTCCCATCAGCTGCTCCAGATAGCGCACAGAAATATTCTGTCTGCAGGAAATACTCTGTATCGATACGGCCTCTGATTCGCTATGCACAGCTAAATCTACCAGCGCCCGCAGGCCGTATCTGCCTTTTGTTGATAATTTCATGCCATCCTCCGCTGTATTCGGATTGGTTGCCGTTTTTAAATCCGAGTATTTTACTAGGATTTCTACGGATACTGTATCACCCGCGGCGGGTTCTGTCAAGCCCATTTCACACATAGAATGACAAAAAGCGGCCATATAAAGGATTTATGCCGATGTCCTATAAAAATCATCCCTTTCTTTTAGGTACCTTCATTCTTACTTTCACAGGATTTATTACCAGAATCCTAGGGTTTTTCTATAGAATATTCCTTTCGCATACAATTGGTGCGGAAGGGATGGGAATTTATCAGCTTGTTTTTCCAGTGCTTACTCTATGTATGGCGCTGACTACCACAGGTATCCAAACCGCTATTTCCCGCTTCGTGGCTTCAAAAAGCGCTTTAAAGGATACCGATGGGGCCAACGGTATGTTTTTAAGCGGCTGCCTGATGTCCTTTTGCCTCTCCTGTATCGCCGCATGGGTCTTGTATACAAAAGCAGGCTTTATCGGCGGTTCTCTTCTTGGGGAAGCGCGCACGGAACCACTGCTGCGCCTGATGGCCTTTTGTCTTCCCATTGGCACCGTCCACTCCTGCGTCACCAGCTATTATTATGCCCAAAAAGAAACAGGAATCCCCGCCGTTTTGCAGCTTCTGGAGCAGGCAATACGTATCGGCTCTACCTTTCTCGCCTTTCAGATCCTACTTTCCCAGGGAAAAGCGGTAACGCCGCTGATTGCTGTGATCGGCATGCTTTCCAGCGAGCTAGTAGCCGCCGTCGGCGCTTTTTTCCTAATTTCTATAAAGCTTAAGGAGCAGCGTTTTACTTTGACCCAGTGGAAAACGCCGCTTGGCAATATGACGCATATTCTTTCCATCGCGCTGCCCTTGACAGCCAACCGGGTACTTCTGACTGCCCTTGGCAGTATGGAGAATATTCTGATTCCCCAGCGGCTTTTGCTCTTTGGAGTGGAGGGACCTTCCGCCCTGTCTGCTTACGGCGTCCTTACCGGCATGGCACTGCCCCTGATCCTATTTCCCTCCACGATCACAAACTCCGTTTCCGTCATGCTCCTGCCCTCCGTCGCCCAGCTGCAGGCCCTTGGCGAGCATGAAAAAATCAGAAGGAACTCCGCGCTGATTCTTCGCTGCTGTTTCGGCCTTGGCGTGGCCAGCACGCTCTTGTTTTTTTCCGGCGCGCATTTTCTGGGAAACACTCTATTTCACAACGCCATGGTGGAGGAATTCCTGCGGCCTCTGGCCTTCATCTGTCCCTTTTTGTATCTCAACGGTACGATTACCAGCATTCTAAACGGTCTGGGAAAGACTACCGTCTGCTTTTTGCATAATCTGCTGGCCGTGAGCATTCGCCTCGTCTTCGTGCTTTTCGCCGTTCCCCGGGTGGGCATTCAGGGATATTTGTGGGGAATATTACTGGGAGAACTTACACTGACTGTTTTAAACGGAAGGGCTTTGAGGGGATATCTGGAAAATCAGGAGAGGAAGTAAACCTTGGGACAGGAAAATACAATTCTATCAAATATTCGTCAAATCACAAAAGAGCACCCCGTTCTTGGAGTGCTCTTTTTGCAAAGTCCTGTATTTCACAGGCTTTTCGTCCGTGCGTTAGAGGATTCGAACCCCCGGCCTTTTGGTCCGTAGCTTTATAAAGTGCCTTTTATATTTTTCTATTTTCCTTGAAACACTTGATTTTAAAGCATTTTTCCGCATTTATCGTAGCCTTATTTTTTCTAGTTTTACCTATATTTTTATAACTTTGTTAGTCAAATGTTAGTCAAATTCTTACATCCTCCAATTACACTTCTTAGTATAATTTGTTTACATATTCTTACCGCATATCACCTCCAAAAGCTTCCTGTCACCAACGCCAGCCCGGCTTCCATACCTGCCATAAAGGCTAACCGGTCCTGCGCACATATGGCACTCATCATTTGTCGTTCTATGTAGATGCTATTTTTCACATCTGTATCAAAATGCTGATTCATATCCT
>CAOJIB010000075.1 GCA_948436455.1 uncultured Blautia sp.
CATATCGGCGGTATCGATCGGCAGCCAGGTCATGCATATGCTGACGGTGATGATCGTAGGGCTGGCTATGGGCGCTACCGTCAATATTAGCCAAGCGGTGGGAGCGAAACAGCCAAAGAGAGCGTCCCGGTTTATCGGCAACACCGCGGTTTTATTCCTTGGCGCTTCCGTTGTTCTGACGGCGATTTTGATGCTGGCGGCGGATGGTATCGTACATATAATGTCCACGCCGGTGGAGGCGGCGGCGCAGACGAAGACGTACCTTTTAATCTGCTTTGCCGGGATTCCTTTTATTACTGCTTATAATGTAATCAGCTGTATCTTCCGGGGATTGGGAGATTCGAAAAGTCCGATGTATTTTGTAGGGATTGCCTGTGCGCTGAATGTCGCGTTGGATTTCCTTTTGATTGGGCCGCTGCATATGGGTGCGGCCGGCGCGGCTTTCGGCACGGTGCTTTCTCAGACGGCCAGCGTGTGTTTCGCTCTGTATACGCTGAAGAAGCGTGGTCTGGGGCTGCGGCTAGAAAAGAGCGATTTTTCTCCCAGCCGACAGATGCTTTCGCCAATTCTAAAGGTGGGCGTGCCGGTGGCCTGTCAGGATGGGGTAATCCAGATTTCCTTTCTGGTGATTACAATGATTGCGAACCAGCGTGGACTGATCGTGGCCGCCAGCGTGGGAATCGTAGAAAAAATCATCGGCTTTTTATTCCTGGTGCCATCGGCGATGCTCTCATCGATTTCTGCAATTGTTGCCCAGAATGTGGGCGCGCTGCGCCACGACCGGGCCAGAGAGACATTGCGGTGGGGACTGACGCTTTCCATGGCTTTCGGCCTTTTGGTCGGACTGGCCTGCCAGTGGATTTCCAATCCTTTTGTGGGCTTGTTTTCCAGTGATCCGCAGGTTATACAGATGGGCGGGGAATATCTGCGCTCGTATTCCTGGGACTGTTTGGCGGCGGGCATCCATTTTTGCTTCAGCGGTTATTTCTGCGCCTATGGCCGTTCCGGGATTTCCTTTGTTCATAATTTTCTTTCCACACTATGCGTTCGTGTGCCAGGCGCTTATCTGGCGTCGGTATACTATCCGAACACCTTGTATCCGATGGGCTTAGCGCCGGTGGTTGGCTCGATCCTATCCGTACTGATCTGCCTTAGTTTTTATCTGTTTTATAGGAAAAAGGACGTTGTAGAGAAACAACATCTGCGAAAAGCAGGATAAGCCCTGCCACGGAAGATATTTGCCGGCGGGCGGGAGTAGGTTTACTTTAGAATGTTCCTTATATAGTCAAAATGCTGCGGAAATATTTCGCGGCATTTTTCGCTTCTATCAGAAAAAATGAGATATGGAACAAATATCCTCTTTACATAGAATACATGTTCTGTTATACTAAAGAAAAGGAGGAACAAATGTTCTAAAATGAGACGAACGATTTTTCATATTGATGTAAATTCGGCTTATCTTTCCTGGGAGGCGGTGTATCGGCTGGATGCTCTGGGCGGCCGCTTGGATCTGCGGGAAATCCCGGCGGCGATTGGCGGCGATGTAAGCATGCGCCGGGGGATCGTCTTGGCAAAGTCTCTGCCTGCGAAAAAGTACGGGGTACGTACGGGAGAAAGTATCTTGGAGGCGAAAAAGAAATGTCCGCAGCTCTATCTGGCTCCTCCGAATTATCGTTTATACGAACGGTGCTCTCAGGCTTTTATGGAAATTTTGCGGGAATATACGCCTGTCGTGGAGCCGTATTCCATCGACGAGGCTTTTATGGATGTGACGGATTCGGCGGCTGTCTTTGGAGAGCCGATAAAGCTGGCGCATGAGATTAAGGACAGGATCCGTCGGGAGTTGGGCTTTACGGTTAATGTAGGGGTATCTGAGAATAAGTTGCTGGCTAAAATGGCTTCGGACTTTCAAAAGCCGGATCTGGTGCACACGTTATTTATAGAAGAAATTCCTCAGAAAATGTGGCCGCTGCCTGTGGAAGAGCTTTTTTCGGTGGGGCGGGCTACGGGGAAGAAGCTGCGAACTCTGGGGATTACGACCATTGGAGAACTGGCGGCGGCGGAGCCACAGACGATTCGTCACAATCTGAAAAAGCCCGGCGAACAGATTTGGCGGTATGCCAACGGCGTCGATTCTTCACCGGTACAACCAGAAGCCTTGGAGAATAAGGGCTATGGGAATTCTACGACGATCGCCTTTGACGTGACGGATGCGGATACTGCAAAAGCAGTGCTCTTAGGGCTGGCAGAGACAGTGGCCGTCCGGCTGCGCCGACATCATGTACGGGCGCAGCAGGTGAGTATTTCGATCAAAGACGATCAACTTCGCACAGTTTCCCATCAGAAAGTGCTTCCGGCCGCTACGAATGTAACGAACGAGATCTATCAGGCGGCTTGTACGTTGTTTGAGGAACGCTGGGACCAAAAGCCCATTCGTCTACTGGGAATTTATACCAGCCGGATCAGCAAAGAGGAAACGGCCAGGCAAATGGAATTATTCGAGCAGACGGATTATGAAAAATGGTCCCGGATGGACGAAACTGTAGACGCCATCCGGCAGAAGTTCGGTCTGGACGCGATTAAAAGAGCTTCGTTTCTTTTGGATTCTCATAAGAAGCTCGATCATTTTTATGGCAGTGTTTCCCGGAAAAAGAAGGGCGTCGATTACAGTAAGCTGCATATCGAGTGAGGAAATTGCCGGCGAAGCATGTGCTTGGAAATAGATATTTCAGTTTTTTATCTCCAAAGCCTGCAGAATTTTTTCTAATTCTTTAAGATCCTCATCTGTCGTTGACCAGCTTGTGGCAAAGCGCACGATGGTGTGGTTGTCGTCGTATACTTCCCAGAAGCCTACGCAGACTTTTTCTTCCAGCTTTTTTCGCAGCGTATTTTCCAGCAGAAGAAACTGCTGGTTGGTCGGGGATTCGTAATAGAAGGAAAGTCCCGCGTTTTTTAAGATATGGATCATTTTGTCCTTTTGTAGTAGCGCATGCTGTCCGTTTTGAAAGTACAGGCCGTCGGTAAAAAGCGTATCGAACTGGACGCCCAGCAGTCGCCCCTTGGAGAGCAGAGCGCCGCGCTGCTTGGCAAGCGCCGTAAAGCGCGGGGGCATAGAGCCTTTTGTAAAGACGATCGCTTCTCCGCACAAAGCGCCGGCCTTCGTGCCGCCAATGCAAAATACGTCGGCTAGCCGGGCGATGTCCGGCAGCGTTACGTCGGTTTCTTTGCATGCCAGGGCGTAGGCCAGCCGCGCGCCGTCGATGTACAGCGGCATATGGTAGGAACGGCAGATTTTGGAAAGAGTATATAATTCGCTTTTGGTATAGAGGCTGCCATACTCTGTGGGATGGGAAATATATACCATACCGGGGAAAACCATATGGGAATGATTTTCGTCGGCATAGTAGCTTTTCAAAAAGGCGTCTAATTCGGCGCACTGTATTTTTCCCTGATGAGACGGAAGCGTCAGAACCTTGTGGCCGCTGTATTCGATCGCGCCGGCTTCATGCGTGCTGATATGTCCGGTATCTGCCGCCAGTACGCCCTCGCAATCCGAAAGCAGGGTGGAAATGACTAGTTGATTGGCCTGCGTGCCGCCTACGGTAAAATAGACTTGGGCGTCCGGGCAATCGCAAGCCGCCTGTATTTTTGCAGCGGCGCTTTTGGTAAAGCAGTCTTCGCCGTAGCCGGGTAACGGCATCTGGTTCGTTTCCATCAGCTTCGTAAGAATTTCCGGATGTGCGCCGGCCGTATAATCACATGCAAATGAAAGCATAAGCTTGTTCCTCCGAAAGTATCGTTTTATAGTTTAATTATAGCATGCGGACATGGCGGCGTATATGGTTTTTGGGAAATTTACAGATTTTTATGGAAATTCCCAGGAAATATGATAAAATAAAACTATACGCAGAAAGAGTAGGAAAGCGAGGGAAACCCATGTGGAAAAAAAGAAAAAATAGCTATGAAGAACGGGCGGAAAAAGAATCGGATAAAAAGCCGTCGGCCAGAAGGCTTGGAAAGCAGGCGGGAAAATTTCTGAAAGTTGCATGGATTTTTGCTATTCTTATCTTATTGGCGACAGGCTCCTGTTACCAGATTCAGGAGCAGGAACAGGCGGTGCTGGTGACTTTCGGAAAGCCGAAAGCCGTGACGGAGACAGGCCTGCATTTTAAAATTCCCCTGGTGCAAAGAGTGCGCAAGGTCAATACCACGATCCAGGGCTTTGCTATCGGCTATACGGAAGATGATAATGAGGTAGTTGATCCGGAAGGACTTATGATCACGGCGGATTACAATTTTATTAACGTGGATTTTTATGTGGAGTACCGGATTTCCGATCCGGTCCGTTACACGTATCAGTCCAAGGAGCCGGAGCTGATTTTTAAGAATGTGGCGCAGGGATGCATCCGCACGGTGGTCAGCACGTATAGTGTGGATGAGGTTTTGACGACCGGAAAAGGAGAGATCCAGTCGAAAATCAAAGAGCAGATTTTAGAGAAGATGGAAACGCAGGATGTAGGCATTCAGCTTGTAAATATTACGATTCAGGATTCCGAACCGCCGACCACAGAGGTCATGCAGGCGTTTAAAGCGGTAGAAACGGCGAAGCAGGGAAAGGAAACGGCTTTGAATAACGCTAATAAATACCGCAATGAAAAGCTTCCCGAAGCTAAAGCCCAGGCGGATCAGATCATCCAAGAGGCGGAGGCGAAAAAAGCGACCCGAATCAACGAAGCTACGGCTCAGGCGGCCAGATTCAATGAAATGTATGCGGAATATCTGAAAAATCCGGTGATTACCAAGCAGCGAATGTATTTTGAAGCGATGGAGGACGTACTGCCCGGTTTGAAGGTCGTTATAGACAGCGGCAATGGCGTGCAGAAAATGCTCCCGTTGGAGCCGTTTTCACAGGCGTCGGAGAAAGCGACGGAGCAGGCGGAGGTTTCTCCTGGGGCAGATGAGGATGGACAGGCGGATACTTCGACGACAGGAGGAGAGAGATGAAGATAAAAAAGACAATAGGCCTACTGGCGGTTTTTGCAGTTATAGTGTTGCTTGGCTCCTCCATAGTTGTTACGCAGCAGAATGAGTATAAGCTGATCCGGCAGTTTGGAAAGGTAAACCGTATTCTGGATACGCCGGGCATCAGTTTGAAGATTCCGTTTCTGGAAAGCGCAGATACGCTGCCGAAAGAAATCCTTTTATACGATATCGCGCCTTCCGACGTGATTACAAAGGATAAAAAGACGATGATCAGCGACAGCTTTGTGCTGTGGGAGATTAAAGATCCCCTGAAATTTGCCCAGACGCTGAATTTTTCCATCGCAAACGCGGAGAGCCGGATCAATACGGCTGTGTATAACGCTACGAAGAACGCAATCAGCAGTATGCCCCAGGACGAGGTGATCAGCGGCCGGGGAGGAGAGCTTTCCGAAATCGTTCTGAAAGATATGGGAAATATTATGGAACAGTACGGCATTCAGATTCGCTTTTTTGAGACGAAGCAGCTGGATTTGCCCAACGATAATAAAGAGGCCGTATACGAGCGAATGATTTCCGAACGGAATAATATTGCGGCGACCTATACGGCGGAAGGAAATGCCGAAGCAAAGGTGATCCGCAATGCCACAGATAAGGAAACGGCGATTCAGATTTCTGAGGCTGAGAAACAGGCAGAAATCCTAGAAGCAGAAGGCGAAGCAGAGTATATGCGGATTCTGGCGGACGCCTATGCGGATGAGAGTAAGACGGATTTCTATTCTTACGTAAGAAGTCTGGACGCCCTGAAAGCGTCTATGAAAGGCGGAGACAAAACGATTCTATTATCAGAAGATTCCCCTATTGCCGAAATCTTTGGCGGGATCGAGTAAGACAATACGAAGCTATGCAGGCCCCGCAGGCGGGCCAGGGAGAGGAGCGTACAAAGATGGACAAAAAAGAAAAAGCGTTGCTGGCACATGAGAAATGGCAGGGAAAGATCGAGGTAGTCAGCCGTGCAAAGCTGGAGACTCCGGAAGATCTATCGATCGCCTATACGCCGGGAGTTGCCGAACCGTGTTTGAAGATTAAGGAGGATGCGGAACTTTCCTATAAATATACCCGACGGGGCAACATGGTAGCCGTTGTCACTGATGGTACGGCCGTGCTCGGCCTGGGGGATATCGGACCGGAAGCTGGTATGCCGGTCATGGAAGGCAAATGCGTGCTGTTTAAAGAATTTGCCGATGTGGACGCGTTTCCCCTTTGCGTACGCAGCAAGGAGGTGGATGAGATTGTCCATACGATCGCATTGCTGGCTGGAAGCTTTGGCGGTGTGAATCTGGAAGATATTTCCGCGCCCCGGTGCTTTGAAATCGAACGGAAATTAAAGGAGCAGTGCGATATTCCCATTTTCCATGACGATCAGCATGGCACGGCGGTCGTCGTAGCGGCGGCTTTGTTAAATGCCTTGAAGGTAACGAAAAAGGAGCTGTCTAAAGTACGCGTGGTTACTTCTGGGGCCGGCGCCGCAGGCACGGCGATTATCAAGCTACTGGTGCATCTGGGATTGCAGGATGTGGTGATGTGCGATCGAAAAGGTGCAATCTACGAGGGAAGAGAGGATCTGAATCCGGAAAAGGCGGAGCTTGCCAGGATTTCCAACCGTCAGATGCGAAAAGGTTCTTTAAAGGAAATACTGGCCGGAGCCGACGTATTTATCGGCGTATCGGCCCCAGGAATGGTCACAGAGGAGATGGTGCGCTCCATGGCAAAGGATCCGATCTTATTCCCCATGGCAAATCCGGTGCCGGAGATTATGCCGGATCTGGCCAAGGCAGCCGGAGCGGCCGTAGTTGGAACGGGCAGAAGCGATTTCCCCAATCAGATCAACAACGTACTGGCTTTTCCTGGCATTTTTAGGGGGGCTTTAGATGTACGGGCCAGTGAGATCAATAATGAAATGAAGGTGGCCGCCGCCTATGCAATCGCCGGACTGATTAGCGAGGAGGATTTGCAGGCGGAATATATTATTCCCAATCCCTTTGATAAGCGGGTAGTGGCCGCGGTGGCCAAAGCTGTGGCAGAGACTGCGAAAAAAACAGGCGTAGCTAGGATATAAAAGTATCGACCCAGCCGGAGGTAAATCAATGAAGATTATACAATTACAGACGCATGTATTCACAGAAAAGGAAAAAAATCTCCGACAGCTGGAAGCTTATATGGAGAAGATCGCCGTCCAAAAAGCCGATCTGGTAACGCTGGGAGAAATGTTTAACTGTCCATATAAGACGGAGGAGTTCCCGGTGTATGCGGAGCCACAAGGCGGCCCCACCTGGCAGGCTTTAAGCGAAATAGCAAAGAAGTATCAAGTCTATCTGTCGGCGGGAACCATTCCGGAGAGAGACGCGGTCGGCAATATCTATAATACAGCTTATGTGTTTGACAGGAGCGGTCGGCAGATCGCCAGGCACCGGAAGGCGCATCTGTTTGACGTGCAGATCGAAGGCGGGCAGAATTTTCGGGAGTCCGCGACGCTTTCGGCGGGAGACGCCTGCACGGTATTCGATACGGAATTTGGCAAAATAGGGCTTTGTATCTGTTTTGATCTTCGTTTTCCGGAGCTGAGCCGGAAAATGGTTCTTGAAGGAGCAAAGCTAATCCTGGTGCCGGCGGCTTTTAATATGACTACCGGTCCGGCCCATTGGGAGCTTTTATTCCGCTGCCGTGCAGTAGATAACCAATGTTATCTGGTGGGTACGTCCGTGGCCAGAGATCCAAAGGCGGAATACGTGGCCTGGGGCCACACGCTGCTTGTATCCCCCTGGGGAGATGTGATTGGGCAAATGCAGGAAGAGGAAGGCTATCTCATTACCGAGATTGATCTGCAGCGTGTGGAAAAAGTACGTCGGGAGCTGCCGTTACTGTCCGCTCGCCGTACAGATCTATATTCTCTGTAGCCGATTCGATAAAAGCCTGCGGTGGTAGCTATTTTATACATTATGACATAAAAAAACGCGTCTCTTTGGAACTTTTGATCGTTCCAAGAGGCGCGTTTTACTCTTCTGATCTACTGCAGCGCTTGGATGAGGGTTTCTTTTGACTGCAGCCCTACCAGCCGCGTTTTTTCTTTTCCATCCTGAAAGACGATCAGGGTAGGAATGCTCATTATACCGTATTTAGAAGCCAGCTCCGGTTGTTCGTCGACATTGATTTTCCCGACGGAATATCCTTCCTGGGCCATTTCTTCGATGGTAAGGCCTTGTCGTTGGCAGGGCATACACCAGGAAGCCCAAAAGTCGATTAAAATGGGGGTTGTCGCTGTTGTTACTTCTTGTTCAAAATTCTGCATGGTAATTTCTTTCGCCATAACGTGCTCCTTTCTACATGTCATAGTATGCAAAATGGCTGCCGGGGCAGCGGACGTCATTTTTTCTTTTGTTTCTGTTTTTTTACGTATCGTGCCGCGGATATTCCGGCCAGCGTTCCTTCATAGGCGGCCTTTGTGATCTGCAAAAGTCCGCCGGTGCAGTCGCCGGCGGCGTACAGACCGGGTAGCGTGGTTTCCATCTGTTCGTTTACGAGAATATGTCCTTTTTCTGTCAGAGCCGCGCCCATCTGCCGGGCGATTTCCGTAGTGCCGGCAGTTCCGATGGCAATGAAAAGCCCGTCGACCGCCAGCTCTTCCCCGTCCTGAAATTCTACACTTTGTATCCGATCGGCGCCTTTGATTCTGGCAATCGGGCGCTTTTCCACAGGGAAAGGAATTTCTTTTTCCCGCGTATCTAAAGGAAGCCCGTGCGTGAGGATCGTTACCTTTTTGGCGACGGCCGCCAGTTCGTTGGCTTCATGAAGGGCAAAGGATTGATTCCCAAGTACGGCCACTTCCTTCTGGCGATAGAAAAATGCGTCGCAGACGGCGCAATAACTGACGCCCCGGCCCTCCAATTCTTTGATTCCAGGAAGCTTGGGAGCCGTCCGGCGGGCGCCGGTTGCCAGGATAACGCTGCGGGCCTGCCATTCTCCCAGAGTAGTTTTTACCAGGAAGGTATCTAGGCCGCCGATGGCTAGAACCTGAGTTTTTTGAAAACGGACGCCCAGTTTTTTCGCCTGGGAGATTCCCTTTTGCTGTAATTCGCTGCCAGAGAGAAAATCTGCGTTCCCATAAAAGTTTTCGATTTTTTCCGCCTTTTCCAGCGCACCGGCGTCGTGATAGAGCACCAGAGGCGTTACGTTTCCCCGTACGGCATAAAGTGCGGCGGAGATCCCGGCCGGCCCCGCGCCGACGATAATCAGATCTTCCATAGTTGGTTCCCCTTTTAAAGCATGTCGAAAAGTCCATGATTGGCGTAATACATTCGCTAAGCTTTTTCACTATTTTTATATATAATATATATTTTTTCCGGGAAGTTACAAATTATGCGGGAAAAACTTTCGTTGGCCCTTAAGCTTCCCAGCGGAATTTTTTCAAATCCACGCGGCAGTCGTCCTTCATTCCAACACCCTCCGATTCTAGCAAGAGCTTTTGTTCCGGCCATCCCGGGGCAAGTCTTCCCGCGTGATTCACCACGCGGTGACAGGGATATTCTCCGTAAAGCTCGGATATATGGAGAACCTTTCCAACAAGTCTGGCGTTTTGGTCCCTGCCGATCAACCGGGCGATTTGTCCGTATGTGGCGACTTTTCCTTCGGGAATTTCTTCTACTACTGAAAGAATTTCATAAATCAGTGGCTCGTTTAGAATGTGTTCCTTGTGGTTATGATGTTGAGTGGTGCCTTGAAACAAGATACTCATTTTTGTATGCGCGCTCCGGTTTTACTGGAAATAGCGGACGCCGGATTCGAAAATGCGGATATCCTGTTCGCCGTAAATATTGATAGCGACGCCGTCGTCCCGCCGTTCGGCATGGGCCATTTTGCCCAGGACTCTGCCGTCTGGACTGGTGATTCCCTCGATGGCGAAGGTGGAGCCGTTCACGTTCCATTCTTCGTCGTTGATGCACAGTTCGCCGTCGCAGGATACATACTGTGTGGCCACCTGATCGTTGGCAAAGAGCTTGGCCGCCCATTCCTCGCTGCAGACGAAGCGTCCTTCTCCGTGGGAAGCCGGATTGCAGTATACGCCGCAGGGCGTAGCCAAACGCAGCCAGGGGGATTTATTGCTGATCACTTTTGTATAGACCATCCGGGAGATGTGCCGGCCGATGGTATTATAGGTCAGCGTGGGAGAGTCTTCTTTCTGGCCGACGATCTTTCCGTAAGGAACCAGCCCCAGCTTAATCAGCGCCTGGAAGCCGTTGCAGATCCCGAGGGCCAGACCATCCCGCTCTTCTAGAAGCTTTTGCACCGCTTCTTTGATTTTTTCGTTTTGGAACGCGGTGGCGAAGAATTTGGCGGAGCCGTCCGGTTCATCTCCTGCGGAAAAGCCGCCGGGGAACATGATCATCTGAGCCTGACGGATGGAATTGGAGAAGACTTCTACCGAATCCCGAATATCCTGAGCCGTTAGATTTTTGAATACTTTTACATCGACTTCGGCGCCGGCTCTCTCAAAGGCCCGAGTGCTGTCGTATTCGCAGTTGGTGCCTGGGAAAACTGGGATAAATACCCGCGGCTTTGCAACTTTGTGTTTACAGATATAGATCTGGCCGTTGTCTTCCTTCGTCTCCTTAGCGGCAAAGAAAACGGAGGTTGGGCCGTCGTTCTTGCCTGAATTGGTCCGGAATACCGGTTCTAGCGTTCCCTTCCAGACATCCAGCGCCAGATCCAGGGGCAGCTCCATGGTCCGGTGAGAGATGACCGGTTCTTTCGTGACCTCGCCGACGAGCGTATAGGTGATGGATAATTCGCCCACCTTGCCGTCGGGAACCTCGCAGAGAATATCACCGAAGCCTGGAGCAAACAGATCCCTCGCGTCGATGGAGTGCTCGATCTTTACGCCAAGGCCGTTTCCAAAGGCCATTTTGCTTACGGCGGCGGCAATACCGTGCCGGTCCAGAGCATACGCGGAGAGAATGCGTCCCGCCTGAGCATCCTGCCGGAATTTTTGGTACTGTTCCTTCACCGCTTCAAAGTCTGGCAGATCATAAGCGGCCTTTGGCATCCGCAGCCAGATGAGCTTACTGCCGGGGCGTTTCAGCTCCGGGGTGAGAATATCCTGTAGTTTTGCCACATCGACTGCGAAGGATACCAGCGTAGGAGGAACGTCCAGGTCGTTGAAAGTGCCGGACATGCTGTCCTTGCCGCCGATGGAAGGTAGGCCAAACCCTAGCTGCGCCGCATAAGCGCCTAGAAGGGCGGCAAAGGGCTGGCTCCAGTGCTTCGGGTTTGCGGTCATCCGCCGGAAATATTCCTGGAAGGTGAAACGGATGGAAGCATAGTCTCCGCCGGCGGCGACGATTCTGGCTACAGATTCCGCCACGGCGTACACCGCGCCGTGATAGGGGCTCCAGCTGGACAGATAAGGATCAAAGCCATAGCTCATCATAGTGACAGTATGGGTTTTGCCCTTTTGGACGGGCACCTTGGCTACCATCGTCTGGGTTTCGGTGAGCTGATATTTTCCGCCGTAGGGCATCAGCACACTGCCAGCGCCGATGGAGCTGTCAAACATTTCCACCAGGCCTGTCTGGGAGCAGACGTTTAAGTCCGCCAGAGTTTCCAGCCATTTGGCCTTTTCATCGGCAATTTCTTCTTTTTGTAAGGGACAGTCTTTCTTTTTAGGGATATCCACCTGGACGTCGGTTTCCTGATGGGCGCCGTTTGTATCCAGAAAGGCTCTGGAAATATTGACGATCTCTTCCCCGCGCCAGATCAGCACCAGCCGGGGTTCCTCTGTAACGACGGCGACTTTTACCGCTTCCAGATTTTCTTCCTGGGCATAGTCTAAAAACGTCTGTGCGTCTTTAGGGTCCACGACGACGGCCATGCGTTCCTGAGATTCGGAGATGGCGATCTCCGTACCGTCCAGTCCGGCGTATTTTTTCGGCACCTTATCCAAGTCTACCAAAAGTCCGGCCGCCAGTTCTCCGATGGCCACGGATACGCCGCCGGCGCCGAAGTCATTGCATTTTTTGATTAAGGCGCTGACCTCTTCCCGGCGAAACATGCGCTGGATTTTCCGTTCGGTGGGCGCGTTGCCTTTTTGTACTTCTGCACCGCAGGTTTCGATGGAGGCTTCAGTATGCACCTTGGAGGAGCCGGTAGCGCCGCCGCAGCCGTCCCGTCCCGTGCGGCCGCCCAGCAGGATGATTACATCTCCCGGATCGGAGGTTTCCCGTTTCACGGCTCGGAGGGGAGCAGCGCCTAATACCGCGCCGATTTCCATTCGTTTCGCCACGTAGTTGGGATGGTAGATCTCTTTGACATAGCCGGTGGCCAGGCCGATCTGGTTCCCGTAGGAGCTGTAGCCCTTGGCCGCGCCGCGCACCAGCTTTTTCTGAGAGAGCTTGCCTTTCATTGTATCTTGCACAGGTACGGTGGGATCGGCAGCCCCGGTGACACGCATGGCCTGGTAGACGTATGTGCGCCCGGAGAGCGGGTCTCGGATCGCGCCGCCTAAGCAGGTGGCCGCGCCGCCGAAGGGTTCGATCTCCGTGGGGTGGTTGTGGGTCTCG
>CAOJIB010000076.1 GCA_948436455.1 uncultured Blautia sp.
ACACGACGCTCTTCCGATCTTTTCTGTATGGATTTTCAGGAGGAGGCGATGCCGAAATATCGGTCGATGCCGTTGGCCAGCCCCTGTACCATCCGCTTCTGATAAGAGGACGTCTGCATTTTCCTATCTTCAGCAGGATTGGTCATATAACCAAGTTCAATCAGGGTGCAGGGCACCTGGCTCCAATTGTTGCCAGTCATAGTATCGGTATACCAGACGCCGTCCCCCGCCCGTTCCATCCTAGCGCCGGTGACGCTGCAGTAAGCACTCAGCACTCTCTGGGAAAGCTTCTTGCTTTTTGTATACAGGGAATTGCTCACCCAGGGGTTCTGTCCGGTAACACATATGGCAAGAGCGCCGGTCATACTTTGATTATCGCTGCCATTGGCGTGAATCCGCAGATAAGCGTCTGCTTTTTTGGCGTTGGCCACCTGCGTCCGCTGGACGCAGCTAATTGCTCCTTTTCCCTGATGCGTTAAATAAGTGCGGGCATACCCTCGGCGTTTAAGTTCAGCCTGCAATTGCCGGGAGATATCCATCGTTAGCTTGTATTCCTCCACGCCGGTGGCGACGCCCTGCGTGCCGGAGGTGTCCTTAGCTTTCATTTCCAATGAGCCGGGTCCCAGCGGTTCTGTGCCGCTGGCAACTGCCGGCGCATGGCCGGGATCTACTACAATGACTGCCAGCCATGCGCCAGTTGCGTTGATGGTTCGGCCGTTTATCTTTGTATTGGCGGCCATCGCGCCGGACTTGGCGTAGAAGAACCGCATCCGTCCGTTTACCCGCTGCCAGCCGTGTCGGATCGCTCCGTCGGCGCCGAAGTAGTAATAATATTTTCCAACCCTTTTCCAGCCGGTGAGCATGGCGCCGTTTTGTTTTTTATCCAGATAGTATTCCTTGCCTGTTGCCGGATCGGTGATGCGTCCGGTGCGCTTTTTTCCGTTGACATAGTAGTACCACGTATTATTGCTTTTGACCCAGCCCTGTTTTACCGCGCCCAGGGCCGGAACCTGTACAAACAGAAGCGCGCCAAGCAGAAGCAGAAATCCCAGATACCAAAGCCTTTTCTGTTTCATGTGATCGTTGCCCTTTGCTTGTATATATCTTGAAAATCGCTACGCGGCGGTACGAGGTATGTAGTCTATACGTCCTTGGAGATCAAGTGGTAGGGGAGCGCGGTAAAGAGCACGCCGCCGATCATATTGCCCACCGTTGCCAGAAGGACGCTGTAGCAGTAGCTGCCAAGAGCGATATCGCCGTTGAACAAAGCCACGCCTTCGATACTCATGTTGGCGATGCTATGCTCAAAGCCGCAGATCATAAATACAAAGATACACCAGAAAATCATAATGAGCTTTCCGGATTCCGTTTTCATTTTTGTTCCGCACCAGACGGCCAGACACACCAAGATATTACACAGGATAGCCCGCATCAGAAGCTCCAGCGGCGGAATTCCTACTTTTGTGGAAGCGATCTGCGCGAAATAAGCGCCGGTATCGCCGGTGGGAATAGCGGTCAGCTTGAATACGAAAACGGTTAGCAGGGAACCTACCAGGTTTCCGATCCAGCAGAAGATCCACAGCTTGCAGGTGTCGCCCCAGGAAACCTTTTTCCGCAGGGAAGCCGCACCCAAGACCAGATTATTTCCGGTAAACAGCTCGGCGCCCGCCATAACCACAAGACTAAGGGCAGCGGCAAATGCGAATGCCTGCGCCGCTTTTGTCCAGGAAGCCGCGTCTCCAGCGGAGATTACGGAGCCTAATACAAAAGCGACGAATCCACCGAAGGAGATGAACATACCCGCAACCATGGCGGATACGAAATATCCCAGCGGATTGTTTTTCATGAAATTGGACTTTGCCAGACCACCGTTACATATTGCCTGATACTCCTCTTTAAACATAAGATTCCTCCTTATATTCTTATATGCCTTCCATGCGGTAAAAAAGGCAACATCTGCGAATTCACAAATGTTGCCCAGACGGTCGGCGCTCCTCTGTAATCTGATTCCCCTGTGGTTGCTTCCACTTTATCCGTCAGCAATCAGATACAGCTTGACTTGTTACTATATTTTTATCATAAAAATCGGAAATTGTCAATCAGTTTTTCGGTAATTTTATACAAATTGGTACATTTCCATTTTCTGCCGGTGTTTCATGAATATTTGGGGCGATCCATAGGAAAGCGCGATGAATCCAGAGTGTTTTATTTGGATACTTCCGCAGTTTGGGGCGTGTCGGAGTCGCCGTTGGCTTTCCGCTGGAAATACTTGTCCACGTTTTTTTTGATTTCTGCCGGCTTTAAATATTTGGGCAGATAGCCCGCCGGCTTTAAGGCGGCGACTTTTTGGATGCTTTCCTTGTCTACCCGGCCGGTAAGGAAGATGACGGGGATATCGGCGAATTCTTCTTCCGAACGGATCATTTCCAAAATCTGTCTACCGTCGCATATGGGCATATCGTAATCCAAAAGGACCAGATCCGGCCGATCTAACGTGATGGTACGGACAGCGGAGAGACCAGATTTTGCAAGGGATACTTCGTATTCCGGTTCTAAAAGCTCCTTCATGCCCTGGCGAATGACCAAAGAGTCGTCTACGACCAATACCTTGTTCTTTTGATTTTCCTTTCGAAGCGTCAGGTATTTTTCAATTTCTTCCATGGCGTTGTCCGCCTGAAGCGCGGGGCCGACGCCGTTTTCCAGCAAATGTGGCGCGACGACGCAGAAAGCGAAGTAGCCGGCGCCGGTGTCGAAGAGCAGGCTGAACTGCGGATTTTCTTTTTTAAAGGCCTCCTGGAACTGCTCATAATTCAGGAGATTTTCTTCTTTCATTTCATACAGATCGGCCTCGGGCAGATGCGCCTTTAAATGCTCTACAAACTGCCGGGCCGTATAGCGGGAAGCGTTAATGAGCATAACGTCCAGCTTGTCGGTGGTGAGTCCTAGGATCTTTCCCACCGTATTGATCAACAGCTGTTCTTCAAAAACCAGGAAGATTTGCCATTCTCCTTCCTGCTTGGTTTTGTAGACCAGCCGGTAATAGACGCCTTTGCCGAATTTTTCTCCGCCGTAGCTTTCGCTGATTACCTGAGATTCCAGCTGGAACATGCTATGTAAAAGCTGCAGAATTGTCTGGCGTATGGCCGTATGCTCCTCTTCCGGCATAAGATCCGTCCATTTGCTTTGGGCCGCGCCGGTAATGGCGTGATCCTCCGTCAGAGTATGGCCGATTAGCCAGCCGGCACAGACGCCAAGGAAGTGGCTGACGGCGTCCGGTGCATAGTCGCTTTGTTCTAGCTCCAGTTCCAGCGCGGGAAGCGTTTTTGTGCGAAAATCGTTGTGGATACGCTTATGAGTGGCGAACCCCGCATAATGGATCGATAGCATATAATTCTCTTCGTCTGCGAAATGCTTCATCGCATGTTCTTTGAAATACTTGATTCCTTCCTGGCATGCCCACTGGTTCTTTTTTTCATGCTCTGCGAATGCAAGTAGTTTGTTGATAATCTTAAAAAGCCTTTGGTGTTCCTTGTCAATAATGTCGACGCCAATGTTAAATTCCTCTTGCCAAACCAATTGATGTTCCATAGGACCCTCCTTTGCCACAGGCTGTTGGCGCACTGTGGATACTTTCTGGTACAGCGCTTCGTCAAGGCGTTTTGGCGAACGCTATACGGGAAATGCCTGCTTTTATACACTATACGATCTGATCGGGAAAGCGATCGGATCTATAGGAAATGTATTTCTGCATAAAGAGAAAAGCGCAGGAATGTATACACTTTGTACATCTTTCCTTACTATAGCATAGAATCATGGAAAATGGTGAAATTTTTTTTACAAATTTATGCAGAGTGCCTATTTTTTTGCAGCTGTGGACGGCCGGTATTTTATTGAAATTTTCTAATAGGATTTTTGCATAAAATAGTAGAAGGGAAGTATGGGAGGTTTGTGAGAAATATACAGATAAAAAGTGCCATGGAATCCGATGGAATTTCGGATGCGTAAGCTTGCTACAGGCGGACCTTTATGGTATGCTGTTTGAAAATCATCGATTTGACGAGTAGGAGGAATTTTCTATGGATACGGAGGCTTCATCCCGCGGCTGCCAGATCTTTAGCGGCAGCGCGCTGAAGGTTTTCGCTGTTTTTTTTATGTTGATCGACCATATTGGCGCCGGTTTTCTGGTAAAATGGCAAAGAGCTTGGGAACCGATTTTTTCCTATCAGCTCTTTGGCGTGGTACATACGGAAAATCTCTATAAGATTTTTCGGTTGTTGGGAAGACTGGCGTTCCCCGTTTTTGCGTTTCTTTTGGTGGAGGGGTTCTGCCATACCTCCAATCGCCGGAAATATGCTGTAAATTTAGCTGTTTTCGCGCTGATTTCCGAGGTGCCTTTTGACCTTTTGTTCCGTTCCATCTATGGAAATTCGCAGAATATCTATTTTACGTTGCTGATCGGATTTTTGGCTATGTGGGGGCTGGAGCGATACTGGGGACGGCCGACAGTCCAGATCTGTGTAATTGCCGCGGCTCTTGCCGCCGCTACGGTTTTGCAGACGGATTACAGCTACCATGGCGTTATCCTGATCCTGGTGCTGTACCTTTTTCGGAAGAGGCCCCTGATGCAGACGATTTTGGGTTCTCTTTGCCTGTATTTCGAGTGGTTCGCCGTCCTGGCGTTCTTGCCGATTCGGCTCTACAACGGGGAGAGGGGATTTATCCAGGGAAAATATAAGAAATACGCTTTCTATCTGTTCTATCCCGTGCATCTGGCGCTGCTTGCAGGGCTTCGGTACGCGGTGTTTCACACCTGAGAGAAAGAAGGCCGCGAACAGGGCATTCGGCAATTTTTCTGCCGGATATGCCGATGCCGTAGTATGCAGAAAAGCTGCCAGTGGCAGGTTTTCTGTATGGTTCGGGGCCTTTTTTGATGCCGTAGTATGCAGAAAGGTTGGCGGTGGCAAGTTTTCTGTATGTCTTATTCTGGAAGCTTTTTGGCGATTTCTCCCTGATTTTTATAGATGGTGTCCGCCGGGATACAGCCCCGGATGGAAGAGAGGGGGTAGATATTTGTATGCCGGCCGATGACGGAGCCTGGATTTAAGACGGAGCCGCAGCCCACCTCTACAAAATCTCCCAGGATGGCGCCGAATTTTTTCAGCCCGGTTTCTATCTGCGTTTGCGCGTCCTTGACGACGACGGGTTTTTTGTCGGATTTTACGTTGGAGCAGATGGAGCCGGCGCCCATATGGGAGCGATAGCCCAGCACGGAATCGCCTACATAGTTGTAATGAGGTACCTGCACCTTATTGAAAAGGACGACATTCTTTAGCTCGGTGGAATTCCCCACCACGGCGCCCTCTCCGACAAGTACGTTGCCCCGGAGGAAAGCGCAGTGACGGATCTGCGCGTCTTTTCCAATAATGGCCGGGCCGTTGATGGAAGCGGTGTGGGCGATCTGGGCAGATTTGGCGATCCAGACGGTTTCTTCCGGGTGGTCGTATTCTTCTGATGGCAGAGAAGCTCCCAGTTTCCGGATAAAGGCGCCGATTTCCGGAAGGACTTCCCACGGGTAGGTCTTTCCCGCAAAAAGCTCTGCGGCAATGGTTTCGTGAAGGTTCAAAAGATTGGCAATGGTATACTTATTCATGGGCCGTTCCTTTCTTTGTATAATAGGGGGCGATGGCCTCATACATCTGCCGCAGGGCGACCTGGCGGCTATTCTGTATGACGTTTTGGGTCCAAACCTGGATAAAGCGTTCCAGCTTTTCCATATATTCCTCCGAGGTAATGCTTCCCTCCGCCACATAATTGAGCCCCTTTTCCCAGCTGGCAGTCAGTTCGGGATTTAACAGCGAGCGGATAGAACAGGAGACTACGTCGAAGATCATTTCTCCCAGCTGCGTGGGCGTAATGATTTGTGTTTTTTTATTCAGGGCCAGGTAACGGATATTTACCAGCTTTTTCAGGATTTCCGCCCGGGTGGCGCTGGTGCCGATGCCGCTGCCTTTGATCTGCGCCCGCAGCTCTTCGTCCTCGATCAGCTGCCCTGCGTTTTCCATGGCCAAGATCATGGAGCCGGAATTGTACCGCTTGGGCGGAGAGGTTTCCCCCTCCTTTATGGAGAGCTTTTGTACCGGGAGAACGGCGCCCTTTTTTAATGCGAGGACAAACTGCAGCAGTGTTTTGTTGGCCAGAGGTTCTTCCGTTTCCGGCCCTTTGCTGCTAAAGGAAGCGGCGGCAATTTCCAGGTAACCTGGCGATTGGAGCATCTTAAAGGAAGTAAAAAAGGCCTCCGAACCGATGCGGGCGACGAGGTTCACCTTCTGGTAAACGGCCGGCGGATAAAAGATGCTAAGGAAACGCCGTTCAATCACTTCATAGACCCGCCGGGAGGTGACCGAAAGCCCTAAAAGAGCCGAAAGCCCTTGGCCGGTGGGGATGATCGCGTAGTGGTCGGTGATCTGCTTGTCGTTGACGTAGCGGGTCTTTTCAATGGTCTGGAAGGACTTTTTCTCCAGGATTTCCCCGGCGATTTCGGCACAGATGGGTTCCTGGCAAAGGCCCTTTAGATTCCGGGAGATCACTTTGGCCACAGCCGAGGAAAGGACTCTCGCGTCGGTCCGTGGATAAGTGACCAGTTTTTTTTCGTAGAGCTCTTGGGCGATCCGCAAGGTTTCGTCTGGGCTGATTTTAAAAAGCTTTGTGCAAACGTTCTGCAGCTCCGCCAGATTGAAAAGGAGCGGCGGATGTTTGTTTTCCTTTTTTTTCTCGGCTTTTTCGATGGTACAGGTCAAAGGATTCCTTACGGCGGTCAGTTCTTCGATCAACAGCCGGGCGTTTTCCTCTTTTAAGAAGCCGTTTTCCCGATAGAGAAGCGGCGATTGGAAATATTTGCTGCCTTCGACGGCCCGCCATTCCCCTTCGAAGGTGTTTTCATCGGCGCCGATCTGGGCGAGCACTCGATAAAAAGGCGTTTTGACGAAATTTCGGATTTCCCGCTCCCGGCGCACAACCATTCCCAGAACGCAGGTCATGACCCGGCCTACGGAAATGGCCTGGTATTTCGTTCCTAGGTAATTGGAAACGCTGTTGCCGTATTTTAAGGAGAGCACCCGGGAAAAATTGATGCCCATCAGGTAATCTTCCTTGGCCCGCAGGTAGGCGGAGGCGGCCAGATTGTCGTAGGCGGAGAGATCCTTAGCCTCTTTAATGCCCCGGAGGATCTCTTCTTCCGTCTGGGAATCAATCCAGACTCTTTTTTGGCTTTTGCCCTTGACCTGCGCCATCTGTCCGACCAGACGGTAGATGTATTCCCCCTCCCGCCCGGAGTCGGTGCAGACGTAGATAGTCTGGACGTCCGGTCGATTCAGAAGGCTGCTAACGATCCGAAACTGCTTTTCCACGGCGGGAATAATTTCGTATTTGAATTCCTTGGGCAGAAAGGGCAGGGTGGAAAGGGACCATCGTTTATATTTTATGTCGTATTTTTCCGGATAGCTCATCGTGACCAGATGGCCCACGCACCAGGTAACGATCGCTTCCGGGGCTTCCAGGTAGCCGTCCCTGCGGCCGGCCTTTAATTTCAGCGCTTTTGCGAATTCCTGGGCTACGCTTGGTTTTTCTGCAATAAATAGGGATTTTGCCATGGTTCCTGCCTTTCCGGTTGGATTGATCCTTGCGTTTGCTATCCTACCATTTTTTGCAAAAATATACAATAGCCTCTTTTCGCATACGTATGTTTAAAGACGTTATTTTTCGATACAGAGAAGGCCGCATAAGTTCCGGTAGAAAAATTCCTGGATTTCCTCCAGGCTTTTGTCAGCCTTCTTCCAATGGCTCAGGTAGAAAAAGTATGTGACAAAGTTAGAGAACATGGCTATATGGGCGTAATCTGCATCCAGAGCGGGAGAGAGCATTCCTTCCCTGGCGGCCTGGGAGCACAAAATGTCCAGCAGGTTTTCCAGGAGCTCTTTTTTGGATTTTGCCAGATGGCAGATTTCCTCTCGGAGCGTTTTGGCAGAATTATCCAGCAGATAGAAAAACTGGACGCTGCTGCGCCGTTTGCAGGGATTTTCCAGAATCCAATGGAGAACAGTGCGGATCATGCTCTGGAAATCCGGCTGGGCGAGCAGCTCGTTTTGCAGTTTTTTCATATGTTCTTCCATATTATAGAAAAGCGCCTGTATCACCAGTTCTTCTTTGCTGTTAAAATATTCGTAGGCCGTGCCCTTGCCAATTCCCGCACGCTGGGTAATATCGATGACCTTGATCGTATTTATATCGACGCCGTCTTCAATCAAGTCGATGACGGCCTGATACAGAAGCAGCTTTTTATTATTCGTTTCCTTTTTCATCCTCAATATCCTCCAGGCGCGTTTCATCTTTGCGGTATTCTTTCCGGTTCAGAAGATCGTAGATACAGGGCACTACGTACAGGGTCAGCAAGGTTCCATAGAGCAGTCCCCCGATCACAACGACGGCCATGGGCCGCGTCATATCGGCGCCCATTTCCCCGCCAAGAGCCATGGTGGATAATCCCAGGATCGTTGTCAGAGCCGTCATGACAATGGGCCGCAGCCGGTCTTTGCCAGCCTGCATCAGGGCGTCGCGTTTTTTCATACCTTCTTTGCGGAGCTGATTCGTGTAATCGACCAGCACGATTCCGTTGTTGACGATGATGCCGGAAAGCATGATCAGGCCGATCATCGCAATGACGCTGACTTCCATATTTCCCAGAAGCAGGCCGAGGAATCCGCCGGTAAAGGCCAGCGGGATTGTGAACATAATGATGAACGGCGAGAGCAGGGACTGGAATTGAGCCACCATAATCAGATACATAAATACCAGCGCCAGAGCCAACATCAAAAAGAGCTGCTCCATAGCCTCTTGAATCGTCGCATCTTCGCCCTGCATGGTGATGGTATAGCCGGCGGGCAGGGAATAATCTTGTAAAGCTTTTTCCACCTGGTCGCTGACCAGGCCGATATTGTAGCCGTCCGCTAGTTCCGCTTGTACGGAAATATAGCGGGATTGGGCGTCCCGGTTGATGGTCTGGGGGCTGGTAGCTTCTTCGAAGGAGGCGATTTCCTTGATTTTGATATCTTTTGTATCGCCGGCGTTGTCTGTGACCTGGATGGTCAGCTCCTTTAAATCCTCCCGGCGCAGTTCCTCGTCTTCATCGCCGCGGACATAGACGCTATAATCTTTTTGCGCAGTGGAAAGGGTCGTGGCGGACTGGGCTTCGGCCAGCCGGCCGTTAATTTCCTGGAAGACTTGGGCGACAGTCAGGCCGTTTTCCATGGCCTTGCGCTTATTGACGACGATCCGATATTCCTCGTCGCTGTCCTCCAGGCCGTTAGAGACGTTGGCGGTTCCTTCCACGCCTTCGATGACCTTTGCCACATCTTCGGCCAGCTCCTGGAGCGTATCCAGCTCTTTTCCCTTGATCTGTACCTGGATACCGTTGCCGCCTAAGGCGCTCATATCCATGGATTGAGTAGTGACCTCCAGATCGCAGTCGATGTCTTTCGTCCGCCGGAGGATTTCCCGCTTTAATTCCTCCCCGGAAAGCTCTTTATCTTCCTTTAAAACCAGGTACATGCTTATGGAGGTATCGCCACTTTGACCGGAGAGGGCGGACATCATGCCGCCGCCGGACATAGCGCCGATGCTTTCGATATCCGGGATTTCCTCAATGGCGGCAATCACCTCGTCGGCCCGTGCGGTTGTTTCTTCAAAGAGCGTGCCCTTTTCGGTCGTGAGGGTTAAAGTCGCCTGGGTACTTTCCATTTCTGGCATAAAGGCGGTGCCTTTTTTCACAGCCATGGTGGCGCTTGCAACGAGTAGGACGATGGCCAAAAGCAGTACCAGAGGTTTTAGACGCAGGGCCCAGCCGATGGAGCGTCCATAGCCCTCCTGGATGCGATCCAGAAGAGGCGTCTTTTTCGCTTCGCGTTTTCGCAGCATACCGGCGGACATCATAGGCACCAAGGTCAGAGCGACGACCAGGCTGGAGAGCAGGGAATAGCCGATGGTCAGGCCCATATCCACAAAGAGCTGCCGGGTGATTCCTTCGGTGAATACGATGGGAGCGAATACACAGACGGTGGTCAGCGTGGAAGCGGCGATCGCGCCGGCCACCTGGCTGGCTCCCTGTACGGCGGCTTGGCGCGCCGGAACGCCCTCCTTGCGCAACCGATAGATATTTTCAATGACGACGATGGAATTATCCACCAGCATACCGATGCCCAGCGCCAAACCAGATAAGGAAATAATATTCAGGGAAATGCCGCTGAAATACATCAGTACAAAGGTGGTAATCACGCTGATGGGGATCGAGCAGGCCACGATCATCGTGGGCCGGAAATCCTTCAAAAAGAGGAGAAGCACCAGAATAGCCAGGACGGCGCCCATCAACATATTTTTCATCACGGAATCTACGACCAGATCAATATAAATGCCCTGATCCATCAGGACGGAGACTTTCAGATTTTCATGCTCCAGCTGTAGCTCGTCGATCCGCGCCAGCAGTCGGTCGGTCACTTCACCGGTGGAGTAGCCAGTCTGCTTTTCCATGGTCATGAGTACGCCGGGATTGCCGTTGAGTCTCGCGTAGACTTCGCCGGAATTATCGGCGGGAAGTACGTCGGCCACATCCGAGAGGCGGATGGGAGCCAGACCGTCCAGATCCATATCCAGAATCACCAGATCTTCCAGGGAATCGGCATCTGGAAGCTTATCGCCTACGCGCACCAGATAATCGACGCCGTCTTCCGTCACATAGCCGGCCGGCATGGAGAAATTCTCTGCGGCCAGGATCCCTTTAAGAAGATCAGTGGTAATGATATTGCGAAGATTCGATTGATCGGTGGCTTCCTCTTTGGCTTTGTCGAGCTGTTCCTGTCCTTCGTCCAGTTGCTTCTGGGCCGTTTCCAGGGCGGAATCCCCGGAGTCGATTTTGGCCTGGGCCACGCTCATTTCGATGGAAGCCAAGAGCTTTTGCGTGCTTAAGGTCGTCATCGCTTCGCTAAGCTGGATTTTTCCCTGCGCCAGTTCTTCCTTGGCCTGTAGAAGCTTTTCCTTGCCTTCTTTTAGCTGCTTCTCTCCGTCGGCCAAAAGCTTTTCATTTTTTTCCAGTTCGGCGAGAGTATCCTCCAGTGTCTGGATCTGTTCTTCCAGGTATGTAAGAGCACTGGCGGTATCCGGCTGTCCCAGAGCTTCTGTAATCGTCAAGAGCTGTTCCTCAAGGGCAGCCTTTTGCTGGGAGATGCCGGCCAGAGCCGATTCCATCGTTTCTATCTGGGCGGCCAATTCCTGCCGCTGAGCTGTGAGGGCGGCTTTTTGATGCTCATAGCCCTCGGCGTCGGGATTTTGCTCCAGGGCTTCTAAGAGGGCATCGATTTCGGCCAGTCCCGCCTGGGCGCTTTGAAGACCTTCTGTGAGGCGGGTTTCCTGTTCGGCCAGCGCCTGCAGCCCTTCAGTCAAAGCCAGAAGGCCGCTTTTTGTTTCTTCCAGCCGGGCCTTTCCTTCCTGGGCCTGCTTTTTGCCGGCGATCAGTTGCTCTTTGGATTCCTGCAGTTCTTTTTCCTTTTCTTCTAGCTGGGCTAACTGGATATCCAGAGTCGTCTCACCCTTAATCATTTCGCCCTGGGTTTCATTGAGCTTTTGTTCGCCGGCGCCCATCTGGGTGGCCATGGCGTCTTTACCGGCTGCCAGTTCTTCTTTTCCTTTGGAGATTTCCTGCTTGCCGGAATCAATTTCCTCTTGGGCATCGGCCAATTCTTCTTCTTTGTCGGCGAAGCTGTTTAGCAGGGCGTCGACGACCTGCTGGTTGACTGTATCCACCTTTTCCCGGCGGATCAATACTTCCACATCCTCGGTGATATTGCCCGTGACGCTGACGTTCGCTACGCCGGCAATGCTTTCTAGTTCCGCCTGTACCTGGTCGTTGACAAAATCCGTGACTTCGACGGCGCCCATATCCTCTACTTCTACAGCGGCGATCATGATCGGCATCATGTCCGGATTCAGCTTCATGATGATGGGTTTTCCAACGGAGTCATCCCAAAAAGAGCTGATCTGATCCAGTTTTTCCCGCATTTCGATGGTGGCGGAATCCATGTTTGTCGTTTCCCCGAACTCTAGTACGACCAGAGAAACGTTTTCGCTGGAGGAGGAGCTGACGTTTTCGATATTGCTGACGGTGGCCATGGACTGTTCAATGGGTTTTGTAACGACTGTTTCTACAGTTTCCGGGCTGGCCCCCGCATAAGTGGTCATGACGATCGCGTAGGGAAGATTCATGCTGGGCAGCAGGTCGGTCGTCATCTTCGTAAAGGAAACGACGCCTAGGATCAGTACCAGCACCACGGCGACAACTACGGTGTACGGTTTTTTCACGCTAAACTTTGCTATCATACCCTTTTGTCCCTTCTTTATGTATAGTAAGCTATAGGATTAGCAGATCGACCGACTGGTCGGTTACAGAGTGTCGACAAAGTCGCCACTCTGGTAAAATTTATGGCTATGCCATAAAT
>CAOJIB010000077.1 GCA_948436455.1 uncultured Blautia sp.
GCAAAAGGCTCGGGAGATTTATGAAAGGACGGCTGGCGATCGGCTGGTGATCGGTGCGGATACGATCGTGGTACAGGGGGAGAAGATTTTTGGGAAGCCACGCGACGAAAGAGAAGCCGTCCAAATGCTGACGGCGCTGCAGGGAAGTACGCATCAGGTATACACCGGCGTCGCTTTCGTATATGAGAGGGAGGGAAAGCAGGAAATCCGTTCCTTTTGCGAATGTACGGACGTGTTCGTATATCCCATGAGTCCGAAGGAAATCGCCGTCTACGTGGCGACGAAGGAGCCGATGGATAAGGCGGGAGCCTACGGAATCCAGGGAGCTTTTGCCGCATATATCCAAAAGATCCAGGGAGATTACAATACCGTGGTAGGCCTTCCGCTGGGCCGTCTGGTATTTGAAATGAAAAAATTAGAAATCATGTGATTTGGGTATTCAATTTTATGCATCAGAAAAATTGACAGGAATCTATTTCTGTGCTAATATTTTATTAAATTGTTATATTTTTGCAGCATGTATTCTGTGTTTTTTGTACAAAAAGCTGGGGTGTGCGCGTACAATTTTCGGACAAATAGCGACAGACATGCGCAGTGGTAGGACGACGGATGGGCAGGAGAGGGCTTCGCCATCTTTTTTTGGAGAAGGTAAGGAAGGGTTTTCTATGGGAGAACAGGTAATTAGGCGTTCTGCGACAGATCAGGTGTATACGCTGATCATACGGAAAATTCAAAAGGGGGATTTTGCATCGGGGGATCGGCTGAATATTGAAAGTCTTTCTAAGGAATTTGGAGTAAGCCGGACGCCGGTTAGAGAAGCGCTGGGCATGCTGGTGCAAAACGGCTATTTAGAGCATATTCACAATATGGGACCTAGGATCCCGGAAATTTCCAGGCCGCAGATCACAGAATTGATCGAGGCGAACAGCGCATTGATCGGCGGTTTTATCCCGTTGATTTTCCGCGAGGGGATTACAGAGGAATTTCTAGGAGAGCTAAAGGCGGCGGTGGAGCTGCAGAAGATTGCGTTGGAGGAAAGGGATCAGGAGGTTTTTACACAGAGCTCCATCCGGTTTCACGAACGGATCATTGAGGAATGTCCCAACAAAAAGCTGCGGCAGATTTCAGAACAGGTCTGGAAGCAGCTGGACGCCTGGGTGAGCATTTACCGGGGCGTAAAGATTTCCAGGAGCCTGTCGATGAAGCAGCATGAGGTCATCTTGCAGGCATTTGAGGATGGGGATCAGGAAAAGGTATTAAAGAGCTTGATTATCAACTGCTCACTGCCGATTGAATATCTTCCCAGTGAGGAAGCGGAATAATCTTCCCCATTTTGTCCATACTGAATGATACAGATTGGATGAAATGGGGGTTTTTTATGCCAAAAAAGAGTTTCGAAGAATTATATCAGGACATTCTTCATCGAAAAATACGTTTAAAGGAGCCGCTGCCGCCGGAATATGATCCGCATCACCTGGATTGTCTGCTCCATCCGGGAGAGCATGGCCCGGTGTTTTATACGGAGAGCTGTCAGAGTTGTGAGAGGGAACAGGAGCGCGCCTGCCTGAATAGCTGTATTTTTGACGCGATTTACGAAGGGCCGGAAGGAGGGTTGCAGATTGATCCAGAAAAATGTGCCGGATGCGGCGCCTGCGTAGACGCTTGCGAGGCGCATAAGCTCTCTGAGAGCCGGGATATTCTTCCTGCGATGCAGGCCGTCCGGAAGAGCGGGCAGCCCGCTTACGCACTGATCGCGCCGGCATTTCTGGGGCAGTTCAGTGAGCAGGTGACGCCGGGACAATTAAGAAACGCTTTTAAAGCGCTGGGCTTTGACGGAATGGTGGAAACGGCTCTTTTTGCCGATGTTCTAACGATGAAGGAGGCGCTGGAATTCGATCATCAGGTAAAGGGCGAGGGAGATTTCCAGCTCACAAGCTGCTGCTGCCCGGTCTGGATTGCCATGATCCGCAAGGTTTATCCGGAGCTGATGTCCCATGTACCGGGTGCCGTTTCTCCGATGATCGCCTGCGGCCGGGTGGTGAAAAAGCTGCATCCCGGGGCGGTGACGGTCTTTGTCGGGCCCTGTATAGCGAAAAAAAGTGAGGCCAGAGAGCCGGATGTGGCCGGGGCGGTGGACTATGTGCTGACCTTTCAGGAGGTACAGGATATCTTCCGGGCGGCGGATATTTATCCAGAACGGCTGCCGGAGGCAAAAAAAGAGCATTCCTCCCGGGCGGGCAGAATTTATGCCAGAAGCGGCGGCGTAAGCGAGGCAGTTACAGAAACTATACGGCAGCTTCGGCCAGAAGGCGGCGTACAGTTAAAAGCCGAGCAGGCGGACGGCGTGCCGGCCTGCCGGGAATTACTAAAGCGTATTCAAAATGGAGAAGCGGCGGCGAATTTCTTTGAGGGTATGGGCTGTAAAGGCGGATGTGTGGGCGGCCCCAAGGCGATTCTGGATCGTACGGAAGGCAGAGAAAATGTAAATGCGTACGGCGAAGAAGCGCCCTACAAAACACCGCTGGAAAATCCTTATGTGATAAAATTGATGAAATGGCTGGATTTTGGGACGGTTGAAGAGCTTTTAGAGGAAAGCGAACTATTTGTTCGGCATTTTTGATTCGGACGCCGGGTATAGTTTTAGGGAAAATACGCGGAGTATTCGTTTGTGCAAAGGCTGCATGCAGCGAATATCAGAAAGAAAAGGCGGCTCTGCATGGACACACTCCCGGTTCCTGTGCTATAATCAATGGGACAAAAAAGTGTGTAAAGATACAAAGGAGGCGGTCTTATGTACCGGGCTTGCATTTTTGATCTGGATGGAACGTTGCTTGACACGGTGGAATCACTGGCTCATTCTGGAAACCAGATGCTGGCGCACTTCGGCTATCCGCCGCTGCCGACGGAGAATTATAATTATTATGCTGGAGAAGGCGCCAGTATGTTGGTACGCCGTTGTCTGAAAGATGCGGGAGACGAAACACTGCGGCATTATTCGGAGGCGGAACCCCTGTACCGACAGATTTTTGCCAGAGATCCTTACTATGGCCTAAAGCATTATTCGGGAATGCCTGAGGCGCTTGGAGAGCTGAAAGATGCGCAGATACGAATCGCCGTATTTTCCAATAAGCCGCATCTGCAGGCGATCGCGGTAGTGGAGCGTATGTTTGGAAAGGGATATTTTGACCAGATTCAGGGACAGATGGAAGGGATTCCCAGGAAGCCGGCGCCGGATGGCGCGCTTTTCATCGCCGGGAAGCTGAAGGTAAAGCCAGAGGAATGCCTGTACGTGGGCGATACCTGGACAGATATGGAGACGGGACATGGGGCCGGGATGACGACCGTGGGGGTTACCTGGGGATTTCGTCCCAGAGAGGAGCTGGAAAAGTACCATGCGGATGCAATTATCAATCATCCCCGGGAATTGAGCGGCGTATTATCCCGATGACATTTGAGAGGATTACACGGGATAGCAAAGGGAAACGCTTCGAAGAGAATTGAATTGTACAACCAAATCAAAGGGAGAATGAAAAATGGATACATATAGCGAAGAGTGCATACTGGCCTTCCTACAGGGACAGTCACAGCTTTTTGACAAGCCAGTGGCCAAAAGCTACGAAGAGGCGGAAATTTTTCTGGAGGATTGTGGAGCGATAGTCGTAGATTCTCTGGAAGAGGTAAGGGAATATTTTTTAGAAGGCGGCAGCGACGTGGAGTCGATGACCTTAGAGGAGCTGGAGGAAGCCAGCGAGGTATTTGCCCTGCCAGATGGCGGTTACCTGATCGTCGAAGGATAGAATGAAAGCAATCGAAAAAATTTATGAAAAAGAAAACTCCCGCCTGTGGAAAAACCGCCGGCGGGAATTTTTCGTATATTTTTATTTTGTCAGCTTTAATAGGATTTCGTTGCTTCTTGCGAGGAAGCTGGTCATAGCTTCCGGGGAAAGCTGCTTATGGCTGAGCATGGCCAGATCGTAAAGCTGCTGGCAGATCATCGGAGCGTTTTCAGATTCCGGCTCCTTTCGCAGGTATTCCACCAGCGGATGCTTGGCGTTTAGCACCAGCGTTTCCTGATCGCCGAACATGCCGCCGCCCATGTCGTACATGCTGTACATCTTCATCATATCTTGCATCCGACGGCTTTCTTCGGAAATGGTCATCATCGCGGATACGGAAGCGTTTTTCAGATTTTCTACCTTTACTTCCAGCTTTTCTTTATTTAGATTCTTGCGGAACAGCTCGGTTAAGGCCTTTGCGCTTTCTTCGTCGGCAGCTTCCGCATCTTTGAAATTCTCTGTCAAATCAGCGTCGATACGCTGGAATTTTACTTCCTGGTTTTTCTGCTCCACATGGGAGATAAAGGCGCTGTCGATGTTGTGCTTTAAGAGGACGGCGTCCTGGCCCTCTTCCCGGAACATATTGATATACTGGCTTTGCTGCACTTCGTCGGTGACGTAGAAGACGGTGGTTTTTTCCGGCTCCTTTTCGGCCTCGTCGTCCTTTGCCGTAGCTTCGCCCTCTTCAGCAGCGTCTTCTACAGTAATATCTTCTTCCTCCTCCTTGGCGGGTTCTTCCTTTTTGTTTGCTTCAATGCAATCCTTCAGCGTGAGGTATTTGCCGTCCAGGTTCTTGTAGAGAATGAATTCCATCATCTTATCGGAGAATTTCTGATCCTTGATGCAGCCGTATTTCAGGAAGGGGCTGATATCATCCCAGTATTTCTCGTAGGCTTCCCGGTCGGTTTTGCACATGCCGATGAGCTTGTCCGCCACCTTTTTGGCGATATATTCGGAAATTTTCTGTACAAAGCCGTCGTTCTGCAGAGCGCTTCGGGAAACGTTTAAGGGCAGATCCGGACAGTCGATCACGCCTTTTAAAAGCAGCAGGAATTCCGGAATGACTTCTTTGATATTATCGGCGATAAACACCTGGTTGTTGTATAATTTGATGGTGCCCTCGATGGTGTCGTATTCGGTATTGATCTTCGGGAAATAGAGAATTCCCTTGAGATTAAAGGGGTAATCCATGTTCAGGTGAATCCAAAACAGCGGCTCCTTATAATCCATAAAGACCTTCCGGTAAAATTCCTTGTATTCGTCGTCAGTGCAGTCGTTGGGATGTTTCATCCAGAGGGGCTGCGTGTCGCTTAAGGATACCGGACGCTTGTTGATCTTCACCTTATCGGCGGCAGGAGAGATCTCAACGATTTCCTTTTCGCCGTTTTCGTTCTCCTTTTCCTCGGTTTTCGCTTCCTCATGGATGCGTTCTACCACTACGTCGTCTTCTTTTAATTCGCTTTCATCGATGGTTTCATATTCTTGGGGCGCGCCTTCTTTGGAAAGATAGATATTCACCGGCATGAAAGAGCAATATTTCTCAATAACTTCCCGCATCCGGTATTCGTTGCAGAATTCCAGGCTGTCTTCGTTCAAAAACAGCGTGATTTCGGTGCCGACGGTGGTCTTATTTCCTTCGCTGATCTCGTATTCCGTATTGCCGTCGCAGGTCCAGTGCACTGCCTGGGCGCCCTCCTGATAGGAAAGGGTGTCGATATGCACCTCATCGGAAACCATGAACGCGGAATAAAAGCCCAGGCCGAAATGGCCGATCATCTGGTCGTCGGTGGTTTTGTCTTTATATTTTTCCAGGAATTCCGTCGCGCCGGAAAAAGCGATCTGCGTAATGTATTCCTCTACTTCGTCCGCCGTCATACCGATACCGGTATCGATGAATTTCAGCGTCTTTTTCTCCGGGTCTACAATGACCTGGATGCGCGCCTTATAATCGTCGGGAAAGCTATATTCGCCCATAACCTCCAGCTTTTTCAGCTTGGTAATGGCGTCGCAGCCGTTGGAGATCATTTCGCGGACAAAGATATCGTGGTCGGAATATAACCATTTTTTAATAATCGGGAAAATATTTTCACTGTTGATCGATAATGAACCATGCTTTGCAGACATATTCTACACACTCCTTTTAAAATTTTAGACGCCTGCGGGCGGCTTTTGCAGGCTTTCTTTTTCTTATAACAGATATAGTAATACCTGTGAATGGAAAAGTCAAGAGAAAATTAGCACTCGTTTTAAATGAGTGCTAGCAAATGGATTTACAGAGAAACCTATTGTTTTTCCAAATTGTGCATCCAAAAGAAAGAAAACGTGTTAAAATAAAAAAAAGAAAATGATAGACTTGTCGGAAAGGAGAAATATATGAAGAAACCGGTATTAGTGATTATGGCCGCGGGCATGGGGAGCAGGTACGGAGGCCAAAAGCAGATTGACCCGGTGGACGAACAGGGGGAAATCCTGATGGATTTTTCCATTTATGACGCGAAGCGGGCTGGATTTGAAAAAGTGGTCTTTATTATAAAGAAGGAAAACGCCGCAGATTTCGCCGCGGCGATCGGAGACCGTATCGGCAGGCAGATGGAAGTCGCGTATGTGTATCAGGAATTGGAAAACCTGCCTCGGGGTTTTGCGATACCCAAGGGACGGGTAACGCCTTTTGGCACTGGTCATGCGGTATTAAGCTGTGCTGGGGAAGTGGACGGTCCCTTTGTGGTGATCAACGCGGACGATTACTACGGGCCTCAGGCCTTTTCTCTGCTATATCAGTTTTTGACGTCTCATGCGGACGATGAAAAGTATCGATACGCTATGGGGGGCTATATATTGGAAAATACGCTGACGGAGCACGGCCATGTGTCCCGGGGCGTCTGCGTTACGGACGAAGGGGGTTTTTTACAGGAGATTACGGAGCGGACGCATATCGAAAAGCGGGCGGACGGCGCTGTTTATACGGAAGACGGCGGAGAAACCTGGCGGCAGATCCCTGGCGGCAGCACGGTTTCTATGAATATGTGGGGCTTTACCAACAGCATCCTCGGGGAGTTGCAGGAGAGATTTCCGAAATTCTTAGAAGAAAATCTGGCAAAAAATCCGTTGAAGTGTGAATTTTTCCTGCCGTCCGTCGTAGGGGAGCTGATCCGGGAAGGAAAGGCGTCCGTAGAGGTGCTGCGTTCCGAGGACCGTTGGTACGGTATGACCTACCAGGAGGATAAAAAAATGGTGACCGACGCCATTGCCCGGATGAAGCAAAATGGTAGGTATCCGATGAAACTCTGGGCGGATGGCAGATTGTAGAAGAAAGAAATATATGCTATAATAAATAGAAGCATTTATTGAGCAACCAAGGAGGTAAAGCAAATGGCGATCTTAGTAACAGGAGGCACCGGCTATATTGGCAGCCATACGGTAGTGGAGCTGCAGGCGGCCGGCTATGATGTGGTAGTTTTGGATAATTTAAGCAATTCCAGTGAGAAATCTCTGGAACGTGTGGAAAAAATTACAGGAAAGCCCGTAACCTTCTATCAGGCGGATATCCTGGATCGGGATAAATTAAACGAGATTTTTGAAAAGGAAACCATCGATTCCTGCATCCATTTCGCAGGCCTAAAGGCGGTGGGGGAATCCGTGGCAAAGCCCTGGGAATATTATCATAATAATATTGCCGGTACTTTGACGCTGGTGGATGTGATGCGTCAGCATCAAGTGAAAAATATCATCTTTTCTTCTTCGGCGACCGTATACGGAGATCCGGCGATCATTCCGATTACTGAGGAATGCCCCAAAGGGCAGTGCACCAATCCTTACGGCTGGACAAAATCCATGCTGGAGCAGATTCTTTCCGATATTCAAAAGGCGGATCCCCAGTGGAATGTGGTGCTTCTGCGGTATTTCAATCCCATCGGCGCGCATAAGAGCGGTACAATCGGGGAAAATCCCAACGGCATTCCCAATAATCTGATGCCCTATGTCACCCAGGTGGCCGTGGGGAAATTAAAGGAACTGGGTGTTTTTGGAAACGACTACGATACGCCGGACGGCACAGGCGTCCGGGATTATATTCATGTGGTAGATCTGGCTAAGGGCCACGTAAAGGCGCTGAAAAAGCTGGAGGACAATTCCGGCCTGTCTGTGTACAATCTGGGAACCGGTAAGGGCTACAGCGTGCTGGATATTGTGAAAAATTTCGAGGCCGCCACAGGCGTACAGGTGCCTTATGTGATTAAGGACCGCCGCCCAGGCGATATCGCCGTCTGCTACAGCGACGCAGCCAAGGCCGAAAAAGAATTGGGCTGGAAAGCAGAAAACGGCATCCGAGAAATGTGCGAGGATTCCTGGAGATGGCAGTCCCAGAATCCCAATGGCTATGAGGAGTAAGGCTTTATGAAGAAAAAGCCCCTCCGGCTGCTGTCTCTTTGTCTGTGCCTGATTTTGGCGACTGCCGTTTTCCTGGGGCATCCCTGTATGGCCAAAGGCGCGGTGAAAAAGCCGGCAATCGCTGCAAATGCGGCGTACCTCTGGGATATTACCGATAATGAAGTATTATTCGAGAAGGCGGCGGATACGCATTATGCCAATGCCAGTACGACGAAAATGCTGACGGCAATCCTGGCGCTGGAACACTTAAAGCCCAATACCGTGGTGCAGTTTTCGGCGGAGGCCGCCAGCCGTATTCCAACAAAGCTCTGGGCGAACGCGGGAGAGACGTTCTATATGCAGGATCTTCTGTATTCGCTGCTGGTGCCTTCCCATAATGATACGGCGGTGGCTCTGGCGGAAGCGGTTTCCGGCTCCGAAGCCGCCTTCGCAAAGCTGATGAATAAAAAGGCCGTCTCCCTGGGGTGTACGCATACATCCTTCGTGACGGCCAGTGGCTTGGACGTAGAAGGAAAGGATCATGGCTCTTCCGCCAGGGATCTGGCGTTAATCCTGCGCCATGGTATGCAAAAAGCGCTGTTTCTGGATGCGATCCGTACGTCTTCGAAGACGATCCAGTCGCTCAATCTGGGGAGAACCTTTCAGCTTGCGACTACCTCGCCGGAATTTCGGCAGATGGCCGGCGCTATCGGCGGGAAAACCGGTTATACAAGAAAGGCAGGTTACTGCTTTGCCGGCTGCTTTGAAAGGAGCGGCCACAAGTTTATCGTCGTTACGCTAGGCTCCGCAAGCAGCGCCGCCCGCTGGCAGGATATCGCCGCCTTGATGCAGTATGCCGAAAAATATCGGACGGAAAACCCGACGACTTCTGTGACGGTCCGTTGGAATCCGGTGGCGAACGCGCAAGGCTATACGATCTGGTATCGGTTAAATGGTTCGGCGAAATATATCCGCGCGGGCGTTACGACAAAAACATCCTACACACAGTACGGCTTAAAGCCCGGCGTGACGTATCGCTTTGCCGTAAAGCCCTGGGTAAAGGAAAACGGTACATATATTTTCGGTCCAGTATGCAATAAGACAGACGGCGTAACAAAGCCCCAGCCGGCGCAGATTTCTTCCGTGACGGTGAATGCAAACGGGGACGTAAAGGTGAAGCTGGCTAAAAAGGCGCTCGGTGCGCAGAAATACGCCATGTGCTATAGCACCTCGCCAGACTTTCGCAATTGGAATTTCAAGATTGGCATCCGTACCACGTATACGACAAGGACGATGGCAAAAGGTTTAAAGCCCGGCGTTTATTACGCCCGGGTACGCTCTTACTTGGAGATGAAGGATAAGACGAAGGTATACGCCTCCTGGTCGCCGGCGGTGAAATTTACCGTGAAATAGAAGAAAAAGCTGGAAGATGAGAAATCAGGGCTTCCAGCTTTTTGATATATGTGCCATATATTATTTATAGAACCGTTTATGCTCAAATCGCGGTTCCGAGGTCAGATGAATAGACAGCTTTTTAAAGGAGCCGATGTCCACCGGAGAGAGCATCACCGAAGCGTGAGCCTGGCAGTGGGCCAGCTTGGGCAATTGTTCCAGGGCCAGCCGCGCGTCGTTGCTGGTGGCGGCGCTGATGGAAAGGGCGATTAGGATCTCGTCAATATGCAGACGGGGATTCTGACTGCCTAAGTAGCTGGTCTTTAGCTTTTGGATCGGTTCGATGGCCGAAGGGGCGATCACATGGGTCTTGTGGTCGATGCCTGCTAGTACTTTCAGGGCATTGAGGATCAGGGCGGCGGAGGAACCCAAAAGATTCGACGTTTTTCCAGTGATAATCGTGCCGTCGTGCAGTTCTAGTGCCGCGGCAGGCGCGCCGGTTTCTTCCTCACGGGCCAGCGCCGCGCCGACTACCGGGCGATCCTCTGGGCCGGTATTGGCCTGCTTGAGCAGTAGTTGAATCTTTAAGGCTTCTTCCTCTTTTCCATTTCCACGGGCTAGGGCGTTTAGGCTGTCGTAATAGCGGCGGATGATTTCCTGACGGGAGGCTTCCCGGCAGATTTCGTCGTCTACGATGCAGTTCCCAGCCATATTGACGCCCATATCGGTGGGAGATTTATACGGGCAGGATCCGCAGATTTTTTCAAACATAGCCTGTAATACCGGGAAGATTTCCACATCCCGGTTATAATTTACCGTCGTGGTGCCATAGGCTTCCAGATGGAAGGGATCGATCATATTTACATCGTTCAAGTCGGCGGTGGCTGCTTCATAAGCTAGGTTTACCGGATGCTTTAGCGGGATATTCCAGATGGGAAAGGTTTCGAATTTGGCGTAGCCGGCGTTAATCCCCCGTTTATATTCATGGTAAAGCTGGGAAAGGCAGGTGGCCATTTTTCCGCTGCCCGGTCCCGGAGCAGTGACGACAACGAGCGGGCGGGAGGTTTCGATATATTCGTTTCTGCCATAGCCTTCATCGCTGACGATTAGGGTGGTATTGCTGGGATAGCCGGGGATCGCGTAGTGAATATATACCCGGATGTCTTGGGTTTCCAGTCGCTTTTTGAAGATGTCGGCGGCCTCCTGCCCGGAATATTGGGTGATGACGACGCTTCCCACGTAGAAATTCCGTTCGGTGAAGACGCTGATCAGACGCAGTACGTCTTGGTCGTAGGTAATGCCCAAGTCGCCCCGCACCTTATTCTTCTCGATATCTTTGGCGCTGATGGCGATGACGATTTCCGCCTGGGAGGAAAGCTGCATCAGCATCCGCAGCTTGCTGTCGGGCGCAAAGCCGGGCAGCACCCGGGAGGCATGGTAATCGTCGAAGAGTTTTCCGCCGAATTCCAGATAGAGTTTATTGCCAAATTGGCTGATGCGCTCCCGGATGTGCTCAGACTGCATAGCCAGGTATTTTTCATTATCAAATCCCTTTTTCATACGTTTTTCAAACCTCATTGAAATTGAATAATAGTCATAAATTTTCAGGTTTTCCTAAAAGGAAAATCGCCGTCCGCTTTGCCGGCTTGCGTTTCTCTGTTAAAGTATACTACAAAAAAATCGTTTGTGGGAGGAAATTTACAAAAGTTTTAGAAAAGACACATAGTTTTCATGGCTGCCTAGTTGATTTCTTTGGATTCTATCTTTATAATATATGAAGATAAGAAAGAAGTTCTCCGCCGGAAGAACTCAGGGGATCGCATATGTTGGATTTCCGGAGGAACGGGCAGGAGTTTGAGGAGGAAAAGAATGGAAGATCATAATCAAAACCGCAAGCCGCAGGGGCCGCCCCAGGGACCGAATAGGAACCGGCAGTCTATTTTGGCATTCCTTATTTGTCTGCTGGTAACGCTGGTCTGCGTAAGTCTTGTGACAGATCTGTTTAAAGATAATTCGCATGAGATCAGCTATGACAGCTTTATGGAGATGGTGGACGAGGGTGAAATTGAAAAGGTCGTGGTACAGTCGGATACGCTGATTATTACGCCGAAGGATCAGCCCGATTCCTATCTGGAGCAGACCTATTTTACTACGGTGGTGGAAGACGGTAACGCGTTGGCTGCCCGCTTGGAGGGAAAGGGTATTACCCTGGAGGTAGAGCGTCCCGATCCGGTGGCTTCTTTTATTACGAATATGGTCAGTATCCTTTTGCCTACGCTGGTTTTGTTCGGTCTTTTGATGATTTTTATGAGGCGGATGAACAAAGGCGGAGGAGGCTTTATGGGCGTGGGAAAGAGCCGCGCCAAGGCCTATGTGCAGCGGGAGACGGGCGTTACTTTTAAGGATGTGGCAGGCCAGGATGAGGCGAAAGAATCCCTGCAAGAGGTGGTGGATTTCCTGCACAATCCCCGGAAATATACGCAGATCGGCGCGAAGCTGCCAAAAGGCGCGCTGTTGGTTGGCCCTCCGGGCACGGGAAAAACACTGCTGGCCAAAGCGGTGGCGGGAGAGGCCCACGTGCCCTTTTTCTCTCTGTCTGGCTCTGACTTTGTGGAAATGTTCGTGGGCGTGGGCGCTTCCCGCGTCCGGGATCTTTTCGAAGAGGCGAAGAAGAATGCGCCCTGTATCATCTTTATCGACGAGGTGGACGCTATTGGAAAGAGCCGCGACAGCCATTATGGTAATGACGAACGGGAACAGACGTTGAACCAGCTTTTAGCAGAAATGGACGGCTTCGATACGTCGAAGGGGCTTTTAATCCTGGCCGCTACGAACCGGCCGGAGGTGCTGGATCCGGCGTTGCTTCGGCCAGGCCGCTTCGACCG
>CAOJIB010000078.1 GCA_948436455.1 uncultured Blautia sp.
TTATCATAGACGCCGCCGGCTTTTATGATCCGGAAAATCCAAAGGTGAAGATCCTATACGCGCTCCTTATGCAGGACTTTTATGAAAACCGCGTCCTTATGGTGAAGGAAGCGGACAGGCAGCGTATGGCGCAGGTGGCGGGATCGATACTTTTGCAGCTGCAGATGGAGGCGCTCCTGCGGGAAGAGGGGGAGATAGATGGTTGATATTGGAAAGCTGAACAAGCGAATCACCTTTTTAAGGCCGGTGCAGGCCAGGGACAGCCTGGGCCAGGACCGGCTTTCCTATGAGCCGCACGTCACCGTCTGGGCGACGGTAAAGCCCTATAAATCCAATGACCGCAGCCTGATGGGGAAAAAGTCGCCGGAGGTATCCCACAAGTTTTACGTGCGGTACCGGAGGGACCTGGCGGCGGATATGCGGATCACGTATAGAGGGCGGGACTTTGCCATTATAGGCGAGCCGGTAGACATAGACGAACGGCACGAGCTTTTAGAGATCCAGGCGGAGGCGCTTGTATGATGGAAATAAAATTTATACCGGAAGGCGCGGAGGAGCTGGTACGGGAGTTAGAAAGGATCGAGCGGCGGTTCCCGGCCACCACGGAAAAAGTGTTGAAGGACGAGTTGCGGACAATCGCCGGGGATCTGAAAAGGAAAACGGCGGAGGAGATCAACAGCCATGGCCGGGTGAAAAACAAAGGGGGAAAGGGGAGTACAAGCACCAGAAAGAAAAAAAGGTCGGAGGTTTTGCTGGAAAGAAGCTATGCGCCGGGCAAGGTGCTGATGATCCATGGGGATTACCGCGGGGCAGTTACCACAAAGGCTCCTCACTACCATCTGGTAGAGGAGGGGCATGCGCCGGGAGGCTGGCATGCAAAACAGCGGCGGGCACAGCCGGTCAGGGGGAAAAAAATCGTGGCGGCCTATATGGCCAGACGGTCAGAACGCGCCCAGGAGATCGGGGAAAGGATATTAGAAAAGGTGCTGGATGAGGCTACATGATATAAAGAGGAGCGTTATAGAAGCCTTGCAGGAATTGTATCCGGGAGAGCGGATTTATGGCGTGGAGACAACAAAAGGCTTTGTTAAACCCTGCCTATTCGTAACTATGAATGCCAAGCTCTTAGAAGGCAGCCGGAACGCGGTGCGAAAAGAGGCGCAGGTGGAGATCATACGCCTTTTGAAAGACCCGGACGAGGAGGCGGCCCTGGACTTTTTTGAAAAGGTACAGGCGGCGTTCTATCCCAAGCTGCAGGTAGGGGACCGGCATTTGAACACCCGGGATTTTGAAGCGGACTACATAGGGGACGGGGAAAACATCCCCCGGATAGAGTTTTCCCTGGAGTATTACCAGAGAATGGAAAAGCCCGCCGAAAAAGCGGCGCTGTTACGCAAGCTACGGATCAAGGAGGAGCTAAAGACATGGGATTACCGCAGGTAAACGTAAAATTTGCCGCTGCCGCTAGGAGTTTTTCACGGAGGTCGCAGCGGGGTATTGTAGGGATGATCTTAAAAGGGGAGCCGCCAGAGGCGGGGAACCCGCTGTTTTTAACGGCAAAAGAGGAAATCCCGGCAGAATTGGATAAGGAAACCATACAGCAGATAGAGTTTGCCTTTACCGGCTATACACAGGACCCACGGCGGGTGGAAGTGTATTTTGTACCTGAGAAGGACGAGGAAGCAGAGGACTATTCGGAAGCGCTGGAGTACTTTGCCTATACAAAAGTGAACTATCTTTGCGCGCCTACCTGTAAGACGGATGGAATGACAGAGAGCATCGTGGCATGGGTTAAAGAGCAGCGGGCGCTGGGACGCAAAATCCAGGCGGTATTACCGGAAACAGAGGCGGATCATGAAGGGGTTATCAATTACACGACGCCAAGTGTGACGGTAGGCGGGAAAGATTACGGGCCGGAGGAATTCTGCTCCCGGATTGCCGGCCTTTTAGCGGGGACGCCGGGTACAATGTCTGCTGCATTTGCACCGATTCCGGAAGCTTCCGACTGTACGCACTTAAAACGGGCGGAGGTGAGCGAGGAAATCGACAAAGGGCATTTTGTTGTATTTTATGACGGGGAAAAAGTCAAGGCGGCAAGCGGCGTCAATTCCCTGGTGACGCTGCCGAAGGGGAAAAACCGGCAGTTTAAAAAGGTCCGGATCGTCCAGGCCATGGATATGATCAACGACGACCTGGTCGGTCTGCTGGAAGAAAACTATATTGGAAAATACCAGAATAACTACGATAACAAATGCGTGATCTTATGTGCCGTTATTGAATATTTTACGGAGCTGCAAAAGGAAGGGGCCGTAGGGGACTTTACCGTAGGGATAGATATTCAGGCAAATAAAGAATATCTGGACAGCCAGGGAGTCAATACCTCGGAAATGACCGAGGAGGAGCTGAAAAAGGCGGATACGGATGAAAAGCTTTTCTTAAGGGCCTCGATGGATCTGGTAGACGCTGTGGAAGAAATCACGCTGAATATTACGGTGTAGGGGGGAGGTGAAAGAATGATAGGATTGAAAGATTATGCATTCGAACGTGTAATGAACGGTACCTGGGGCGAGATCTGGATAGACAGCGATTATATGGCGGAGGCCACGGGCATAGAGGCAAAGCTTGCGCTTACCACGGCAGAAGTAAAGAAGTGCCGCACGCTGTTTACTGGATTTAAAGTAACGGGGATCAGCGGGACGGGCACTTTAAAGATGAACCACGTGTCTTCATATTTCTTAAGCCGCATGGCGACGACCATCGCATCTGGCAAGACACCAAAGGCAACGATTATTACAAAACTGGATGATCCGGAAGCTTTCGGCGCGGAGCGGATCATGCTGAAAGACTGTGTATTTACAGAACTGACCATTGCCAACTGGGAAGCGGGGAAAAACATGGAGGATTCCGTCCCGTTTTCCTTTAGCGGCATAGAGATTTTGGATTCCGTAGACGTATAAAAAGAGGAGGAAACGCTATGAATTTAGTGGAAAAACTGATGCGCGCAGGGGAAATGGAAAAAGAGACGGCAACCTTACGGTCCCAGCATCTTTCGAATCTCTTAGGAGAAGAAACGAGCATTACTATCCGGGAAGTGACCGGCCGGCAGTTAAGCGCAGTCCATGAGAGGGCTAAAGGGGAAGGGGACAGCGCCTATGAATCAACCCTGCTCTGCTGCATGTTTGGGGTTATTGAACCGGATTTGAAAAACGAAAAGCTGCAGGAGCATTTCAAGGTGACTACGCCTAAAGATTTGTGTGAAAAGCTCTTTTCCGCAGAGGCGTACCCTATTGCAGAGAAAATCCTGGAGCTTTCCGGCGCGACAAGCAATGAGGAAATGGTAAAAAACGGATTTACAAAGATCCAGACGCAAATGCCGCCTACCTGCTCTTCAAACTAAAGGGGTGGGATCCTAAAAAGTATTACAGCATGGAACCGGAACAGCGGCTGGTAGTGCGCGCTTTCCTGCAGCAGGAGATTAAGGAAAATAAAGAGGAAGCGGAAAGGATAAAGAATGGCTAAGACGGTAGCGGCGGTAGTAAAGCTGATCGACCAGTTTTCTTCCCCAAGCGCAAAGATACGGACGCAGGCAAGGGACCTGGAGCGCTCCTTTAAACGGGTAGGGGACGTATTTTCCAACATGGGCGGGATATTTTCCAGCGCAGGGAGCGCCTTAACCAGCAAGATCACCGCCCCCGCTTTGGGGGCGGCTTCCGCCCTTGCCGGCATCAGTCTGGCCAAAGGTTGGGCGCGGATGCAGGACATTGATAATGCAAAGGTAAAGCTGGAGGCTATCGGAAACAGCGCCCAGGATGTGGCTGCTATTATGGAAAATGCCACGGCCTCGGTAAAGGGGACAGCCTACGGATTAAATGAAGCGGCACAGACAGCGGCCAGCGCCGTGGCAGCAGGAATCACGCCGGGGGAAAAGCTGGAAGGATACCTGACGGCCATCGGTGATGCGGCAGCCGTGGCGGGCACGGATATGGCGTCTATGGGGGCTGTTTTTAACAAGGTGGCCACCCAGGGGAAGGCCAGTAACGAAGTCTTGCAGCAGCTGGCGGAAGCCGGCATCCCCATTTACCAGTACCTGGCGGATGAAATCGGGGTAACCTCTGATGCGATCACGGATATGGCCTCGGACGGCGCCATCAGCCTGGAGCAATTCCAGGGGGCTGTGACAAGCCATATCGGAGGAGCTGCGAAAACAATTGGCAGCAAGACGATTTCCGGCGCCATTTCCAATGTGCAGGCGTCCCTTTCCAGGATTGGCGCCAACTTCCTTGGAAGTGCCGATAACGCCGACAGCTTTGCTGGGCGGGTGTTGCCGCTTTTAAACAGCCTGATGGACCATATGGGTGCGCTGGAGGATACATCTGCCCGGTGGGGCGCCGTATTCGGGGAAGTATTCGGCGGGGTAATAGATTATTGTAAGCTGGGGGAGCTGGACTTTTCCAAGCTTTCAGATACGGCGGGAAGCATCCTGGGAAAGCTCACGCCGCTGATTGATAAGGTAAAAGATATAAAAGCGGCCTTTGACAGCCTTTCCCCGACTATGCAGAAAACAATGATAGCAGGTGTCTTAGGCGCCGGCCCGCTTCTTACTATCGCAGGAAAGATACTTTCCCTTACGGGGACGTCGATTACGGACATCGGGAAGGTGGGTGGCGCCCTAAAGCGGTTGTCGGCGGGCTCCTACCTGGAGAAACTCAATTTTAGCCTTCCCATCCCGGGAGCGAAAAAGCTTTCGGGGGCCGTTGGCTCCTTGCAGGGGAAGTTTGGCGGCCTTTCTAAGGGTATGAATGCCGTTGGGACAAACCGCTTCACAAAGGGGCTGGGCAGCCTTGCAAAAGCGGCGGCAAGCCCGCTTTCGATTTTTGGAAAGCTGGGTTCGACGGTAGCCGGTTTTGGAAAAACGCTCATGGGGGTTGCTACCGGGCCGGTAGGGCTTGCCATAGCCGCCGGCATTCTGCTGTACCGGAACTGGGACGCCGTTTCCCCGGCCTTAAAAGGCCTGGGGGTAAAATTCGGGGAACTGTGGGAAAAGGTGCAGCCGTTAGTGACGCAGTTTATGGAGCTTATGGATACGCTCAGCGTAACTGTCCTGCCGCTTTTGGACAAAGTATTTGTTGTGGTATTCTCCGGGATTGTAGGCTTTATGGAGGGAGGATTTTTAGAGCCTGTAATTACTATTGTAGAAGGGGTTACCACGGTATTTAAAGGCCTTACAGATTTTCTTTCCGGCGTATTTACCGGGGATTGGGAAAAAGCCCTGGGCGGTATAAAAACGATTTTTTCCGGTGTCTTTGAGTCGCTGGTGGGAATCGCGAAGGCGCCGATGAACGGAGTGATCGGCGTAATCAACGGCGTAGTGGACGCCGTTAACCGGCTGCAGATCAAAATCCCAAAGTGGAGCCCGTGGCATCCGGGAGAAACTTTCGGCATCAATATTCCAAAGCTTAGCTACCTATATACCGGTACGGACAACTGGAAGGGCGGCCCGGCAGTGATTAATGACCGGGGCGGCGAGATCGTAGATCTCCCCAAAGGAACCAGGGTATATCCGCACGACGAAAGTATCAAAAAAGCCAGGGAAGAAGGAAAAGGAAACCGCAGTATTTCTTTAAAGATTGCTAAGTTGGCGGACCAGATCATTGTACGGGAAGATGCCGATATTGACCGGATCGCAGCAGCAATCGTAAAGAAATTGGAAGAAACAGACTTAAATATGGCATAAACGAGGAGGAAAGCCCTATGGAAATCTGGCTGACAAAAGAAGGGGATGCAAGCGGGACGCTGAAAAAGACGGCCGTCTGGCTGCCGATCCTGCCACCTGCTTTTTCTGTATCCCTAGACAACCTGCACCAGACAGTGGATGTGCATACTAGGGGGGAAGTAACAATCTTGGGAAAACGGGGATTGAAGAACCTGGAGCTGTCCTCCTTTTTTCCAGCCCAGGATTATCCCTTTGCCTCCTACAGGAAAAACCAGGAGCCGTACAGCTATGTAAAAAGGCTCCTGGCCTGGCAGGATGATCCGGTGCGCGTTACCATTACCGGGACAAACATCAACGACCTGATGATATTTACTTCTTTTTCTTATGGGGAGCCTGATTCCACCGGGGATATTGAATATACGATGTCCCTGCAGGAATACCGGCCGCCGAAGTATACAAAACCGGCGAAAAAGACGCGGACGGGGAAAACGGCGGTAAAGATCGGGGACGGCACGATGGGTACAGCGAGCCGGAGTGTAAAAACAACGACAGTAAAAACCTATACCGTAATGAAAGGGGACAGCCTGCCGGGCCTGGCAAAAAAATTTTACGGCAGCGGCAGCCAGGCGGACAAGCTCTATAACGCCAATAAAAGCACGATTGAAGCAGCGGCACAAAAGAATGGGTTCGCCTGCAGCGCTCAAAACGGGGTGGACGGCTGGCGGCTTTTCTCCGGGACAAGGCTGGTGGTCCCGTCATGAGGATCTTCTGGGAAGGGGCGGACATCACCAACAGCGTAACAAAAGTTACCTGGGAGGGGAGCGCCAGGCAGGCGGCCCGGAGGGTAAGCTTCGGCGTAGCTTACAGCCCCCAGGACAAAAATGTCAAGCCCCTGAACATCAAAAACGGGGACCAGATTATATTTTATCCCGGTTGGCCCTACAATAAAAAAGTTATTTTCGTGGGGGAGGTAACAGAACGGGAGAAAAAAGGAGAAGCCGGAGAGCTTTTCTATACAGCCAAGGACGGTATGCACCACCTGCTGGAATCCAGGGCTACCTACCGTTTCGAAAACAAGACGCCGGAAAAGATCACGGCGGTGGCCTGCAAAGATGTACAGATCCCCGTGGGAAGCCTGGCAAAGACAAAGGTACCCATTCCCAAGATATTTTTTGAGGACCGCCCGTATTATGAAATCATCATGGCCGCTTATACTAAAGCCCATAAGCGGAACAAAAAGAAATATATCGCCCAGATGAACGGGGCAAAGCTGGATGTGATAGAAAAGGGAAAAGTAATCCCGGATTTCCACCTAAAGCAGGGGGAGAGGATTACTGCTTCCTCCTATTCGGAAACTACCGACGGCATGGTCAACCGGGTGGCAATCTATAATGCGTCCAATGAAAAAATAGGGAGTCTGGAAAATAAGGACTGGGTAAAAAAGTATGGCGTCTTCCAGGGTACCGTGGCCGTCGAGGAAGGGAACGGAAAGGCGGAAGCCAAAAGCGAATTAACCGGGCTGACAAAGCAGGCCAGCGTGGAGTGCATCGGGGATATCCGCTGCACCTCCGGGCGGGGCGTCCTTATCAAGGACAGCAGAAGCGGCCTGACAGGCACCTACTGGATCGAAAACGATTCCCACACCTGGCAGGGGCAATACCACAGCATGAGCCTGGAGCTGGCTTTTAAAAATATCATGGACATCCAGGAAGGGGATGAAGAGTCCGAGGGGAGCGCCGAGAGCGGGGGCGCGTCCGGCAGCGCTTTAGAGGAGGTGCTGACCGAAGCCCGGAAATGGCTGGGGACGGGGGAGAGTCCGCCGGGGAGCAACCATAACGCGATTACCGAATACTACGGGATGGACGCCGCCTGGTGCTGTATGTTTATCTGGACGATCTTCCAGAAATCCGGCCACGGGGACTTATTTATGAACGGAGGAAAAACAGCCTACTGCTTTGACGTAATGGACTGGTACAAGACCAGGGGGAAGTTTGGAAGCACACCAAAAGAAGGCGCCCTGGTGATCTACGGTGGCTCCGGGCACATCGGGATTGTGGAATCCTTAAGCGGCGGCAGCTACGTTTCCATTGAGGGGAATTTAAGCGATTCTGTCAAACGGAGCACCGGCCCTTCCTGCAGCGCCGTGTTGGGGTTCTGCTATCCGGACTACCCGGAGACAGCGGAGGCTTCCTCTGGGCAAGCGCTGACCGGCACCAGGGTGCGGGCAAAATTCACGGCGTATTATCCGGCGGATGATCCCGTCGAGGGCGGCTTTTTGGACTGCTACGGCAACCGCCTGGATCCGTCAAAAAACACAATGGCCGCGCCGCCCTCTGTCCCTGGCCATGCTAGGATCCAGATCCAGGGGACAGGTACCGAGAGGGACGGCGGCATTTATGAAGTTTTGGACCGGGGCGGCGCAATCCAGATCGAGGATGGAAACGTATACCACTTCGATATCCTGATGGCAACAAGCGCCCAGTGCAGCGCCTGGGGGGTACGGATGGGCTATGCAGTGATAGGAGAATAGAAAAAGGAGGGAGGGAACTATGAATGCGTACGAAAGAATGTTAGAGGTAATGAAACGGCAGGGAAAGAAAACCACCCCGCCAGCTCCTGTGCTGGGGCGGATGGGGAAGGGCGGAAAAATAAAGCTGGGAAATCTAGTGCTGGAAAAGAGCGACTACCTGCTGGACTGTAGTCTGCGGCTGGCGGGGGAAAAGAAAACCTATATGCATATAGGACCGCCCGCGGGGGAAGCAGAGCTTGCCGTATCCGCCCATAACAGCACGCTTGAAGAATACACGGAAAATATTTTAGCAGAAGGGGATCAGGTACTTCTGCTGCGTTTGGAAAACGGCGGCTTTCGGCCATATATTCTTCTGGCAAAGGTGGTGGAACCTGGATGATGTTCCCGTTTATTGATGAGGAAGCCTTAAGCGCACAGGGAGAAGAAGCCACCCTTCCTAAAGAGTATGTCATAGATTTTACTACGGGCCAGCTAACCGGCAGGATAGCCGAAGGGATCGAAGCGGTGAAGGTGTGGGCCTGGCTGGCCTTACAGACACCCCGTTACCGCTATTATATCTATTCCTGGGACTATGGCCAGGAATATGAAAGCCTGATCGGCCAGGGTTTCAGCGCCGGCTACACCAGTATGGAACTGGAGCGGATGACGGAAGAATGCCTGAGTGTGAACCCATATATTGAAGGGATTGAAAACTTTACCTGCGAAAAAGAGGAAGAACGGGTACAGCTTTCTTTTACGCTTGTAACGACTCTGGGAGATACGGAGGTGACTGCCATTGTTTGAGGAAATGACTTTTGAAAATATCTTATCCGACATGCTTGCGGAAGCGCCGGAGGGTATAGATACATCCGAGGGAAGCCTGCTTTATAACGCTTGTGCCAAACAGGCGGTCCGGCTGGAGGAAGCCTACCTGGTACTGGCAGGGATTGAAAAAAATATGTATGCAGATACGGCGGATTTAGAGCACCTGATCCGGGCGGGCATTGATAGGGCCTGTTATATTCGCCGGGCTACATATGCGGAATTTCTGGCGCAGTTTAACTGCCCGGTGCCGTTAGGCAGCCGCTTTAGGCAGGATGAATACCACTATACCGTCTTTCGGGAATCAGATGAGGAAAACCATATGTATGAGATCGGCTGCGACGAACCGGGAAGCGGCCCGAACCATCTGCTGGGGGAACTGCAGGCCGTGGAATATATCGAAGGTTTTTCTACAGGAAAGATTCTCTCCTGCCTTACGCCGGGGGAAGATATGGAGGAAAAGGAAAGCTTTCGGGCGAGGCTCCTTTCTACATACAATTACCGGGGATTTGCGGGAAACCGCGCCTACTATCTTGCCAGGCTCAAAGAACTGCCGGGGGTATACGGCTGTAAGCTGGAGCGGGTAAAGACACCAAGTGACGCCATTCGGGCTACGCTGATCGGGAAGGACTACCGCACCCCGCCGGAAGATGTTCTGGAAGACGTGCAGACTGCCGTAGATCCGGTAGTAAACGCCGGGGAGGGGGAAGGGCTGGCGCCTATCGGCCACCGGGTGACAATCCTGGGCGTGGGGGAAACCCCTGTGGACATTGAAACGGCAATTACCTATGAGGAAGGATATACTTACGAAGGCCTGCGTTCCTATATTGAAAAGGCTGTGGAAAAATACCTCTTAGATCTGCGGATGGCCTGGGAGACTTCCGGTGTACTGGTGGTGCGGGTACTCCAGATCGAGGCGGCGATTGTAAATATTCGGGGGATTATCGACGTGACGGGGACGAAGCTAAACGGCGTGGAAGCTAATTTGCAGATCACCGACGGCACAGTACCGGTAAAGGGGGAAATCGTATGCGTGTAAACGTACAGTACCCGGAAGCAGTCTGGCAGATCCGGGACGTAAGGGCGGCTATAGAGGCCGGGGATACGATCGGGGAGATATTGGAAAAACACCTGGAGGAGCTGGATGCAGACCTTACGATTAAAGATTCTAAAGCCTCCGGCATTTCCCGCCGGGAAAAGATTCTGGGGATCTCTCCGCAGGATACGGCCAGCCTGGAGGAAAGGCGCTCAGAAGTGCTCCTTCGGTGGTATGATGTTCCCCTGTATACGGAGCGGACACTGCGCCGGAAGCTGGACGCCGCCCTGGGGGAGGAAAACTATACCTTGACAGTAGATCTGGAGAACAAGAGAATTACCTGCCTGATTGAGATGAACCGCCGTTTGATGAAAAAAAGCGTACAGGAACTTTTTGAACAAATGGTCCCGCTGGATTATTTACTCACTGTGGAACTGCATTATAACCAATACAAGGATCTAAAGCCCTATACATACCGTCAGTTGCAGGGAAGGAGCTGGAAGCAGTTGAGGAATGAGGTGATAAAGCTTGAAGCTAACGAAGAATTACGGCTTCCGTAAACCGGAAGCGGACGATTTTATAAACCATGAGGACTGGGCGGCCATGATGGACGCCGTAGACGAAGAACTGGCAGGCAAGGCAGACGGGTCTGTGTCCTGTCTGGTTATCATGCGGGCGGACCAGTGGACAGGGGATGCGCCGCCGTATTTAATCAGTTTTGTAATTGAAGATCTGGCAGATCATAATGTGGAGATTGTTCCCATCCCTGATATAACAGAGGAACAGGTGCAGGGATTTATGGACGCACAGATCATGACTGGAAGGATTGAGAAAAATACGGTGACACTAAAAGCATATGGAGAGGAAAAGCCGTCGATCAATCTTCCTGTCATAGCTATCATCAGGTAAAGGAGGGGTATCATGGGGAATGTCATTATAAAACTCCCGTCGGGCGGCGGGAATAGCATGGATCTGTCAGATGCAACGGCTGCACCGTCTGATGTAACTAAGGGGAAAATCTTTTATGGAAGCGACGGGAGAGCAATCGGTACGCACGCTTTAACAGATGACCTGCAGGATGGGAATGCCGTACCGTCAGACGTATTCAGGGGAAAGACGTTCTACAACAAAAATGGTAGGCAGGTTGGTACATTTTCGATGTCAAATGCGAATGCTCTTCCAGAAGACGTGGCGTCCGGAAAAGGATTCTATAATAAAGATGGATATACTATAGGTAAAAATCCCATAATGGTTAGATCGGATAAAAGCTCAAAAAATACACAAATGCGTGCGAATCTAGCTCTTGGAGAAAAAAATTTTTTAGTTATTAAAGAAACGGCTAAGAATGTTTTTGAGTTATCTGCTTATACAGGAAATGTATACTGGGTTATGTCTAAGGAAGGGGCGTCGTCATGGTTTGGTGGTTCTGGTGTGAGCGGGTATAAAATTGCAGCTATGAAAATCAATGATGATTTGTATAATGTACCTTATCCTACAAGTGGCGTTACTATTTCTGCAAGTAATATATCCTCTTTTTCTTATAACTGTTATTTATTTTTGCCGTATGGAAGTGAACTTGGGTGGGGAATACAGCAAGATGTTCCAGCGGTTTATGGTGTTAGGCGTGATGCCTATAACATTTCAAATGACGGATTTTATCTTTCTAAAGATTATGAAGTAACATTATATTACTACAAATAGGAGGGCAGTTATGGGGTATGTTATGTTAGCACTGCCAGTAAAAAGGGGGTCAGGTGGAATGATTGATACAGCAATATTACAAAGCAAGGCGAATAAATTTGACGTCTTTCGACACACAATTTTAGCTTCATCGTGGACAGGAACAAAACCCTATTACAGTGAAATCCAGATTAACAATATTGTAAATCCGGATTCGACATATGTTGTAGTGGTTCCGGCGGGCGATTGGACAGATAACGTTTTAGAGGCCTGGGGGAAAGCCAACGTAATAAGCGGCACAGTAGAGAATGGGGCCGTTACGTTAAAGGCAAACGGGGAAAAACCTGCGCTGGATATTCCAGTGTATTTCCTATTCTCGGAAAGCTTAAAGGAGGATACAGAAACCTCTTCTGGAATTGTCAATGTCAGCGGCCCTGCGGGGGCATCCTCAAGCGGCGGAGCCGGTCAAGACGGCGCATCTGCTTATGAAATCGCCGTGCAAAATGGCTTTAAAGGGACTGAAGTAGAATGGCTGGAATCTCTAAAAGGGGAACAGGGAGCACAGGGCCTACCTGGAAAAAAAGGCGAACAGGGTATCCAAGGTGAGAGAGGTGAACAAGGGATTCCCGGGGAAAAGGGGGACACCTATGTTTTGACGGATGCGGATAAGCAGGAAATCGCGTCTATGGTCGAAGCAGAGTTTACCGC
>CAOJIB010000079.1 GCA_948436455.1 uncultured Blautia sp.
TAGGCCGCCGGCTCCCAGCCTTCCTGGGTTGTATGGGCCTGGCGGCATTTATACAGCAGGCCGTTATGCTGCCTGCGCTCCCCTGGCTCTACGGCTTCCCCGGGCTGCCAGGCCTTTTGCAGGCTTTTTACTTGCAGGGCCTCTTCATCCGTCAGCGTGACTTTCTGCGCGGAGAGTGCCAACTGCGTCCCCATCTGGTAAAAAAAGTTATTCATTTGCACCCCCCACGGCGGCCTGTGCGCCTGCCGTCAGGGCCGCAAGGGCCGCTTCTAATTCTTTTACACGTTCTTCCAAAGGGTTTTCCGGCTCCCTGTACAAGGGATTTTTATAAAAACCGCCCTCCGGATCATAACAATATTTATAGACCGCTACATCTTCTGGAAACACTTCAACCTCATACACATTCACTTCATCTGCATTGAACGCTGTGTTTTCTTCTATCATAAGCGGATACCCGTTTTCCAGATACCTAAGCAAGCGGCAAATGCCCAGAATAACCGCGTTCGACTTCTTTGTTATAAAATACATTCTCTCCACCTCGCAGTTTCTAATTTAATACCCGCATTTTTCCCGCTGTCTTTGTTACCGTTTCCAAGGACACCCCGTCTATCTTATATTCCGCATCCTTCACTGTAAATGCGCCCACTTTTACCGGATATAACGTCCTTGAATTATTCGTTCCAAACAGCAGGCAGTATAAGTGATTTCCAAGATCTACAAAATCAAAGCAGCAAAGATTCCCGATCTTATTTGTATCAACAATCATACTGTCCCATATTTCCAGGCTGTCTTCTTTGACGTTTACAAAATAAATACTCCTGTTCCACTCCTCTGTCCCTCCGTTCATAGTAATAATAGTAAGATCCTTCCTGGATTCTTTCCTGATACATACAGTTTTTTTCATCCTTGTGCTATTATAGGTACCATGAAACGAATTCCATCCGAAAAAGGAAACATCGTCAGCGGCGGAAAAAATCATAAATCTATACTGGCACTGTTTACCATTAGAAAACAGAATATATTTATCCTTCCCTATGGCAAGCAAATCAAAAGTACCGTGAGCGTCCGTATAAGTCCCCACGTCAGGAACCATGGTTTCTTCCCGTTTCACCGTGATTGTCATTTCTTCTACTTTCAGCAGGCTAAGAAATATAGCCGCCGTGCCATGCGTATAAGCAATCAGAGGACTATCCCCATAATAGCTGGCATAGGTCATATGCGTATTTGTTCTATTTGCCCCGCTGCTTGCACTGTTTATATTACTAAGCAATAACTCTGCTCCAGCAGTCAGCACATGATCTTTCGTAACCTTCACCACACAGCAGCATGGATTGATTCCAAAACCAGTATACCAAACAAGCAGCATGGTTGTGTACGCTTTTTGTCTGCTTATAGGGATTGCCAGCATGCGCATATAGGCGCTTCTTTCATAGGGAGGATTTGACGTCCCAATTACATATTTTGTACCGGCAGTTATCCTGTAAGTGCTTTTTGATACGGTTAAGATCCTTACTATAATCCCGTCAAAAACAAGGTTTCTATCCGTGTCGTTACAAGAATAATAAGCAATCAGAACGCTATATTCTGTCTCTGTCTCATATAAAAGGCCGGCGCATAGGCTGGCTGCATAGGAAAGATCATAGCCGCTTTCTATCGTTATCTTGCTGTCAAATTCCGTCGTAAAGTCTTCTGCAACTGTACAAATCTTTGCATATAACTCATTTGGCGTACCATCTTTTTTACATATAAATAAGATTTTATTTTGTGCCAGCCTTACCGGCTCAAATGCCGCATGGCCACTGCCTCCAACGCTTCCTACATATTGCTCAGCTGTCCCAGCTTTATAAGAAGGATACACAATCTCCCGGCCCGTTTTTTCCAAGAACCTGTTTGCACCTACAGTTCCGCCGGCTGTTATGCATTCCGCCGTTGCTCCTTCTGCAATATCTGCACTCAGACCGGCGGTCCCTACAATCCGCTGGTGCTTGTTCCCATAGGCCACCTTTCCGCTGCGGATATCCGCCGCCGTAGCCGTGGCATCTTTGATCGTCTTTGCGCCGCCTCCATAGATCCTAACCGGCATCTGCTTCCCCTCCCTTCTTTACGGTATCCCCAACCAGCACCCGCACCGGCAGGTCTACTCCCGGCTTATCCCCGTAGGCCTTGAGGGTCAACGCTCCCTCTGCCGCCTCCCCGGCAAGGATCATCGCCCCAGCCCAAGCTTCGGCCTGGGAGGGCGTCCAGGCGGGATCTGCAAAGACGCAGACGTCGCTGTCTATCCCGACGCCTTGGATCTCTACGGTATTGCTGTACGGGGCGGCGCTGCCCGTCCAGGCGGTCTTTGGCAGGGTGGCGGCGTATCCCTGGTACAAATTGGCTTTCCCCTTGACCGCCTCCGCCGCCAGGCTTTCTAGATCCCCCGTCACCTTTCCCGTGGCCTCCTCCTGGGTCTTTAGCTGGGCGTCTACCTGATCCATCATATCCGCCCAGTCCTCGCTGTCTATAAAGTCGTCCGCCTCCGGCTTACGAAAGCCGTAGTACTTCGTCGTCTGCAAACTCGATCACCTCATTTCTAAGCTGCCGCCAGGTTTTGCCCTTCAACTGGCGGTATGTATACTTTTTCAGGTCTTTATACTGGTTATAGCGCAGTTCTACCGAAAACAGGTAATCCAACGGAACCATCTGTTCTAAAAGTTCCTGTACGCTCTTTAGCATCAGACGGCGGGTCAATTCGATCTGGCAGGTGATGCATTTTTGGTCCAGATCCACCGTTAAAGTATAATTCCCTTCCCCCAAAGCCGCGTCCAGCTTCCGGCAAAGGGTGCGCTCCGTATATAAAGGAATGTCATACCACCGAAGGAGCACTTCCAGGCGCCGATCCTCCAGGCTGGCCGTATCTAGGGGCGCGATCCCTAAGATCTTCTCCCGGCGGGCAATGCCAGCCTCCCCCGCGTCCTTAATCGTCAGGTCCGCGTCCAGCCCCTCCAGGCGCTTTTCCAGCAGTTCCCCGACGGTATCCCCGGCCTTAATGGCCGCGCGCACATCCCGGATCTGCCAGACGGCCTCCGGGTACCTTACATCTACGCGCATACGATTTCCCCCTTTACCGGTACCGTGCCGTCGGTGATCTGTAAGTTAACTTCCACGCCGTTTAGCTTCGTCCCCGTCACGTCGATGATTCCTGGGATATTTACGACCGCCGCTTCGATCTGCAGCACACGCACCACCAAGACATTGGAAGTCTCCCAGGTCATCCGCAGGCTTAAAAGGTAATCTTCCACAGCCTTTTCGATGTAAGAACGCAGATCCTCATAGGTATGGCCCTCTTCATAGGTAACCGTCATTTCCACGTCTACGGGCGTTTCCTCCACCCCCAGGATGGTCACCCGGTGGCCGATGGGCGCCAGGCCTTCCCCCTCCCCTGCGTTTACCACCGGATCCACGGCGGTCTGTACCTCTTTTAAGATGTCTTCCGGCGGGGAACGGTAGTCTTCTCCGATTAACGTCACCCGGATAGCGTCGCCCGGGGCCTGCACCCGCTCCAACTTGCATCCATAAACTCCCGGCAGTTCTTTGATCCGGGAGAGATAATAGGCCCGGTTCCCGGCAAAGCCCCGGTAATTATACGTGGAAAGGAGCCTAGCCCGAAAGCTTTCTTTCTCTTCCTGGTCTTCCCCCTGCGTCGTGCAGGATAAAATCTTTCCCACAGAAAACCCTTCGATATATTCCACCGCCTGCAGTTCCCCCAAAAGGTGGTTCGGGGCGCTGCCCGGTTCGTCGCAGCCGATCTCGTAGATGTGGGCTTCTTCATCCGCCGCCCGGAAGACAGTGTAGTGGTATTCATCCTGGCGGAAGCGGCTCCCTAACGGCACCGGACAGTTAAACTGCGCCAGGAATTCCGCGTACGTGGCCCGGCGGATATAGCAGGCCCGGTCGATCCCCGCCCGGATCAGGTGTTCCAGGTCCGCGGTATCCGCGTACATATTTTTTTCAATCCCGGCCAGTACCAGGTAAGCTTCCTCCAGCCGGACCGCCTGTTTGGCGCAGGCGTTATAAAGCAGGCTCCCTTCCGACGTATCGACGCCGTCCGGCGCGTCGGCTAACATATCCGCCAGGATATTTTCAAAGGTCATTTCTTCAAACAACCGCCGTCACCTCCTCTTTTCCCAGGGTCGTTACAAGCGTAAAGGAAAGACGCACCCGTTCTTCCTCTTTTTCGCAGGTAAAATCTTCAATCCCTTCGATGTACGGGTTCACCGTCAGGCATTCTTCCGTCATCCTTTCTAGTTCCATCGCCGTATACGCAGGGCTAAAGCCCTGGCCGACCAGGGTTTCATACTCCTGGCCATAGTCCCAGGAATAAATATAATAGCGGTACCTTTGCGTCTGCAGGGCCAGCCAGGCCCAGACCTTCACCGCCTCGATCCCCTCGGCGATCCGGCCGGTCAGCTGGCCCGTAGTAAAGTCGATGGCGTATTCCTTTGGGAGGGCGCTTTCCTCCTCTTCCTGTGTACTTAAAGCCTCTTCATCAAGAAACGGGAACATCATCCGGGCGCCACCACCTTTGCAAGGACGATATAGGGCCGTAAGCCGCCGTTCTCGATGCGCAGCAGCAGCACCTGATCGCCCTCCTTTAAAATATTGTTTGTGTACTCTGTCAGTGTGCTGTCCGCATGGCTTCCTGTGTGATAATACATAGTCCCTTCCCCCTGCCGCAAGTTACAGTCCATCAGGTAGTCGCTCGTCTCCAGCACCAATTCCCCCAGCTTTATTGTTCCGTCCTTCCCCATCCGGCCAAGCACAGGGGCAGGCAGGTTCGTTTTCCTCCCCTGGCGGCGCATGACCTCAATCATCCTTTCGTATGCATCCATATCAGCCTCCTATCACCGCATAGCCCATCCGTACCCCCCAGGCATTGCACTGGGCGCCTGTCGCCATCAGGATATCAAAGTGGTATACATTTCCATCCTCGATCTGGATCGCGCCGCCTCTGTCTAACACTTCGTAAATCCCGCCGTCCCGCTCGGTCCCCGTCCCCTGGATCTGCACCTTTGCATGGCCGGGCACGGAGGGCGGCGCGGCGATGGTATTCTTCGACGGGTCCAGCCGGTTCCCATAGCAGTCCAAAAAGCCGCCCTCCAAGGCGCTGTTGTCCGGATAATACGCAGTAAATTTCGCCCGCACCCGCGTGCCGGTTAGCGCTTGCCCAGAGGAAGCCTCCGCTGTCTCCGGGTAGTCCGGGTAGCAAAACCCCAGCACCGCGCTGCAGGAAGGGCCGGTGCTCCTCTTGACAGAGTCGCTTAAATTCCCTTCAATGGAAACATAGCTGCCGCCGCCAACCGATTCCACGATCCCGATGTGCCCGGAGCCGCCGTAGATCACTAAGGCCCCCTCCCTTGGTTCGCTTCCAAACTTTCCCCGGGCCTTATACCAATCCATCACGTCAAAGCAGTAGGCCGTCTTCCCACCGTTCATAAACAAATCCCCGTGGCCGGATTTCTGGAAGATCGTCCAGATGAACATACAGCACCAGGCGGCGTCCATGCCGTAGTATTGTGTGATTTCGTTGTGGTTGCTCCCTGGCGGGCTCTCCCCGGTTCCCAGCCACTTCCGGGCTTCGGTCAGCACCTCCTCTACTGCGCTGCCAGACGTGCTCCCACCCTCGGCGCTTCCGTCGGACTCTTCATCCCCTTCCTGGGTATCCATGATGTTTTGAAAGGCCAGTTCTAAGCTCATGCTGTGGTACTGCCCCTGCCAGGTATGGGAATCGTTTTCGATCCAGAAAGTCCCCGTCAGGCCGCTTCTGCTGTCTTTGATAAGGACGCCCCGCCCGGAGATGCACCGGATATCCCCGATGCACTCCACGCTGGCCTGCTTTTCGATTCCCTTGAATTCGTTTTTGGCTTCTGCCTTTCCGTTCCCCTCTTCCACAGTAATCGTGCTTTGGAAAACGCCGTACTTTTTTACCCAGTCCCCTTTTTCCATGCTCCCGATCTTTTCATGGGACGCGTTGTAGATCGCCACCCGGTTGACCATGCCGTCGGTGGTTTCCGAATAGGAAGACGCGGTGATCCGCTCCCCCTGCTTTAGGTGGAAGTCCGGGATTACCTTGCCTTTTTCGATTACATCCAGCTTGGCCCCGTTCATCTGGGCGATATATTTCTTTTTATTACGCTTATGGGCTTCGGTGTAGGCCGCCAGGATGATCTCATAGTACGGCCGGTCCTCGAAAAAGATCTTGGGAATTGGGATCTTCGTCTTTGCCAGGCTTCCTGTGGGGATCTGCAGATCCTTACAGACCGTTTCTGTGATCTTTTCTGGCGTTTTGTTTTCAAACCGGTACGTCCCTGTAGACTCCAGCAGATGATGCATCCCATCCTTGGCCGTATAGGACAATTCCCCGGCCTCGCCCCTCCTCTCCCGCTCGGTCACCTTCCCCACAAAGACGATCTTCTTGTTATAGGGCCAGCCCGGATAAAAAAGGATCTCGTCCCCGTTTTGGATATCCAAAAAAGCCACGTTTTTATCCTGGGGGCTATAAGCCACGCCAAAGGTCACGCTCCTTGGCCCCTGCCGGGCGCTCCCCGCCCAGGTGACCGCCGTCGTGCTGTTCGTGATGTCGTTCCCCTTCCAAAAGAGCCTCATGACGGAATCACCAGCCTTGTCCCTGCAAAAAGCCGCCAGCCTTCCACCCCGTTTTGGGCGCTGCAGGCATAGCCGTTCTTCTGCGCCGCCGCTTCAATCGTGCTTTTATTAGCGTTATAGAGCTTGCTTCCCTGGCTGCCGCTTCCATAGAATTTCTTTGCCAAGGCAGGCAGGCTGTCCCCTCTTGTCACTGTATAGACTTTTTGCGTCACCTGTTTTTGGCTCCTTTGGGCTGTGTCCAGCGTGCCGTCCCCAATCCGTACGGCCGTCTTCCCGGCGCTGGTTGTTTTCTTTACTGGCTTCGTGTACTTTGGTGGGCGGTATTCCTGCAAAGACAAGGTGTATTCAATGTCCCCTGTAGAGTCCGGCTCCCCGTAAGAAAAAGAAGTAAAGATCATCAGGTCATTGATGTTCGTCCCGGTGATCGTGACACGGATGGGATCGTTCTGCCAGGCCAGCAGCTTTTTTATATAGTCGTAGGGTTCTTTGTTCTTTTTATGCGCGGCAAAGGAGTAGTCATGGGCCGGAAAGAACGACGTAAACTCCAGATTTTTTAATCCCCTCTTTCCCAGGATTGTTACTTCCCCCCTGGTATGCACATCCACCGTCTGGTGCAGGTTGTCCAGGGACACCAAAAAAGACGGCGGCAGGATGGGCAGCCACAGGGCGTCTTTTTTGAACGTCCCGTCCGTATCGCCCTCCTTTGTCAGCCAGATTTCCATAGAACCCTCCTCCTTTTATGCCATGCTTACATCCGTTTCTTCCAGTTTCTTTACGATCGCTGCTGCGATCTTATCGATGTCCGCCTCTTCCCGTACGATGATCGTATCGGCCAGCTTGGCGATCGTAAGGGAAAGGCTGCGGCTTCCTTTTCCCTCTTCCCTGGCTTTTTTGATGCTCTCGTCGTGGGGGTAGACCCTCGTGCCCTTTGGCAGATCAACGATCTCGCCGCCAAACCTCGGCTCGTTGATCGCCGCCAGGCCGCCCTTCCAGCCTGGCGTCCCCTGGTACAGGTTCGGGATCTGGGGGATGTTCACCCCGACCGTCTTCCCGCCTACGCCTGGGATGCCGCTTGGAACCGTAAAAGAGATCTTATTTAACCGGCGGATAGCGCTATTCGCCAGGTCGATCACCGCGTTTAGCGGCGCTTTCGCATAGCTTGCCAGGCCGCCGAATACGCCGGAGAATACCTGCACCACACCGTCCCAGGCCTGTTCCCAGTTCCCGGTAAAGACGCCGGTAACAAAGTCGTTTAACCCATGGAACATTGTCTTCGTGTTTTCAATCACGCCGGAGACGCTGTCGTAGAAGCCGGGGAAATGCGTCTGTACCAGATCCAGGGCGCCGTTGACGCCGTTTTTAAAGCCCTCCACGGCGCCGTCCTTTAATTCTATCAGCTTATTTCCAAAGCCCTGCAATCGTTCGACGCCGCCATTGACAAAGCCGACGATATTTTCCCCAAGGCCCATAAAAAAGTCGCCGATGTGCCCGGCGGTCTCCCCAACTTTTTCCTTTAGCTGGCCGCAGGCCTCTTTGATATGGTCCCAGTTTTGGATGATTGCCGCAGCGACCATCACGACCGCGCCAAGCAAAAGGCCCACCAGAGAAGCTTTACCAAGCACGCCGAGGATCTTCATGGCGCCGCCCAAATCTTTCACGGCTCCTCCGATCTTGCCAAATGTGGTAACCGCACTGCCGATTCCGGACACAGTTTTTCCAAAGACCAAAAGCGCTGGCCCCGCGACGGCCAGCTTCCCTACAATCTTTAGGACGCTGCTTTGGCCTGCGTCGCCAAGGCTGTCCCACCAGTCGGCAAAGCCGTGCAGCTTTTCGATCCCCTTTTCCACGTAGGGGACCAGCTTTTCCCCGATGGGCGCTAAAACGTCTGTCTGCAGCGTCCGGCCAAAAGAGGACAGTGCCGAGGATAGGCTGTCGTATTTCGTATCCACCAGGGCTTCCATGCTCTCCCTGGATTTATCAATCGCCCCGCCGGCCGCAGAGAGGGAAGTAACCACGTCAGCGCCCAAGTCCTCCCACATGGTTCCAAAGAGGGCGACGCCCGCCGCGTCTTTTTGTAAAGGGTCTTCCATCCCCCGCAGGGCGGCAAGTACCTCGGAAAAAGCGCTTTTGGCGCTCTTTCCGCCCTCGGCAAACCGCCCGGACATCTCATCCGCCGACAGGCCCAGGGCTTCAAAGCCTTCCTTTGTCGTCTTCGAGCCGTCGATCGCCCGGAGGGAGAATTCCTTGACGGCGTCGCCTACCTTGTCCAGGTTAAAGGCGCCGTTTTTCGCCCCGGAAGCAAAGATGTTGAACATATCGTCCGCACCAAAGCCCAGCTTTTGAAACTGCACCGAGTATTCGTCCAGGCTGTCTAAGAGCTCCCCGGAGTAGTCTAGGCCGCCCTGCGCCCCCTGGGACATCAGGTTAAAGGCCTCTCTGGCGGAAACGCCGAAGTTTTTAATCAGCGTATCCGCCGCCCGGGTGCTCTCGGCGATATCCACGCCAAAAGTGTCCGAAAGCGTAAAGGCGTATTCCGTCACGCGCTTTAGGGCCGAATCATCCAGATAGGACATGTTCTGCTGCACCTTGGCCATGGCGTCCGCCACTTCCCCAAGGGAGCCGCCAAAATCGTCCTTATAGATATCGTGTAGGATCTCCCGGTAACGCTCGGTATTGCCCACCAGGCCGTCCATGCCTTTTGCAGCGATCCCCGTAGCGGAAAAAAACTGGTCCATGGCCTGTTTCGATTCGTCGGCAAACTTTACGGCGGCCGTCCCCGCAGCTATGACCGGCGTGGTAATGGATTTTGTCAGCGTCTCCCCCACGCCTTCAAAGACGCCGCCGACGGCCTGCAGCTTTTTCCCAGTCGCCTGGAACCTCTTTTCGATGTCCTTTGCCGCCTGGGAGGCCTTTTTAGCCGGGCCGGTAAATTCGTCAATCAGCTTGACAACGGCCGATACGGTTTTTCCCGCCATTACTTCTTTAGCTCCTCCATTTCCTTTTTCGTATCTTCCAGTTCCCTATACAAAAAAGCACGGGTGACCAGGCGTTCCCCGGCCCCCATGCGGTAGTATTTTTTTGGCTCCCAGCCTTTGACACGGAAGAGGAGATAGGCGGCGTTTGCATCCACGTCCGTGTCGATCAGTTTTTTACTTTTTCCTCTGTCTTTTCCCCGAGGCCGGCAAGGCCTACAATCTCGTCCGCGATCTTGCCGGCTTCCACGCCAAAGAGGAGCGCCGCCAAGTCTTTCGGGCTGGCCGCGCCAAAGTGCTCCAGCAGCCGTTCGTCCTTCATGGACGGCTCTACGACTCCTTCCACGCAGTACATCAGGTTCACATCGTACAGCCGGGACATATCCCGGTTCCCGTTTTTGTCCACCAGGGCGCTGTTTAGGTTGTTGATCTTCTTTCCGCCCAGTTCCTGGATCGTGATCTTCGTCTCTTCTCCCATAATCTTAGAAAGGCGCCTGGAGACAATCTCCTTTGTTTCCCGCTCCGCAGGTTTTGCCTTATCGATACGCAGCATTTTTTCTACCAAGTTCATAAAATATCCTCCTCATTTTCTTTGGCTTGTAAAAATCAAATAGAAATGTCTCCAAAAGTACGTCATTCAATCGCCTCTAACACTTCCCATCCGGAGAAGTTAAACGGAATGCTCTCTTCCCCCATCGTGGACGCTTCCCAGGCCGCCAGGGATACCTCCGTAAAAATGCAGCCCGTCAGCTTGACCCGCTCGGCGCCGAACGCCTCCGGGTCCGCCAGGTTGGAGATAATGGAGGCCCGAAAGGCTTCCCCGTTTTTGATCTTTTCGGAAATCCGGGTGACAAAGTAGGAATTGACCTTATTTAACTTGAGCGTCCCGCTGCCGGTGATCCCCGTCACCTTATAGCCCTTTTCCAGAGTGCCGCACTGCTTGATCTCCGTCACATCCAAAGAAGCCTTGGCTTCCATGCCCAGTATGTTATGCATTTCGTCGTTATCTACCCACAATTCCCCAAAGGTGCCGTTAATGACCCGTTTTGCATCTATTGGTTTCATTTTCCACCTCCCTTTATACTGCGATGTGCATGGTGATATCCTCCATCGCGTCCGCGATCGTCATGGACGCGCAAAGGAATACCTTTTCATCGGTGTTTGCTTTTTTTATGACTGTTTCGCTCATGGCCACGGCCTCCTCCTTTGTCACCTTCCCTTCCGTAAGAAGGTAACGAAGGATCGCTTCCGTATCCAGGCTGGCCGTGTAGCCCTCTAAGAGCCCTTCTTTTGCGAGGGCTTCCAGGTAGTCCATCACCGCCGAAAGAAGCAAGCTTTTATTGTTATACGTGTTTAAATACTTCCCGATATAATAGTCCTCAATCAAAAGAACCAGATCGTCGTTGATCATGTCCATCGTCTCTACGACCTTGATCTTTTTCCATGCCTTCCCCTTGCCCGCCGGGGGCGTCACCAGGGAATTCACTCCCCGGGCGACCTTTACTTTCTCCCCGTCGTAGTAAAGAACAAACTTCCCGGCGTCCAGGGCGGCGCCTACGGCTGCCCGGTCCCCGCCGCTGCACTGCGCCACGTCGGGCAATCCCGAAAACGTGGACGACTTCGTGATCGCAGTCCCGGCTAAAAGGCCGGCGATCCGGGCGCTAAAGGCCTCCGCCGTATAGTCCTTTTCCCCGACGGTTACGGATTCCGTGGCGTAATTCACAACGCCCTCGTCATTCCCCGCCGTATTGGGCAGCACCGCCTTTACCTTGTTCCGGCCGGCGCGCTGCTCTTTCACCCAGGCGGAAACCGCCTCCGTCTGCCCGTCTGTTTCCGCCGTCGGGCAGGCCAGCCAGTTCACCCTCTTTAGGGAAAAATAATCTAGGGCCTCCTTGTAATCCTCCGCCTCTTCCGAAATGGCGTATACGACGACCTTTCCAGGCGCGGAGTCGTTGCCTACTAGCGCCAGGCGCACTTGCTCCTTTATCTCCCCCGCCATGTCCTCCGGGATGTCCTTTTCCGTATAGATCACCGTGGGGTTCTCTTTTAGCGTCCCCCGCACGATCAGGCCGACCGCGCCCCGCTCGGCGCGCTTTACGGCCTCTCTGGCGGCCGTTTCAAAAATGATTGTCATTGCCGGTAATCCCATTTACTTTTTTACCTCCTCACTTAGAATCAACTCTTCCATCAGAGCCGCTGCTGTCTCCTCTGTGTAATCGTCCCAGAAGGTCAGGGAAAACTCTATGTGTGGGACGTTTTGGAATTCCCCC
>CAOJIB010000080.1 GCA_948436455.1 uncultured Blautia sp.
GTCGGTCATAACCGCCGCCGCCAGGATTGCCAGCGCCGCGTTCTTTGCCCCGGCTATATCCACTTCGCCAACAAGCGGCTTACCGCCTTTGATTACATATTGTTCCATAACACACCTCTATCAAATACTCCTTTAAACTCCCTCTTTATCTGTACGCCCATACGACAAAAAATCATCTCGTACACAGCGAAAGAATTTTCTGCATACATTCCTCCAAGGTCAGCCCGTTGCAGTCCGCGGTAATATCCGCATATCCTTCATAAAGAGGCAGCCTCTCTTCGTACAGATCCTTCAAAGTCTGCCCTTCTCTGACGGTTACTCCCCGGCCCTTTAAACTCCCTAGGCGCAAGGACAATTCCTCCAGAGAAAGCTTCAAATATACAACCGTACCGATTGCTTTTAAATGCTCCATCGCGTTTTTGCAGTAAACCACGCTCCCTCCTGTGGCGATTACTGCATCTTCCGTCTCTATAGAACGATTCACTTCGTCTTCAATTCTTTGGAATTCTTCAATTCCCTTTTCTTCAATAATATCGGACAGCCGCTTTTTCTCCCGCCGCTGAATCAAAAGATCCGAATCCAAAAACTGAAAATTCATGACCTTTGCCAGCACTACCCCTATAGTGCTTTTTCCGACTCCCGGCATACCGATCAGTATGATATTTTTCATTTATCTTTCCGCGTTTTTTATTTTTCTTTGCGGCAAATCGTTAAAAACTGCTTTTTTTGTCCTTTGGATAAAGCCTAGGCTATTCTACCATATCATTCCTCCTATTGCAAGAACGAAATTCTCCCGGCGCCTATCTACGGACATGGACGGCATTTTTGCCCCTTTTTTTCACACTATATCCAAATTTCCCCAGATATTTTCCTGTGCCATAATATTCTCCGTGGGAATAGACAAGCGGACGAGCCTTATGCAGGTCAAACCGACGATTTTCATCCAAATAAGTCTCGTCGGCGTGGACAGCCAGCACCTGGGCTAAGAACATATCGTGAGAACCTAAAGACTGCACGGACGCCACTTTGCATTCGATAGAAACGGGCGATTCCTTGATCATCGGCGCCCGCACATGGGAAGCTTTTTCCCTTGTCAACCCGGTTTCTAGGAATTTATCTACATCTTTGCCAGAGCGCACGCCACAGTAATCCGTAGCGAAAGCAAGCGCCTCTGTCGTAAGATTGACGACAAATTCTCCCGTTTCTTTCAGCATTTGATAAGAATACCGTTCAGGACGAACAGAAATAGAAACCATCGGCGGATTCGTACAGACAGTCCCCGTCCACGCCACTGTGAGAATATTATCCCGACCCTTTTGATCCACCGTCGTCACCAGCACAGCCGGCAGCGGATACAGCATATTTCCAGCTTTCCATTCCACCTTTGCCATAACGCTTTCTCCTTAACCGTTCAAATCCTGCGAAGCCTCCATTAGAGCGGGAATCAGTTGCTTTTTCCTGGAAACCACACCCGCGAGAAAATACGCGCCGTCCTCTGGCTGCACATGGAACGCCTGTTCAATTAGCCGTTCGCTGTCTTCCCCATAATACAGCAATTCCGTAGACTCTTCGATAATATTTGTGAGCATAAAATAAATTCTGTGCACACCGTGATGGCCGCATTCGTTCTTCATAAAGGGAAGCAGCCTTTTCTTGACTTTCTTTAATTCGTCGCCGTTCATGGAACTGATCTGGCCTACGCCGAAGGTAATGTCGTCCTCTGCGATGAATTTCTTATAATCCTGATAGAAAATCTCTTCCACCGTCTTGTCTTTTAGATTGCTTCCGGCGGCGAACATTTCCTTTGCAAAGCTCTCGATATCGATGCCGGCGATCAAAGCCAGCGCGCCCGCCGCCATCTTATCCCGCAGCGTACAGGTGGGCGAACGGAACATCAGCGTATCGGAAAGGATCGCAGCGCAAAGAATCCCGGCGATATCCGGCGCGATATCCAGCCTTCTCTCCCCGTAAATGTCGTACATAATCGTAGCCGTGCAGCCCACCGGCTGATTCCGAAACAGCACGGGAGAAATCGTCTGCAAGCTTCCCAGGCGGTGATGATCGATGATCTCCAGAATCTCCGCGTCGTCGATATTATCCACCGCCTGATCCCGTTCGTTATGATCTACCAGAATCACCTTTTTCTTGTGCATCCCCATGAAATTCCGCCTGGAAATTGTACCGACGCATTTTCCTCTTTTATTGAGCACCGGAAAAGCCCTGTGCCGGTGTTTGATCATCGTATCCTTAATATTCTCGGTAAAATCTTCTGTCTGGAAGGTGAGCAGATTTTCCTTTTTCATAATATACTGGATGGGAATGCTCTGATTGATCAGCCGCGCCACCGTAAAGGTATCGTTTTTCGTCTCGATGACCACCACATGCTTTTCCTCGGCCATTTTGCAGACTCTTTCGCTAGCCTTTCCTCCCAAGCAGATCACGATGCAGCTTACGCCCTGTTCCATGGCTTTTAAATGATTGTCCTCCCGGTCTCCTAAGATGAGCAAATCATTTTTTTCAATATATGCCTGCATAGTATCCGGATGAGACGCGCCGATCAGCACCTTTCCTTTGGAAAAATACTCCTGGCCGTCTCCTACGATGATTTCGCCTTCCAGTGTTTCCGCGATCCGCTGATACTGGGTGCGGGCCTGAGAAAGCATATAGCTGTCGGAGGCATCCATATAGGTTTTCGCAATATCCCCAATCGTTACGATTCCCTCCAAGCCGCCGTTTTCATCCCGTACGGGAAGCGTAACGATGCTGTTCTCCATCATCAGCTCCCAGGCGTTTTTCACGGAAAAGCTACTCCTGGCCTCCGGGCTTATCCGGATATCCATATCTTTAACCTGCGTGCCTACATTGGGCAAATAGCCGGGCGGATCGATTCCGAAATGATTCAGCACAAATTCTGTTTCCTCATTGATCTGGCCGGCTCTTTTGGCAAGATAGCGACTGCCGTCGTTCCCTCTGTTTTTGATATCCGCATAGGCGATGGAAGAGCAAATCGAGTCCGTGTCCGGATTTTTATGGCCGATAATATATACCTTCCGTTGATTTTTCATAGGTTCCCCCTACTTTCAATCAGGAATACTCAGTCCAGCTTTATATTCTTAAATAAAGAACCTAAAGAAGTCGTTAACTCTTCAGACTTGGGAATGTCGTAGGATTCCTCCTCGATATCCTTTGCCAGAACGTCGCCCAACGCCTTCATGCTCAGGCTGATCTTTCCGTCTTTTACGGCGATTACCTTTACTTTTACCTTATCTCCCACGGAGAGCGCTTCGGAAGGCTTTTTCAAACGCTTTTCGCTGATCTGGGAAATGTGCACCAGACCGGAGAGGCCGTTGCTAAGCCCTATAAAAGCGCCATAAGGCTGCAGTGTTTCCACAACGCCTTCTGTCACCAGGCCCACTTCCACATTCGAAATCTTTGCTTTTCTTTCCTCCTCGGCCTTTTCCCTTAAGATTTCCTTCGCAGAAAGGATTAATTTCTTATCTGCCTTTTTGACCTCGAAAACCTGCACCTGAATCGTGCGGTTCAGATATTCCTGCAGCGCGTCCTCTTCCACATACTGCAAAGACAGCTTAGAAGCGGGAATAAATCCGCGGACGTCTTCTACGTAAGCGACGACGCCGGATTTTACCACGCCCTTTACAACCACATCCAGCACAGTCTTAGTATCTTTCAATTCCTGTAATTTATCCCAGGCAAGCACGTCGTTTGCCTCTACTCTGGACAGTAAAATATTTCCATGCCCGTCGTCCTTTTTTATGACTGTCGCAGAAACCTCGTCGCCGACCTGCACTTCCTCCTTTGCAAGAAAACCAGGCTCGCGGCTGTATTCCTTCACCGGAATAATCCCTTCCGCATAATATTTTAAATCCAGAATAACTTCTTCCTCATCTACGCTGATTACCGTTCCGGTAACGATATCCCCCTCTTCGATTTTCTGAAAAGATGCTTCCAGCTCCGCTTCATAATCCTTCATTGTCTCAGACATATGTCTATCTCCTTTGTTCTGTAGAATATTTTAATTATAACACAAGACAAAATATTGGAAAACCTTTTTCGCATCGTTTGATCTATTTTTACTGTCGGCGGAAATTTAAAAAATATTGCTTTCACGCTATGATTAACATTCATTTTATTTATCATCGATTTTATTTTGAGGGTATTTTACAAAAGAAGCGCTATAACGAGGAGTGCCCTGGCCATAACAGCCAGGGCGATTATTATGAAAAAAACTAGATTTATCCAAAAAGTAGTCTACATCCTTCACTACTTTTATTATGTATTCATTGTACCAGCTAAATATGAATAAATCATGAACATTTAATGAATGTTTTGTATATATTCACAATTTTACTATGATTTTTCTGCTATTTACCATTATTTTTACCTATAGTATTTTTTAAAAAATCTTATCTTCTTCATGAATTTAACAGATTTCGAAAGAATTCTGCCACCGTATTTAACAATTCAGATAAAAATCCCTTTACCTCCTCCTGATCCACCTGAATGTCCAAATCCTGAATCCGGTCGTACAAGCCTCCGATCTGTTCCTTTAATTCATCTACGTCCAGATCCATGCCCTTGATACTTTCCATCAGTTCCATAATTCGAGCCTTATCTTCTTCGGACACTTCCACCTGGAATTCCGCCGCCGTCTGGTCGATCAGATTGTCCATTTCCTCTTCGGATAGATCCTTATCCAGTACTTCGTTTTTAATGAAGCCTACCATTTCCTCCGCCGCTTCGGGATCCTTAAAGGTTTCTGCCAGCTCGCTGGTCACTACCAATTCATTGGTAGCTACATTGATATCCTCGTCGCTAATATCTTCGCCGCTCATAACCTCGTAGGATTTGATCGCGCCCACCAAGCCCGCGGTCCCGGAAATTTCGAAGGGCCCGGCCACAATAATGTCCGCATTTTTAATGCCGGCGGTAGCCAAGGCATTTTGATACATTCCCACGGTACAATAGGAAATATTTTTCGTAATAACCCGAATGCCGTAGCCGTCTTCCTTTCCCTGCACCAGTACGGAAGAAAGCGCCCGGCCGCCAATGACCTGGCTGTCCAGATAAGAATCCAGATATTTGTGTTCGTCCGCATTCGTGATCTGCGTTACCGTATAATTCGACAGATCGCTCTCCCCTATGCCAAGGAGTTCCAGCACTTTGGCCTTTTCCGTATCATTTAGATCTGCTCCCAGGGAAATGTACGGCTTCTTTGTCTCTCCATCTGCGAAAACCTGCGCAGGCGCCGCTATAGTTAAAATTCCCACAAGCATTAACGTTATCATCTTTTTCATCTTATTCATAAATAGATCCCCCCCAAACTCTGTAGCAATACTCCCAAAAATTCTTTCTAAACAAATTACGTACGTGATCCGGACGCCGTAAAGACGCGCCCATCTCTCAAAACCACTGTTCACTAGCCAGCCGTTTACAAAGGATCTCCCAGCCGCCAAGTGGACAGTATTTATTATAGCACAGTTTATCTCATATATCTCTAAAGATTCTATAAAGATTTTCTAATCAATATGAAAAACTGATCGCCGCATCCTATAAAAATTTCCCCCATGATCCCGGAAAAGCAGACTTTTTTCCATAAAAGATTCCTTCTCATTCACAAATGTTTTTTCATTCGTTCATTTTTTATTAACAGGTTCCACATTTTTTCCTCATAATTTCTGTATATAGTAATAACTGTAAAGATGATTAGCCAACAATATACAATTATTTTTATTTCTTTTTCATATGTCGGTGAATAAAAACCGACTCTCCTTCCTTTTAAAAAAGAGACCGTTGCCACGCAGAACAGATCGTCTGTCGGACAATGGTCTCCTATGTTTTTACCCTTTAAAAAAACGTCATATGCTGTCTTCTATAGGCGTCGGTATCCTTTTGACGCAATTCGCTTTCTGCCTGCGACAGCTTTTTCTCCAGTTCGCTTCTCTTTGTTTCTTCCTTTTCGGAACCGATTTGCCGCTTGAGCTCTTCGATTTTCCTTTTTAGTTCCTCGATTTCCCGATCTACCTTATCCGTGCTTCCCCGGCAGATCTCGGATTTTTCATCTGGAACGCGTTCTCCTGAAGGAATTTCCCCGGAAGTTTTTTCCGCCTTTTTGGCTTCTCCTGGATCGTCAAAATAGATTTTCGGCTGATCGTCTTCTCCCTTTCCCAACCAGTACCGGCCGATTGATTTTTCTTTTTCCTCTGGGACATATTCGTCCTTTACAGGCTTATACGACTTTTTTAAAGGCTTTTCTTCCATCTGCCGTACGCTGGAAATTTCCTCTGTATCGGCGGCTTTGGACAACGGCGATATGCCGGACGTCTTATCTGAAATCATCAGCACTACACATTCCTCCCTTTTGCAAAAATGCGTTGCCGTTTGGCGTCCTGCAAACGGCAACAAAATAACCTCGCTACAATTTCAGTGTAACGCTCTTTTGAAATCATGCAATACTTTCGAATTCAGATGTCCTTTACATGTAACGAAATGTTCAAAAGCACGTACAGACAAAACCTTTCGTCTGTTTTTTCTATTTCCATCGTGCCGCAATACTTTTCGGCCACGGCCCGGATATTGGAAAGGCCAATTCCCATCGGCGGCATCGACCCCGCCTGGCAGGTATTTTCAAAACGCAGCATATAGAAGTCGCCCTGTCTTTCTCCCACAATGCGCAAAAATTTTTCACCTTTTACCGACAAACAGGATTTTATTGCATTATCCAGCGCATTGGCAAAAATAATACAAAGGTCGAAGTCGTCTGCGCCGCAGGATTTTGGCAAAATCAGAGAAACCTCCGCTCTGACGCCGTTTTTTTCTGCCAGTCCCAGCTTTTCACCTAATAAGACATCCACCACTGGATTGCCCGTCCGGTATGGAAACGACAAAGATTTCGAAACCGCCTCCAGCTTCTTTAGATAGCTTCTGCTCTCGTCGAGCTTTCCATTGCGCAACAAGCCGTCCAGGATAGACAAATGGTTTTTCATATCATGGCGGAACGCCCTCGTCTGGGCATCGCGCATCTGCGCTTCCTCCACGTATACTCTCTGCGCCCTGGCCGACCAAGCCAAGGATGATAACGCCGCCTGGGCCAAAAAACCACGACAGATATGCCGATAGGCATACAGCGTGCAAAGCAGTGCCCCCAGCCCCAAAAGCTGCAGAAGAAAAAGCGCGGCGTGCCTTCCCAATTCCAACGGCGAATGAACGAAAGAAATATGGCTATAAGAGGTCTGGAGAATGTATAATTCCACAAGAAAGAAAAAAAGTCCCGGAAACAGCAGCAGTCCCATATACGGCGTCCACTCGTTCTCCTGTAATTTCAAAAGCCGCAGAACTGCCCCATAACAGAGAACACAAAGGACAAAGGCCGCCGCCTGGGCCAAAAAAATCCAAAAATACAAAAGCGGTTTTCCGACGAAGGAAGGAAAAAAAATCGCCTCCGCCGAATTCACCATACCAAAGGAAAGCTGGGAAATATAAACGGCAAGAATCGCCGCTGTGAAAGACGCAAGGCGGCGGTTTTTGACGGCAACGCGGCTCATTGTGTATAGCGCAAGCAACTCCGCGCCAATCGCCAAATTTTCTGTATTTTTAAAAACCCATGAAAGGCCGCAAAGTATGAAAAAATACGCAAAAACATGTCTTGTTTTCTGTTTTTTTCCGGTAAGGCGACTGATAAAGCCGATATGCAGCGCACTTACTACGACAAAATAAGAAACATCATAGCAGATGAGAAAAGCGTCCATTTTTAGCATTCCTTTTTCTTCATATAATGTAAAAGCGCCTGCCGCAATTCCCTCTCCCTTAACCGGGAAACCGGAATTTCGCCGTTTCCCTCCAGCAGAATCTGCCCGCCTCCGCAGCCCCGGATATAAGCAAGATTCACAAGATAACTCCTATGACATCGGAAAAACCGTCCGGGCAAACGCTTTTCCAAACTTTCTAATTTTTCATAATAATCGACAATATTCCCATCATTTTTGTGTATATAAACCTTCCTTCCCTGCACTTCGCAGTAAACGATCTGCGACAAAAAGACAATCTCGCAGGCATTTCCCTTTTGGATAAAGAGGCTGCTTTTCTTCCTTTGCTCCAAAGTCTTTACCGCTCTGTCCATTACCTGGCAAAAGCGATCTTCCCTGAGGGGCTTGAGCAGATAGTCGTAGGCCTGTACTTCAAAAGCGTCGAATACACATTCTTTCAAAACCGTGACAAAGATCAAAAGGCAGGAATTTTTCTGCCGCCGCAATATCCTGGCGATCTCCATTCCATCGGGCTGTTCCATCTGGATATCTAAAAAAAGCAGGTCAAAATCGCCGCCCTCTTCCAGAAGCGCGCGGCCACTGGCAAAGCTTTTTACGCTGTAAGAGGTCAGGCATTTTTCTTTCATATATCCGACAAGGCGCATGGAAATTTCTTCTACCATCGACGGCTCATCGTCGCAAATCGCTATGTTTATCATTTCATCACCCATATACAGCATACAGAAAATTTGGATTTACAGCAATTCTATTGTACTAGTATGCGCCATTTTTGTCATGAAATGTTGTCAAAAAATATTCTTTTCCGTTTTTGCACTGCATCGGGCCACTCATGACGCAAGCACCCGCAGCCCCAGCGCAGCGCACGGCTTCGATATTTTCCCCGCAGATTCCTCCGATGGCATATACAGGAATCGACACACTATCACAGACACTTTTTAGAAAATCCACGCCCCGGGGCGGAATAGTTTTCTTACAGTCTGTGGCAAAAATATGACCCGCCGTTATGTACGTACAGCCAAGCCTTTTTGCTTCTTTCGCCTCTTCTATGGAATGACAAGAAGCGCCCAACATCCGAAAAGCCGCCCGCTCCTTCTTAGTTGTGGCTCGAAGAAGTGGCAGCGGCAGATGGATTTTATCCGCCTGCAGATTTTTTGCCGCGCGAAGAAAGCTGTGGAGGATACAGGGAACGTCGTATTTTTGGCACAGCTTTATTACCTGCCCGGCCAGCCTTTCATACGTTTCCTCTGACAAATCCTTCTCCCGCAGAAGAATGGCGGCCGGACGGCAGGCGGCGATCTCTTCGATGCGCGAAAGAAATTCCCCGTGGCACAGCCGCCGGTTTGTTACACAGATGATATCAGACATAGAGGTAATCGTTCAGCACAGGTTGCAAGCCTTCACCGGAAATGTCCCGGTACATTTTTTCAAAGCTGCGGCTATCATCAATCGCAAATTGCTCACCGCCCGGATCGTCGTTGTTCTCCTTTCCTGCATATTTACTTTCATGATCGCCGACGCCGGTGGAGACTCCGGCGGAAACCTTTGTAGCGGCGATTTTTATTATTCCATCCCGAAATGCGGCGCTTTCCCTGGAAGATACGGTAATCCCCACAAAAGGAAGGAAAATCCGGTATGCGCAGATCGCCTGACAGAGCTGTTTTTCATGGACGTCCAGCGACCGGATCGTTTCATTATGGACGATCGGCCGAAGACGAGGACAGGACAGGGACATTTCCACCTGGGGATATTTTCTCTGCAAATAATATACGTGCAGCGCACTTGCCAAGGCGTCCCTTCGAAAATCTGAAAGTCCCAGAAGTGCGGAAAAGGCCACACCCCGCATACCGCCGAGAATCGCCCGCTCCTGCGCGTCAAAGCGGTACGGCCACACGCGCTTATGACCAAGAAGATGCAGCTTTTCGTACGTTTTTATATCGTATGTTTCTTGAAAAACCGTCACATAATCCGCGCCGCATTCATGGAGATAACGATACTCCTTCGTATTGACCGGATAAATTTCCAGCCCTACCATCCGGAAATATTTCCGCGCCAGCTTACAGGCTTCTCCTATATACGCCACGTCGCTTTTCGCACGACTTTCTCCAGTAAGAAGCAGTATTTCCTCCATGCCAGAGTCAGCAATCACCTGCATTTCACGCTCTATCTGTTCCATGGAAAGCTTCTTTCTCTGAATGTCATTGTAACAGTTAAAGCCGCAGTATACGCAGTAATTTTCACAGTAATTGGCGATATACAAAGGCGTAAACAAATAGACCGTATTACCGAAATGTTTTCCCGTTTCCGCCCGGGCCCTCTGTGCCATTTCCTCTAGAAAAGGCTCCGCCGCCGGGGAAAGAAGCGCCTGAAAATCCTCTATCGTGCAGGTCTCGTGCTCCAGGGCCGCACGCACATCCCTTTCTGTATAATAAGATTCATCGTATACATACATCTGCGTTAAAACCTTTTCGCAAACATCCGAGGAAATCCGTTCCATATTCGGCAGATATTCCATCGGGTCTGTTCGGAAAGAAGGATCGTTTTCTAACCGATGCTTTTTTCGTAACGCTTCAGGCGTCAAATGAGCTCCATCAATAAAATATGTATTTTCCATGGTTTTTCTCCTTACTCCCGCAGAAAGCCTGTCAGAGGATCCGAAGAGGCAGCGCCTCTTGCAAGCACTCTTCCAGGCTTTGCCAAATATGCCTTCCTTCCCGCTTCGATCGCCTGGCAAAAAGCCGCAGCCATTAACGGCAGATCCCCGGCGGTAGCAAGGGCCGTATTCGCCATAATCGCAGCAGCGCCCATTTCCATCGCCTCGCATGCCTGAGAAGGCCGTCCAATTCCCGCATCCACGATAATTGGAAGATCGATCTCATCGATAAGAATCTGAAGAAATTCCTTCGTGGCCAGTCCTTTATTCGAACCGATGGGCGAAGCGAGCGGCATAATCGTCGCGGCGCCAGCGTTTACCAGATCTCTAGCCACGTTCAGATCCGGATACATATAAGGCATGACGACAAAGCCTTCTCCCGCAAGGATTTCCGTAGCTCGAATAGTTTCTTCATTATCCGGAAGCAAATACTTTACATCCCGCATAATTTCAATCTTCACAAAATCTCCGCAGCCCAGCTCTCTGGCCAGGCGAGCGATGCGCACGGCCTCCTTTGCGTTTCTGGCGCCGGACGTATTGGGGAGCAGCGTCACTCCTTTCGGAATGTAGTCGAGAATATTTTCTTTTTCCTTCGTATTGGCACGACGGACGGCCAATGTAATCATTTCTGCGCCTGCGTCCTTTACCGCCGCTTCTATAAGACGCAGCGAATATTTTCCAGATCCCAAAATGAATCTGGAATGAAATTCGCGGCCGCCGATCTGTAATGTGTCATTATTCATAGTTTTTCTCCTTTTTGTAAAAATTTTCCAGTTTACGCTTCGTATTCTCCTGCCAAGATCCGAAGGACCATATGCGCCTGGTGAGCCGCACAGACCATGACGCGGGAAGAAAGAAGCCCGACGCCTTCGGATACGTCGCTACTTTCATCTCCGCACAGATAAAAATATTTTGTCACCCGACGGGTCTTTATCTCATTTGCCGAGGATATGCCCGCCATACCTGAAGCGGCAATCAGATATTTCTCTGGAAATTGTTCCCGCACGCCGTTTACAAGCATCGCCTTTTCCCTTGGAGAATCGAAAGCTTCACAAATTACATCCTCCTTTTGCAGAAGTCCCCAAAAATTTTCTGAAGTAATCCGTAAAGTATCCACGGTAATTTCCATATACGGCGCGATTTCCTGCAGATTTCTCTTTAAAGCCTCTGTTTTATACATACCGATCTGGGAAGCGGCGTATTGCTGCCTGTGAAGATTTGAAATATCTACTCTGTCATAGTCGATC
>CAOJIB010000081.1 GCA_948436455.1 uncultured Blautia sp.
TTCCGCGATCCTGATTACCACCAGCCAAACGCTGGCCGAACAGGTATCGGCGGAAGTGGACGGATTTTTGCAGAAGCTTTCCCGCAGGGAAATCATCGAAAAATCTCTGGAACAGTTCGGCTATCTTTTAGTAGCAGAGTCCATGGAGGAGGCCATTGAAGCCGCAAACGTCATTGCCTCGGAGCATTTAGAGATCGTAACGGCCAATCCCTTTGAGGTCATGACGAAGATCCGTCATGCGGGAGCGATTTTTTTGGGCGAGTATAGCAGCGAGCCTTTGGGCGATTATTTTGCGGGCCCGAACCATATTTTACCCACGAATGGGACGGCCAAATTCTTCTCGCCGCTGGGCGTGGATGATTTTGTAAAGAAGTCCAGCATTATTTATTACTCGAAGGAGGCTCTTGCGGCGGTGCATGAGGATATTATGACGTTTGCAAAGGGGGAGCAGTTGACGGCTCATGCCAATTCCATCGGCGTACGCTTTGGAAAAGAGGAGAAAGGAACGGTATAATGGAAAGAGAAGCCAGCCTGGAGCGAAATACAAAGGAAACACAGATCAAATTGAAACTGACATTAGACGGGACGGGAAGTTCGGATATCTGTACCGGCTGCGGTTTTTTCGACCATATGCTGGACGGTTTTACGCGCCATGGCCTGTTTAACCTGTATCTGCGGGTGAGCGGGGATTTGGAGGTAGACGTGCATCATACCATTGAGGATACAGGCATTGTCTTAGGAAACGCCATTCGCGAAGCCGTCGGAGATAAGAAAGGGCTGGTACGGTTTGGAAGCAGTATTCTGCCTATGGATGAAACGCTGGTGCTTTGCGCTGTAGATCTCTCTGGAAGACCTTATCTGGTGTTTGACGACGCTTTTACCACCGAACGTCTGGGAACGATGGATGCGGAGATGGTTCGGGAATTTTTCTATGCGGTATCCTATGCGGCCGGTATGAATCTGCATCTGAAAGTGCTGCAGCTGGGAAATAATCACCATATGGCCGAGGCTATGTTCAAAGGCTTTGCTAAGGCGCTGGATCAGGCGACGCAAAGCGATGCGAGGATTACGGATGTACTGTCCACGAAGGGCAGTCTGTAAAGGATGGAGGAAACTATGAAAGAACACCTGCTGATTGCCAGCATATATCTAAATCCGGAGGAAGACGCGAAAGGGCTGGTCCAGGCCTATGGAAACAATGGCGCGGATATCTTGCTGGCTTTTGATAATTCTACAGAGGATACGGCCCATGAAGAGGCCATTGGAAAGCTCCGGGAAATCTGCAACGTTTCTGAAATTCCCGTATGGGCGGCCGGACATGTCCGTCGGCTGGAGGATGTGAAAAAGCTTCTATATGCCGGCTGCGCGAAGGTTATCCTGGATTTCTCTTTGCCGGAGGGCGCCGGGCTTTTAAAAGAAGCTTCGCAGCGTTTTGGAAGAGAAAAATTACTTGTATCCATTTCTTCGGCCAAAGAATTTGCAGAAAACCAGTCGTTATTGGAAGAATATGCGGAAATGCTCTTTTGTGAGGATTCCCTGGTCGGGACTATTAAAAACACGGCTGCAATGCCCGTCGTTGCGCGGACGCAAGCGCAAACTCTGGCGGCATTGCAGGAAATTCTGGAGCAGCCGCAGGTATGGGGAATTGCAGGAAATAGTATCGACAGCCAGAGAATTTCTCTAATGGAAATCAAAGCCCACATGCAGGATAGGGGAATTGCCATGCGGGTCTACGGCAGCCAGATCCCATGGAGTGAATTTAAGCTGAACGACCGTGGGTTGCTGCCGGTGATTGTCCAGGATTATCAGACGGATGAGGTATTAATGCTGGCCTATATGAATGAGGAAGCCTTTGAAAATACACTGCGCACCGGCCGGATGACCTATTGGAGCCGGAGCCGTCAGGAGCTTTGGATAAAAGGCGAGACTTCCGGCCATTACCAGTATGTGAAATCCCTTCGCTTGGACTGTGATAACGATACGCTTCTGGCGAAGGTGGCGCAGATCGGCGCGGCTTGCCATACCGGGAACCGGAGCTGCTTTTATAGAGAGCTGATGCGCAAGGAATATAATGATACGAATCCTTTCCACGTGTTCCAAAACGTTTTTGACGTAATTTTGGATCGGAAGGCGCATCCCAAGGAAGGTTCTTATACGAATTACCTCTTTGATAAAGGAATTGATAAGATTCTAAAGAAAGTGGGAGAGGAGTGTACGGAGATTGTAATCGCCGCGAAGAATCCGGATAAGGAGGAGATAAAATACGAGATTTCGGATTTTCTTTATCATATGATGGTTCTGATGGCGGAAAAAGGCGTTACCTGGGAGGAAATTACCCGGGAGCTGGCGCAAAGATAAGAAAGAGATACAAAGGAAGAGAAGATCGGACGGCCGATAGAAGGCTGGAACCGGTCTTTTTTTTGCGCTATAGCACGTCTGGAAGAAATGTCGGCGGGAGAGGAGAGTAGTTATTTCGGTGGAGTTTAGCTTATCGTAACATCTCTATATAAAATAAAAAGTTTTGTCCACATAAAAAATGGAATTTATATAGGTTGTTCTTGAAAATATGTGGACAATTTTTCTCATATCTATTTTTCCTGTGGAAAATATAATCTACATTTCATAAACAGAACTTTTCCAGGTAAAAAACGATCGATTTTTCGGGAATGGTGGAAGCAAATCATAATTAGAAAGGATCGTCGGCAAAAAGAAAAGCTGTAGAGCTGATTCGAGTGGTTGAAAGATAAAAGTGGAAGATTATCCACAGAGGATAGAAATGAGAGGAAAATATGAAGATACTTTTGTGGATAATTCTTTCTGTTTTTGTATATCTGTGTATAAAATTTTCATTTTTTGCACGGTGGTTTTTTTGCAACTATTCGGCCTGCACCTGCGCATTTGCTGCACAGATACAGCTAGTAGCTTTGGCGGGCCAAGAATCCGGCTTCTTTGTTGTGAGGTAAACTTTATAGAACCGAAGGCTGAATCGTTACGGTTTTCTGCATTTTTTAAGATTGTATTTATTGCGAAAATATGATACACTATCTAACATATATTCGTATGCTTTGAAGAACGTGTGAAATTTATGTTAAGGTAAAGGATAAATATATGGCGTTTTTGTATGCAGTGATTATGGGGCTGGTACAGGGCTTTACCGAATTTTTGCCGATCAGCAGTTCCGGACATTTGGCAATTTTGCAAAAGGTGTTTGGGATTCAGGAGTATACAGGTCTTCCTTTGACAGCTTTTTTACATTTAGGCAGCATGGTGGCGATTATTCTGGCGCTTTGGACGGATATCTGGAGGCTTATTAAGGAAGTTTTGGGAATTCTGTTGGATCTGTGCCACAATTTTCTTATATATACTGGGAGCAAACAGGATGGCAATCGGGCGGCTTATCAGAAAATTATACATAATAATTACCGAAAGTTGGTTGTGCTTTTGCTTGTAACGGCATTGCCGACGGCATTGCTTGGCTTTTTCGCCAGACATCTGGCGATGGAGGCGGCGGACAGCCTAAGCATTGTGGGTATTGGTTTTCTGATTACGGGCCTGTTTTTATTGGTTGTGGATTTTATCCGGCCGGGTTATAAGATTCCCAGAGACATGGGCTTTGATTGCGCGATGTGGATTGGGATATGTATAGGGCTTTCCGTATTTCCCGGCGTTTCCAGCTTCGGATTGGCGTTATCTGCCGGGCTCTTGCATGGAATGAAGAAAAGCTTCGCGGTGAAATATGCCATGCTGGCGTCGGTACCCGCATTATTTGGCGCATTTTTTGTGGAGATTCCGCATCTTGGACGGGAACAGCTGACAGTCGGCCTGTTTTTCTGCTTTTTTGCCGGTTTTCTGATCACGGCGGCGGTGGGATTTTTCGTGATCCGCGGGCTTCTTCGATTGGTGACGAATCGGAAATGCCGTATTTTCGCCTATTATTGCTTTGTGGCCGGGATGGCGGCATTTGTCTTGCAATTTTCATAGTTTTTATGTAGAAATGTTTTGCGGCCGGCCAATTTGCTTTCATTCTAAGAAAAATGGCGGCGCAAGTATCATTGATGATGTTTATGGAGGAATTTTATGGCGGCCAGAAAAACTTCTTCAGGCAAGGGAAAAAGCTCCAAAAAAACAAAAGAACCGGAAAGCAGAGTGATCCCGGAGATTATCCTATTGATTATATTAGCGATCTCTCTTTTATTATTTATCAGTAATGTGGGTTTGGGCGGCGTAGTAGGAAAAGCTGTTCGTTCGTTGGGCTTTGGCCTGTTCGGGCTTTTGACCTATGTATTTCCGGTGGGCTTGTTTTTGGGAAGCGCTTTTTGCATTTCCAATTATAAGAATTCGTTGGTCTATAAGAAAACGGCGGCAGGCATTTGTACGTTTATCCTCGCCGGCGGCATGGCGCAGCTTTTGACGGAAGGGTACATGAAAAGTACGTCTTTTCTGGATTATTATAAGATTTCATCCGAGTATCATACGGGAGGAGGCCTGGTGGGCGGAGCCGTCTGCAAGGTCTTTTGTAACGCCTTCGGCGTGCTGGGGGCCTATATTCTGATGACGATTCTTCTGATTATTTTTTTGATTCTGGTGACGCAGAGATCCTTCTTTAGTTTTGTTATGCGGCTGTGCACAGGAATTGCTTCTCTTTTTGGAGGGGAGCGAAAGAAACCGGCCAAGGCTGCACGCGGAAAATCCAAAAAGCCCGCTGTTCCAAAGGAAGAGAAGAAGCTAAAATCTAAAAAAGACGGCACCGTTTATATGCAATTGCTGGATGATATTCGTACGGAAATGCCGAGAGCTGACAAGAAAAAGAAAACGGAAGAAGAGGTTTATCCCATTCAGCGCAATGAGAGTGCGGTAGAAGAGGAGCCTGTAAAAGAAGAACCGGCGGAAGTAGAAGTAACGAAAAAAGCGCCGGCCGATGAAGAGGAAAGCCTGTCCTTTGTAAAGCCAGAGGAAGAAACGCCTCTTCCGTTTACCCCCGAGGAAGCTAAAAAGCCGTCGGAAGAAAAGAAAAAAATCCCCCAAAAGCCTGGGAGTGCGACAGTCAACGGCATTCCTGTGGAACGGGGAGGAAAGACGAAGGCGTATAAGTATCCGCCGCTATCTCTTTTGAAAAGTGGAGGAAAGGGAAAGCAGGGCGATTCTGACGCCCATCTGCGGGAAACGGCCAAAAAGCTGCAGGAAACGCTGCATAATTTCGGCGTTAATGTAACGGTTACAAATATAAGCTGCGGTCCGACCGTAACCAGATATGAGCTGCAGCCGGAGCAGGGAGTAAAGGTCAGCCGCATTGTGGGCCTTGCCGACGATATCAAGCTGAATCTGGCGGCGGCGGATATTCGTATTGAGGCGCCGATTCCCGGAAAGGCGGCGGTAGGCATCGAAGTGCCTAATAAGGAAAACAGCGCCGTTATGCTCCGGGATCTGTTGGCTTCAGCGGCTTTCAAGGAGGCGACCTCTAAGCTGGCCTTTGCGGCGGGAAAGGATATCGCTGGGCAACCGGTGGTCACAGACATTGCCAAGATGCCGCACCTTTTGATCGCCGGGGCTACCGGCTCCGGAAAGTCCGTCTGCATCAATACGCTGATTATGAGTATTCTTTATAAAGCTTCTCCGGAAGAGGTCAAGCTGATCATGATTGATCCCAAAGTGGTGGAGCTAAGCGTTTATAATGGAATTCCCCATTTATATATTCCGGTGGTCACGGACCCGAAGAAGGCGGCCGGAGCTTTGAATTGGGCTGTGGCAGAGATGACGAACCGCTATAATCTCTTTGCTAAACATAACGTCCGGGGCTTAGTGGATTACAATGCAAAGATTGCCGCCATGGAACCGGCCGAAGGGGAAGAACCGGCAAAGAAGCTGCCGCAAATTGTAATTATTGTGGACGAGCTGGCGGATCTGATGATGGTGGCGCCCGGCGAGGTGGAAGACGCCATCTGTCGGCTGGCGCAGCTTGCCAGAGCTGCCGGTATTCATCTGATTATCGCTACTCAGCGGCCCTCCGTCAACGTCATTACCGGCCTGATCAAGGCCAATATGCCTTCTCGGATTGCGTTCGCCGTATCCTCTGGTGTGGATTCCCGGACAATTCTGGATATGCACGGAGCGGAAAAGCTGCTGGGAAAAGGGGACATGCTTTTTTATCCCCAGGGATATCCCAAACCGGCCCGGCTGCAGGGAGCCTTTGTTTCTGATGAGGAGGTTAGCAAGGTCGTAGAATTTTTGGCGGCGCAGAATCTGCAGACAGAATCGAGCGATGAGATTGAGCAGAAGATTACGTCGGCGGCCAGCAGCAGCGGCGCGGCGGCCGTGGAAGATGAGCGGGATGTACATTTTGTGGAAGCCGGAAAATTTATTATCGAAAAGGATAAGGCGTCCATTGGTATGCTGCAGAGAATGTTCAAGATCGGATTTAACCGGGCGGCCAGGGTCATGGACCAATTGGCGGAGGCCGGTGTCGTAGGTCCGGAGGAGGGGACAAAACCCCGAAAGATCCTGATGACGATGGAAGAATTCAACGACTATGTGGAGAAGTCCGTATAAGAAAGAGGAATCGGTATGAAATGTCCCCATTGTGGCATTACGGTAGAACCCGGCACGATCTTTTGTCCCAAGTGCCTGACGGAAATTCCCTGGGTGCCGGAATACAATACTGTGGAAACCATGATCACCAAAGAGCAGGTTACAAAAGAAAAATTGCAAAAGATCAAAGAAAAGCATACGAAGGGAAATCGAAAGAGGAGCCTTTTCCTTACGATGAAGATTTCTCTTGTGGTATTGCTGCTGGCGTTTTTGGCTCTAGGATTTGGCCTATATTATCGGAACAGCCATTCTTTTGACTATCAGTATCAGAAGGCGCAGGAGTTCTTTGCCGCGCAGGATATGGAGCAGGCGTTTGCTTATATAGAACGGGCGGAAGAGTTGGATGCTGATCGTATGGACGGACAAATTCTCTATGCCCGGATTTTGCAGGAAAAAGGGAAGCGCATGGAGGCTGAGGAACGGCTGAAGGGGCTTTTGGCGGAAAATCCCGAAGAGGCGGCGTTTTATGAAGCCCTGATTCAGTTATATTTGCGGGAGGGAGAACCGGAAAAAGTAAAAGAGCTGCTGGAAAATTGTAAACAGGAAGCTATCCAGGAGCGTTTTACAGAATATATTGCCGTAGATCCGGTTGCTTCGGTAGATACAGGCGTGTACGACGCCGTACAGAAAGTTACTTTATCGGCGGAGGATGGGGCGACGGTTTATTATACATTGGACGGTTCTGCGCCTACGATGGATAGTTCCGTTTACGGCGAACCGATTCTGGTGACGGAAGGCGTGACAGAAATCAACGCTTTTTCCGTTAATGCCAAGGGCATTCCCAGCGACGTTGTCTACTGGAAATATACGGTTGTCATCAAGGGGCCGGATGCACCGGTGGTTTCTCCAGAAGAAGGAACATATGAGAAAACGACGTTGATCACTATGGAAATCCCGGACGGCTGTAAAGGGTATTACTGTTTCGACGGGCAGGTCAGCACGGCCAGCGAGGAATATACAGAGCCGGTGGAAATGCCGGAGGGAACGCATACGTTCCAGGCGATTCTTGTGGCGGCCAACGGCAAAGAAAGCGAAACAGTAGACAGGGAATATACGTATGCGCCTGCAGGCGCCGGAGAGTAGCCCTATGATACAGATCAAAATTATCTCTGTGGGAAAAATCAAGGAAAAATATCTCCTGGACGGCATCCGGGAGTATGAAAAGCGTCTGCAAAGATATTGCCGCCTGCAGTTTATACAGGTGCCGGATGAGAAAACGCCGGACGGCGCACCAAGGGCCTTGGAAGAACAGATTAAACGTACAGAAGGCGAGCGAATCTGCCGGCAGATTGGGGAGCAGGAGTATGTGATCGCGCTGGATATCGCCGGGGAAGCGCCGGATTCCATGGAATTAGCTCGTCGGATGGAGGTCCTTGGTGTTCAGGGACATTCCAGTCTTACTTTTGTTATCGGAGGTTCTCTGGGGCTTTCTGGCGCCGTGCTAAATCGTGCCCGGTACCGCTTGAGCTTTTCGCGCCTGACGTTTCCCCATCAGCTTATGCGTCTGATTTTACTGGAGCAGTTGTACCGGAGCTTCCGAATTATCCATGGGGAACCGTATCATAAGTGACAGGATTTTCCTCGGAGGCGATGTATTTTGTGAGGTTTTGAAAGGAATTACGCTATGCAATTTGATCGACAGGCTTTCGAAGCCGTTATTTCCCAATATCCGGTTTTTGAATACCAGTTTATAGAGACGGCCGAGCTTTCTTTCCAGCCGAGAGTGCGTATAATCTGTGAAAGAGAGTGTGAACGCTATGGAAAGACCTGGGCCTGTCCGCCGGCAGTAGGCAGTCTAAAAGAGTGCGAAAGCGCATGCCGTGTCTATACCCGGGGCCTCTTTTTTTCCACAGTGGCGGAGGTTTTGGATGTTTTAAATATGGAAGAGGGCCTTGCCACCCGCCGGGAGCATGAGCGAATTACCCAAGATCTTGGCGATTATCTGGCGGCGCAGGGATTAGAGGTGTTCATTTTGTCCACAGAATCCTGCGACATTTGCAGGAAGTGTACTTATCCGGACGGGCCCTGCCGGCATCCGGATCAAATGCATCCCTGTTTGGAGAGCCATGGGATCGTGGTGTCGGATCTGGTGGAAAATCATCAGATGACCTATCAACTGGGCGGGAATACGCTTTTGTGGTTTTCATTAATTTTGTTTCGTGAAGTGTAAAGAAAAAGGGTTTTGCGCAAATCTCTGGCGCAGAACCCTTTTTTCATGCCATCGTGTGCAGAAAGATTGCTGATGGCGAGCTTTCTGTATGTACGATCGATCCAAGGAGAAAAAATAAGAGACTTTTTAAGAAAAATCTGACACTTGTAGCGTTTAGTTCTTATTCTTATAATAAAATTAGCACAAAAACTCTGGTAATTGCAAGATAAATACTATTTTTACAAATAAAGCAGATCGTAAGCATAGAAAAAATGTTTTGCAATTTACCTGGAATGTATCGAAAAACAAAGGAGGGAGACATGCATAAGAATGACGGGGATGGCGGCGGCTCTACTGCTTCTTGCGAGTACTATGATCGGATGCGGCGCGGGAAATGCGGCTGAGAACACTACGGGGGAACAAGATTCTCAAAAGGCGGAAAGCTCTGACGAGGTAGTAGAATTGACTTTTTATCATCGTATGAATACGGTTTGAAAATTGTTGCTGAGAAAGCGGGTGTTTCAGCCAGTTATCTTAGCAACATATTTCATAAATATATGGGAGAATCCTACTCCAATTACCTGACTCGTCTGCGGATGGAATCCGCGGCAGAAATGCTTCGCACGAAACAAGATATGCGTTTGACCGATATAGCAGAGCAGGTCGGCTATGTGAATTTTCGCCATTTTTTAAAAGTGTTTAAAAATTATTATGGAATGACGCCAACGGAATACAAGATGGGAAATAAGCGGTTATAAGACTTTTTGTACGGACGGAAAGCTAAGTAAGAAATTATAACTGTTTTTCTTGTATAATGGCCAGCAAAGCCGAACAGTCAAGAATCCACCTTTTTATTGTAAACGAACTTTAAATAGGGTGGACTCAATTATTATGGAAATCTTTTGTCTAATTAAAATACATGCTTGCAGTTCTTACTAAGAGTGCGTATAATGGTTAGAGCACAATTGACTTTTAGAATATCGAAGGGAATTTTATGAAAAAACCAGCTTTACCAGAAGAGATCCTGCTGACTATCGACAAGCCGGCCCGTTATATCGGCAATGAAATCAACGCCGTTTTAAAGGATGCCGATCAGGTGGATATCCGCTTCGCCATGTGCTTTCCGGACGTCTATGAGATCGGTATGTCACATTTGGGAATACAGATTTTATACCATATGTTCAATCAAAGAGAGGATACCTGGTGTGAAAGAGTCTTTTCTCCATGGACGGATCTGGATGAGATTTTGCGAAAGGAGCATATACCGCTGTTTGCGCTGGAATCCCAGGAGCCGATAAAGAATTTTGATTTTCTTGGGATTACGATCCAATATGAAATGTGCTATACAAATATTCTGCAGATTCTGGATCTTGGCGGAATTCCCCTTTATGCCAGCGAACGTGGGGAGGAGTGTCCCATCGTCATTGGCGGCGGACCTTGCACGTATAATCCAGAGCCGTTGGCGGATTTTTTTGATTTATTTTATATTGGAGAAGGCGAAACCGTTTACGACGAGCTGCTGGATACATATCTAGCCTGCAAAAAGGAACATAAGAGCCGGGCGGTGTTTCTTTTGGAAGCGGCGCAGATCCCAGGGATTTACGTACCTTCGTTGTACCAGGTAACGTATCGTGAAGACGGCACGCTGGCTTCTTTTACCCCCAGGTGCCCGTCCGTTCCGGCGAAGGTTCGGCGACAGGTATACCAAGGAGAGGTTATTTATCCGGAAAAGCCTGTGCTCCCCTTTATACGTGTCACGCAGGATCGAGTCACTTTGGAGATTCAAAGAGGCTGTATCCGGGGCTGCCGTTTCTGCCAGGCGGGTGTGATTTATCGTCCCTTGCGGGAACGGCCGGTGGAAGAGTTAAAAAAGGCCGCTGTGCAGATGATCGACTGTACCGGCCATGAAGAAATTTCTCTCAGTTCTTTAAGCTCCAGTGACTACTCCGAATTAGGAGAGCTGACGGACTTTCTGCTAGAAGAGCTGAAATCCCAGGGGATAAATATTTCCCTTCCCTCTCTGCGAATCGACGCTTTTTCATTGGATGTAATGAGCAAAGTGCAGGATATCAGGAAAAGCAGTCTGACCTTTGCGCCAGAGGCCGGATCTCAGCGATTGCGGGATGTGATCAATAAGGGGCTGACGGAAGAAATTATCCTAAAAGGCGCGAAAGAGGCCTTTGCGGGAGGCTGGAATCGGGTAAAGCTGTATTTCATGCTGGGACTGCCTACGGAAACGGAAGAGGATCAAAAAGGCATTGCCCATCTGGCGGAAAAGATCGCCATGGAATATTACGATACAGTTCCAAAGGAAAAACGACAGGGAAAAGTACAGATCGTAGTTAGTACCTCCTTTTTCGTGCCAAAGCCTTTTACACCGTTCCAGTGGGCTTCTATGGCGACCGAGGAGCAGTTTCTGGAAGGAGCCCGGGTGGTTCGGGAAGAAATACACAGCCAATTGAATCAGAAAAGCATTAAATATAGCTGGCATGAGGCGGACGTATCGCTTTTGGAAGGCGTTTTAGCCAGAGGGGACAGGCGTTGTGGCAAAGTGATCGCCGCCGCTTACAAAAAGGGCGCGTTGTACGACGCTTGGTCAGAAAGCTTCCGTAAGGAGTTGTGGGAGGAGGCCTTTGCCGAAAGCGGCGTCGACCCGGCCTTCTATACGAAGA
>CAOJIB010000082.1 GCA_948436455.1 uncultured Blautia sp.
GAATTAGCAAAACTGGCCTGCAGGGCCCTAGATGAGAAAAAAGCCATCGATTTGAAAATTATCGATATTCATGAGGTTTCTGTAATGGCAGACTATTTTATTATTACCAGCGGAAGTAACCCGAACCAGGTACGCGCTTTGGTAGATAATGTAGATGAGAAATTGTCGCGGGCCGGCTACCAGGCCAAATGCATCGAGGGTACGATGAATTCCAGTTGGATACTGATGGATTATGGCGATGTGATCGTCCACATTTTTGACGAAGAAAACCGCTTATTCTATGATCTGGAGAGAATCTGGCGGGATGGTACGGTGATTTCGAAAGAGGAAATCGAAGAGTAGTTTACAGTAATAACATTATGTAAACTATTAGTAACACAAAATAATCTTTATCGTTCGGCGCAAGTACCTCAAAGATTACAGCTTCTTTTCTATTCTATAGGATTCTTTGTACGCCAGTACAAAAATTCTTCTTTCGTGATCGAAACAGGTGTGCAGGTGTCCTGATAAAAGGGATATTCTTTTCCAATGATCCTTCCGCCAAGACGTAAGATTATATGTACCGTAGTTTTGCGGGCATCCAAAAAGACTTCCGATATACCCTGGGCAAACAGCTCCTGTAAAGCAAATGCAATCAGTGAAGTCCCTATATGCTGTCCGCGCAGCTTTGCATCTACAGTAATTCTCCCCATGTGGCAGGCATTATTTTCTATATAGGAGGCCGCAGTCCCCAGCAGATGTCCGTTCCGAAAAGCGCCCCACCACTGGGGACGATATTCTGGCCCAATATTATTCAAATATCTGGGGATACCCTGTTCAAAATAGAAGATATCCCCTATTTTTTCCATGACGAACGACATTTCATGATTCTGTATCTTCCGCATTTCCAGCATAGAAATCTTCTCCCGCGGCTTTTATTTGAAAATACGAAAAACGCCGATGACCTTTCCCAGGATTCGAAGTTCCTCTTTTACAATAATCGGATCCATAAAATCGTTTTCCGGCTGTAAACGAATATATCCGTCTTCCTGATAAAAGGTTTTTACCGTAGCGGAATCTTCGATCAGCGCAACGACTATTTCACCATTTTGCGCGGTGCACTGCTGGGCTACTAACACCTGATCGCCATCCAATATGCCCGCATTGATCATGCTTTCGCCCTTTACTTTTAAAAAGAATGTCTGTGTATTCGGCAGGTATTCGGCTGGGATAGGGAAGTAGTTCTCGATGCTCTCCACAGCCAGAAGAGGCTGGCCGGCCGCTACAGTACCTATGACGGGAACATTTACAATTTCCCGACGCACCAGGTTAAAAGCATCGTCTACAATTTCGATTGCTCGTGGTTTCGTAGGATCCCGGCGAATATAGCCATTTCGCTCCAGGCTTTCCAGGTGCGAATGGACAGAAGAGGTGGATTTTAAATGAACTGCCTCGCAGATCTCCCGAACTGCCGGTGGAAACCCCTTATTTAATATGGTGTTCTTAATATAATCTAATATTTCTTGTTGTTTGGCTGTTATTTTTCCATAAGCCATCGTCTGTTCCTCCTTGGGAATTTCTATAGGTTTATTCTAACACAGAATCACTAAAGATGCAAACAAATATTCGGAAAATGTTCGATTTTTGTTCGAAAAAATTCAATTATTTATAAGGACTAGCTGGAATAGAAGAGCAGTGTGTATCAAATCATTTATAGCTGAAAAAATATTGTGTGTAACGTGCATGGACAATGCAGAATTTGTGTAAAAAATATTCACAGCTTTCTTCATCTGTGGATATTTTTTCATTTCCTATCAATAAAAGATATCATGCTCTCAAATGCCGAACGAATAAGATTATTTTGTGTCACTAGTAGTTTACATAATGTTATTACTGTAAACTACTTTTCAATTTCCTCTTTGACATTTAGAAATGGAAATATTAAAATAATAGCGGAAGAAATTTTGCAAAAGAGGAGGGAATAGTGGAAGAAGAATTAAAAGGGATGCTGTCAAAACAATTAGTGACAAAAAACGGGAACGTTGCTTATTGGGTAAATAGCTGCTCTGATCAGGCATATGCTCTTGTTTTTTTGCATGGGCTTACGGCGGATCACACTTTATTTGAAAAACAGATTTCTTATTTTATGAAACGATTTCAGGTACTTTGTTGGGATGCGCCTGCGCATGGAAAATCGCGTCCGTATACACATTTTTCATATTATAACGCGGTGGATCATCTAAAAGATATTCTAGAAAAAGAGCAGATTTCAAAGGCCGTCTTTATAGGGCAGTCCATGGGAGGCTTTATCATTCAGACTTTTTTGAAGCGGTACGCGGAATTTGCGATAGGGTTTATTGGCATTGATACGACGCCTTTTGGATCTATGTATTATTCTAAGGCGGATCAGTGGTGGCTTAGGCAGGTAGAATGGATGTCCTATTGTTATCCGCATAAGGTGCTGGTAAAGGCAATCGCCAAGTCCTGTACCTATACGCAGTACGCGTATGAAAATATGCTTACGGCGCTCGATGGATATACAAAACGGGAATTGTGTCATTTAATGGGAATTGGCTTTGCGGGATTTTTAGAAGAAAACTGCGATTTGGTTATAAAATGTCCTGTACGAATTCTGGTCGGGAAATATGATAAAACAGGAAAAGTAAAGAAATACTGTAGACGCTGGAGTGAAAAAACAGGATATAGTCTTCACATAATAGAAAAGGCGGCGCATAACGCGAATATAGATAATTATAAACAAGTAAATGCTGAAATTGAAGAATTTTTACTGGACCTGCAAATAAGAAAAGAGTAATTAAATAAGGAATTTCCTTGTAAAAGAGAAGTATTTCTGATAGAGTATATCTATACGACAAATCCATGTTTTTCAAATAGATCATATAGAAAAATACAGGACTTTTGCATTATATGGCATTTAATATGTACTTCTGCAGCTTTTTTGCTGCGAATTTTATCAGGAAAGGCGTGTGACTGTTATGGAACAAAAACGAGTGACATATCATGAAGAAACAGATATTCAAAACACTTTGAAGCTGCGGGAAATTCTAAAAACCATGCCGCCTTTTTGTATGGATTATTTCCGGGCGTTGGGCGCTAGTTCATCTACGCGAACCAGAATTTCCTATGCTTATGACATCCGGATCTTTTTTCAGTTTCTGCTGGACCAAAATCCGGCGTTTCGCGATTATCAGATGACGGATTTTACCGTGGAGGTTTTAGATCAGATACAGGCGCTGGATATTGAGGAATACCAGGAATATTTAAAGGTATATCGCCAGCCGGACGAACGTGTTACAACAAATGGAGAACGTGGATTGAAGCGGAAAATGTCTTCTCTGCGCAGTTTTTACGCCTACTATTTTAAAAGGGAAATGATTCATACCAATCCTACGCTGCTGGTCGACATGCCTAAGCTGCATGAGAAAAATATTATTCGCTTAGATACGGATGAGATCGCCCTGCTTTTGGACTATATTGAGCATTGCGGCGACTCTCTTACCGGTCAGAAACGGGTATACTATGAAAAAACGAAGGAACGGGATCTGGCGCTGGTTACTTTACTGCTTGGCACGGGCATTCGTGTATCCGAATGTGTGGGACTGGATGTAGAAGACATTGATTTTAAAAATAACGGCGTAAAAGTGCATCGAAAAGGCGGCAACGAAATGATTGTATATTTTGGAGAAGAGGTGGAAACGGCTCTGAAAAACTATCTGGAAGTACGCAAAAATATCACGCCGCTGGCCGGATATGAACATGCACTCTTCTATTCCACGCAAAGAAGACGCATCGGCGTGCAGGCGGTAGAAAATCTAGTGAAGAAATATGCGAAGGAAATCACCACTACGAAAAAAATTACGCCGCATAAGCTTCGCAGTACGTATGGCACCGCGCTTTATCAGGAAACCGGCGATATCTACCTGGTAGCCGACGTACTGGGCCATAAGGATGTAAATACGACCAGGAAGCATTACGCCGCTTTAGGCGATGACCGCCGGAGAAAAGCTGCATCCGCACTAAGGCTTCGTGAAGAGTAAGCCGATAACAAAATTCTTTTATATTCTACGACATATGAAAAGCATATAAAAAGGGGACAGAAAGCTTCCATAATTTCTGTCCCCTTTTACTCTCTTCTATCCATAAATTCTATTAGAATTTTTCTTTTTATAAAATTTAAAAAAGATGTCCACAGGAAGATGGGTTTTGAGTGCAATAGAACGACTATTTTGTGGATAAAATTCTTTTTATTTATAATTCAAGTGGATATTTTTCATTTTACGAAAAAAATATATTCCTCTCCTCATCGGTCTATCTGGCAGCAATTGTGCCTGCAATCTTCTGCTGCTTATAGGCGCAAAAAATCAGGGCGAAGCATGAAGATCCTCGCCCTTAAAAGATTGTTTACAAAAATTCCTAAAATTCACAGAGTATTATCTCTATATAAAGGTCGTTCTTTCTTCCATAAGGAAACATTCTGGATAAATCTTGTTTTTATCCACAGTGTATTGCCTTTTATTCTGGTATTTCCACATAATACAGTGGATATTGATACTCTTCTTTGTATTTTACCCCAAAATGCAGATGATTTCCGGTGGAATTTCCAGTAGAACCTACATAGCCGATAACCTGCCCTTTTTCAACGGGACTGTCCACATCCAGGCCTTCTTCAAACTTACTCATATGCATATATTGGGTGATCAGGCCGTTATTATGTTCGATTTCAATATAGTTGCCAGCGCTGCCGCTGTATTGATGGACTCTGATTACGCCGGCTTCCGCCGCGTAAATCTTTTCACCTGCATCCGCAGTTATATCGATGCCGTGGTGATTGGTAGAGCCGATACCGCCGGGCGAATTGCGTGAGCCAAAGTCGCTGCTAATGGTTCTCCATTTTGTATCCAAGGGCCACTGCATATCTGTACCATCTATATAATTCGGGATATACGCGCCGTCAGAACCCAGATATTTTCCTTCGATCCATTCTTTTTTCACAAGGATGCCGTTGGCCCGGAAGTAATAGGTATTTCCTTCTATTTCCTGCCAGTCGGTAAGCATTTTTCCGCTAGAAGGCTCAAAATAATAGATATTGCCATTGGAAAATTCTTTCCAGCCGGCGGCAAGAATGCCGGTTTCTGGATCCGCATAGTAGCTTTCGTGCCGGAAGATCAGCCAGCCCATCTGCACTATACCGTTTTGATCCATATAGTACCGGTCCTCACCAACACTCGTAAAGCCCTGGCAGCGAGAACCTTCCTCGTCAAAATAATATAAATTCTGTTGGATTTCCCGCCAGCCGGTACAAAGGGAGCCGTCTGAATTAAAATAATAGGTTTTATCGTCAATACTCTCCCACCCGGTTGCCGCTGCTCCATCTTTTGTCAGATAATATCGCCTACCCTCTTCGGTAATCCACTGATCTTTGAGTAGTTCTCCCGTTTGCGGGCTGTAATAGTATAACACGCCGTCTTTTTTCACCCAGCCGGAATCCGTTTTTTCTGTCTCAGAAGCTTCTGCATGCTCTACCGAAGCCGCCTGAATCGTTATACTTCGCCCCCCGGCGGCACAGGACAATCCCAGAAGAAAAAGAATGCCCCATTTTTTCATACGTTTTTGTTTCATTTTCTTTTCTCCTTTGTATTGTATTTTCGCAAAGCAGATGCCCCAGAGCGGGGCATGCTTTTTGAAGATTTTTTACTATTCTATGTATGAAATGACGGCGGAATACCGTGCTCTTATAGGATATGTTCGTCTAGAAGAATTGTAAAAGGTCCGTCGTTTTCCAGGGACACCTGCATATATGCGCCGAATTCCCCCGTCTGTACCACCGGGATCTGTGCCCGACAGAGGCTGACGATATATTCGTAAAGCTCGTTGGCTTGCCTGGGATCTCCGGCTTTTGTAAAGCTTGGCCGATTGCCTTTTTTACAATCGGCGCATAAGGTAAACTGGGAAACGAGCAGAAGTTCTCCGGATACATCCTTCAAAGACAGGTTTGCCTTATCATTTTCATCTGGAAAAATTCGAAGTCCCAGCATTTTTTTTGTATATTTTTCAGCAATTTCCTTTGTATCTCCTTCGCCGATGCCGATCAGTACGAGAAAGCCCGTTTTGATTTGTGCGATTGTTTTTCCTTCCACACGCACGGAAGCACTGCGCACTCGTTGTATCACAAATTTCATCTTCAGGAATCCTCCTCTTTCATAGGCACTTCTAATGTACAGACTTTTCCAGTATCTATATCAATATAATCCACATGCCGAAAAATCTCCGGCTTGGTGGGGAGGTTTTTTTCCGCTAGTTTATGTTCCACTGCTCGAAAGATCAGCGCATAGATTACCGCACATATCGGAACGCCAACCAGCATTCCGGCGATCCCAAAAAGGCCGCCGCCCACTAAGATTGCTACAATTACCATGAAACTAGATAGACCTGTGGAATCGCCCAGGATTTTGGGCCCCAGAATATTTCCGTCAAATTGCTGCAGGACTAAAATGGCAATGATGAAATACAGACACTGCAATGGATCTACCAGCAATACAAGTAAGGCGCAGGGAACCGCTCCCAGATACGGCCCGAAAAGTGGGATTACGTTGGTGATGCCCACAACTACGCTGACCAATATGGCGTAGGGTGTTCCGATAATCGAGGTTACGATATAGCATAGTACGCCGATGATCGCGGAATCCAAGATCTTTCCACTGATAAATCCGCCGAAGGTCTTGTGGGTAAAACGCATGGTATCCAGGATATTATTGGCATGTTTGGTAGAAAAGACAGCGTAGAGAACCATTTTAATTTTTCCCAGAAATCCTTCCTTATCTGCCAGGATATAAACAGAAACGATTGCGCCTATCAGGAAATTTTTCAAAAAAACTAACGCCCCAAAAACGCCGGCCGATACATGCAACACAGTTTGACGGAGATTGGGAAGCAGATCCTGCGTCAGGTACTGTTCGATCTTTTGAGAATATCGGGAAAACATAATTCCGATTGTTTCATTCAAATCCGGTCGATCCTCTAGAAGCGCTGTGATCCATTTTTCACAGTTCTGGATATATCGGGGGAAGCTGTTGGTGATGCTGACAATGCTTTTGATCAGCTCTGGAAGGATCATCATGACCAATGCATAGATAATTAATCCAAAAATCAAAAGAGCCAACAGCACAACTATATACCGGATGAATCGCCGCATTTTGCGGGAGATCTCCAGCTTTCTTGCTTTTAAAAAGGGATATATCAGGGATTTTTCCATAAAATTTACAATAGGATTCAAAAGGTATGCAATGACCGCTCCAAAAATGATTGGCATCAGGATATCGATAACTGTACGAATCCCCCGTAAAAGGATATGCATCCGAAAAATGCCAAAGCAGAACAACAAGCTGGCGGCGATTACGCAAAAGCCTGTAACGCCCCAGTGCAGATATTTATTGTCCCAACGGAATTTCATGAAAAGCCTCCTCAATGAAATATAACAAAATTCTTACTTGAATTATAACATATTTTTTAATAGAATGTCACACAAATTTAAAAAAAATTATGCCCTTTTTTGTAGTAAATCGGCTATAATGAATCAATATCAGGAAAAGAGAAGATAATTCATTTCTCTTTGCATCGAACGAAAGGAACTGTTATGAAATTACAGCAATTGATGAGCGTTGCCCGAAGAGGCATCGATGAATTTCAGATGATTGAAGAAGGAGATTCGATTGCCGTAGGGATTTCCGGCGGCAAAGATAGTCTGGCGCTTTTGTACGCCTTGGCCGGACTCCGGCGGTTTTATCCCAATTCCTTTACATTGGCTGCGATTACCGTCGATCTGGGTTTTGCGGGATTTTCTACGGATAAATTCTGCGATTTGTGCGCGGAACTGGCCGTGCCCTACCAGGTGGTGCCTACGGAAATCGCCGCCGTTGTTTTTCAGGAAAGAAAAGAAAGCAGCCCCTGTTCCCTATGTGCAAAAATGCGGAAAGGGGCGCTTAATACTGCCGCCAAGGAAATGGGCTGTAATAAGATCGCTTACGCCCATCACCGGGACGATGTGGTGGAAACACTGCTGATGTCTCTGATCTATGAAGGCCGTTTTCATACGTTTTCACCGGTTACTTATTTAGACAGGATGGATTTGACCGTGATAAGACCGCTGATCCTTTTGCAGGAAGCGGATATTATCGGTTTTTGGAACCGTTATCAGCTTCCAGTGCAGAAAAATCCCTGCCCGGCCGACGGAAATACAAAAAGAGAATATACGAAAAATCTCCTTCGTCAGCTCAATCTGGAGAATCCTGGCGTGAAATCCCGGATGTTCACAGCGATTCGTACCAGCGGTCTGAAAGGTTGGTCTACAGAGTCTTTTCAAACGAGCAAAGGGCGTCCACAATAACCTGTACCGTACCGTCGATTCCAAATTTGCTGCTGTCTACACACAGGTCGTAGCTGGCGGCTTCGCCCCATTTTTTGTTGGTATAGTAATTATAGTAGCTGGAACGGCTCTTGTCTGTTTTCTGGATTCGATCCTTGGCCGCCGCCTGGCTGAGATCGTACTTTTTGGCGATTTTTTGGATGCGGTCTTCCAGATTTCCATGGATAAAAACGCTGAAGGAATTCTTCAGATCTGCCAGGGCGTAATCGGCGCACCGGCCGACCATGACGCAGGGACCTTTTTCCGCCAGCTTTTTGATGGATTCAAATTGAGCTAGAAATACCTTGTGGTTAATCGGCATATCCGTAAAGGCCGCGGAAGAATAGCCGAAGGAATAGGTATCCATCACAATGGAGTACAGAAGGCTCTTGGTGGGACGTTCATCGTTATTTTCAAATAATTCCCGGCAAATGCCGCTGTCTTTGGAAGCAAATTCTAAGAGCTCTTTATCATAGCATTCGATGCCAAAGGATCTGGCAACCTCCTGTCCGATCTGCCTTCCGCTGCTTCCATATTGTCTTCCAATAGTAATGATTGCGCTGGTTTTCATAAGAACAACTCCTTTCCTTCTTTGATTCATCAGTGGGTGCGGCCCTCGAGCACCCATAATTAAAATTTACTTTGTCTACCATCTGGTGCGGCCGCATGGCCGCCTTTTTCATTTTTTTGCTACTGTTTTCGAAGCTTTTCCAGTAATTCCGTAAAATATGCCGGCAGCGGCGCTTGAAATTCTACGTAGCAATTTTTTTGTGGATGAATAAAACCCAGGCTTTTTGCGTGGAGCGTCTGCCCCTCTAGGTGGAAGGGGTTTTTTGCGCTGCCGTAAACGGCGTCTCCTAAGAGTGGGTGGCCGATGCTGGCCATATGCACCCGGATCTGGTGTGTCCGGCCAGTTTCCAGGCGGCATTCCACATAGGTATAGCCTTTAAAACGCTCCAAAACCTGATAGTGCGTGATCGCCGGTTTTCCGTTTTTGTAGTTTACAGCCATTTTTTTTCGATCGACGGGATGGCGGCCGATGGGAGCTTCGATCGTTCCAGTATCGTTTGGTAGCGCGCCGACAGTGACGGCTTGGTAGCGCCGGTGGATGGAATGTTCCTTTAGCTGCGCGGCCAGCGCCTGATGGGCCATATCGCTTTTGCATACCACCAGCGCTCCCGTAGTGTCCCGGTCGATGCGGTGGACGATTCCCGGTCGGAGAACGCCATTAATACCAGAAAGGTTTCCCTGGCAATGGTATAGGATGCCGTTGACAAGAGTGCCGGTATAATGGCCGGGCGCCGGATGAACAACCATCCCCTTGGGTTTATCCACGACCAGTAGGTATTCATCCTCATAGAGGATGGAAAGCGGCAGATCTTCCGGCAGGATTTCCATTTCCTGGGGTTCGGGAACTTCCAGGATAATCTCGTCGCCGGGCACTACCTTATAATTGGCCTTTACGCTTTTATGATTGACTGTAACCTGCTGCTCCTTTAAGAGCTTTTGCAGGTAAGAGCGAGACAGGCTTTCCTCCTTTGACGTCAGATATTTGTCGATCCGAGAGGGAATCTCCCCGGGCGCTACTAAAAATACACGCTGCCCCATGACTGCCTCCTCTCCATTTTATGCGCCGCGGCGCTTTTCCAGAAAAGCGAAATCTTCTTCTTTATAATAGAAAAATCCGAAGATGATCAGGAAGATGCCAAAAACGACTACATAGCAATCCGCCGCGTTAAAGATAGGAAAATCAATCAGTGAAAAATAAATAAAATCGATTACGTAGCCGTGGACAATCCGATCGATGGCGTTTCCAATGCCGCCGGACACCGCCAGTACAAGCAAAACGTGCAGCGGCAGCATGCGTCTGGTCTTTGGAAGAACGCTGTAGGCATACAAGGCCGCGGGAACGGCTACAGCGCAGATGGCCAGGAAAAACCACTGCTGATTTTGCATAATTCCAAAGGCTGCGCCCCGATTTTCCAGGTATTGCAATTCTAATACGCCGGAAATCAGTGGAATAGAGGGTTGGTTTTTTAAATAAACCACCGCCAGATGTTTCGTCCATTGATCCAGTCCTATGAGCAGGAAACAGCCCAGCAGCCCAGCAACCATATAGGGAATTTTGCCGTGTGTCTTGTCATCGTTCATTATTTTTCAGCATCCTTTTCTAAAATGTAGGCGATGCCCGCCAGAATTTCCTCCTTCGCAAGACTCGTGTCGATACAGGCATTTCCAATCCCATGAAGGAGAATAAAACGGATTTTGCCTCCGGCCATCTTTTTATCCTTTTTTGTAGCGGCCAGAATATCCTCTGCTTTCAGACCTTGAATACTTTTGGGCAGATGAAACAGATCGTTGCCTCTCTCAATGAGCGAAAATTCCTCTGGAGATAAAAGGCCTCTGTCCAGGGAAATCTTTCCGGCAGCGATAGTTCCCACCGCCACGCACTGTCCATGAAGAAGCTGGAAATCTTTTAACTTTTCCACTGCGTGGCCGATGGTATGGCCGAAATTCAAAATGGCGCGCACACCCTGTTCTTTTGGATCCTCTTCTACTACTTGCCGCTTGATTTTACAGCAACGGACGATCATTTCCGTCAATATAGGAAATTCTCTGGCCTCAATCCGCGCTGCCTGCGCCAAGAGCCATTGATAATAGCTTTTGTCTCGGATCAGCGCCGATTTTAACACTTCGCCCATACCGCAGGCAAATTCCACCGGCGGCAGCGTGTCCAGGGTTTTCAGATTCATATAGACCATGCGAGGCTGATGAAACGCGCCGACCATATTTTTGTATTGTTTAAAATCCACG
>CAOJIB010000083.1 GCA_948436455.1 uncultured Blautia sp.
GGGCAATAGATATCGGCCCTGAGCCTGGAAATCGCTGGCCCAGGAGTATTGCAAAAGCAAAACGGGGGGAATGGCCGCCGCCAGCAGCATGGCCGTATGGAAAATCCGCAGCTTGTCCCATTCCTTTACGACGCCGGTAGAGGTGATTGACATCGGCGTTTCACCGACAAGAACCTGGCTTTTCCAGGTGTATGTCTTTCGAAAGCCGAAGATGCGCGGCGTTAAGAGGACTCCGGCTCCGCCGCAAAGGAATAAAAGCCAGTAGAGCTTGCTTAAGGTATAGGGCATAAATACGGTCATATACCCGAAGGTCCCTACGAAGCTGACCAGCACCGTGACGATCCAGTTGTGCTGCCAGGTGCCCGGATGAATCCACAGCATACCCCAGACGCTGTAGCCCTGCCGCTTTGGCGTCAGCCGGTTGGAGGGCTTAAATTCTTCCTGGGCAAACTGCTGGGCGAATTGAGAAGAGGTTTTCATTCCCAGAAAATCGCCATGATATAGGAGGGCGTTGCGCAAAAACCACCAGCCCGCCAGAAGAGCCGTCACAGCCGCCACAATAAGGCCCCGCCGCAGCCAGAAGGAAAAGTTCCATTTCTTTCCCTCGCAAAAAAGAGCGGTAAAGGAGAAAAACAAAAAGCTGACCAGCACCCAGCCATAGGCGTTGTAGTAGGACAGCAGGCAGAGAGAAAGGCCCACGCCCAGCCATAGGCAGTTTTTCACGCTCCAGCCCTCTGTTAGATAGCGGACCCAGGAATAGCAGATCCACGCGGCGGAAAACAGCGCCATCGCGTCGTTATTTACATAGGAGCCCACAAAGAGGAAGCCGGGCAGAAAAGCGACCAGCACGGCGAACAGCCAGCAGGCCGGATGAGGCAGCAGCCGCTTGCCGATCTTTAAGGTAAGAAGGGCTGTCCCTGCGGTAAAGAGTACGTTGACCATCCGGGCTGCAACGATGAGCGCCGCGCCGTTGCTGGTGAAAAAGCCCGCCGCTTTTACGAAAACGGCGGAGAGCATATAAGAAATAATCGGATTGAAGGCGTAGGAGATGCCCCAGATTTCGTTGCGCAGCAGGGGATCGCCGCCGTGAGGCAGCCGGCCGTATTCGCATAGATACTGAACGATCTCATAGCGCATCCGTTCATCCGGCGATACGTCGAAGGGCTGGCAGGCGGCCCAGAGGAAGGCGAAGCAAAAAACTGCTGCCACAAAGCCGCCCTCCGCCAATCGTTCTCTTTTCGCCGCCTTTTGTGTTTCGGTATATGTTTCGTTCATAAGCGTCCTTTTCCCGTTTCTTTTGCGGCTAGTTTTGTTTTTCTAGCTCCTCTAGGTAGCGGGCGAGGGCGTCCTGCCAGGCGGGCAGGCGCCGAAAGCCCATAACGTCCAGCTTGTCCTTATTCATACGGCTGTTAAAAGGCCGCTTGGCCGGGGAGCCGTATTCCGCCGTAGTGACCGGCAGCACCTGTACGTCCCTGCCGGCCTGCCGGAAAATTTCCTTGGCAAATTCGTACCAGGAGCAGAGTCCTTCGTTGGTGGCGTGATACCGGCCGTATTTGTCCGTGACGATCATATCCACCAAAAGGCGGGCCAGGTCGTAGGTATAGGTGGGAGAACCGATCTGGTCGCTGACCACCGTAAGCGTATCATGGGTTTCGGAGAGGCGCAGCATCGTCTTGATGAAATTCTTGCCGTTGACGCCGAAGACCCAGGCGATGCGGACAATGAAAAACTTCTCCAGATATTTTTCCACAAGCTGCTCCCCTTCGTATTTTGTCTGGCCGTAGACGTTCAAGGGAGCCGTCACTGGGTCGTCCGGTTCCCAGGGCCGCTCGCCCATGCCGTCGAACACATAGTCGGTGCTTAAGTATAGCATCGGGATATCTAGCTCCTGGCAGACCTTGGCAATATATCCGGTGCCCGTGGCGTTGACCTTCCGGCAGATTTCCTCGTTTTCCTCTGCCGCATCCACCGCCGTCCAGGCCGCGCAGTGGATGACCGCCTCCGGCGCCGCGTCCTTGATCACCCGGTCGACCGCCCCTTCATCGGTGATGTCCATTTCTTCCACGTCCACGCCGATCCCCTCGTGGCCCCTTTTTGCCAGCTCGTTCATCACATCGTGGCCTAGTTGGCCTTTTACTCCGGTTACAAATACCCGCATAGTTTTTCCTCCTGTTTTGGCAGAGTATGCATAGTTTCTCTTGAATCAAAGCAATTCTATTGCGCTGCGGACGCGGCTTTTGTTAGCTGCGTAAAGCGAGCGTCCGTCTTGTTTCTAAACCCTTTAGATCCTTCGCAGGGAAAAATCCTGGCTTTCCAGCGTCAGATTGGGATTGTAATAGGGATCCCCGTCCCGCAAAATTTCCGGCCAGCGTTTTTCAAAGGTTTTGATTTCGCTGTGGAACCGGGCCACCTTCTGGGGCGTATCTTCCAGGCCCCGGGACTTGGATTCGTAATGGTAAAGCTCCGCGTAGGGATTGTATACCACCAGATACCCCGCCTTTTGCAGGCGCAGACAGAAGTCAATATCGTTAAAGGCGACCTTTAGCTCCTCGAAAAGTCCGCCCACTTCTTCAAAGGCTTTCCGTTTCACCATCATGCAGGCGGCGGTGACAGCGCTGTAGTCCTGGGCGCAGATGATCCGGTGGCAATAGCCGGTGTATCCCCGGGGCTGCTGGACAAAGCAGTGGCCCGCGATGCCGCCGAAACCGATGACGCAGCCGGCATGCTGGATCGTGTCGTCCTCATAGTAGAGCCGCGCGCCGACGGCGCCCACGTCCGGACGCATACAATAGCCCAAAAGCTCTTCGATACAATCCGCATTGATGATTTCCGTATCGTTGTTGAGTAGCAGGAAATAGTCTCCTGTGGCGAAGGAAGCGCCGTAATTGTTGATCGCGGAATAGTTGAAGTCCTGTTTCCAGTACACGACCTGCACTTTGGGATTTTGGGCGGTCAGTTTTTCGTAATAGGCGAAGGTCGCCGGCTCCTCGCTGTTGTTTTCCACGATAATATATTCGATATTCTTGTAGGTCGCTTTCTCCTCGATGGAGCGGATGCACCGGTCCAGATCCTCGATATGATCCTTATTGGGGATGATGATGGATACCAGCGGATCTTTTTTCCATAGATAGCGCGTCCGGTAAAGCCCCGGGAATTCCCCTTTTTCCACTTTCGCTTCGATGCCAATCCGCTGGAAGTGGGCCTGCACTGCCCGTTGCCCCGCGTCGAAGGCGTAGCCCTTGCTGTCGGGATTTTCCGCGGTGGAATCCTCATGGCAGCGCCAATGGTAGAGGATCTTGGGAATATGATAGATTTGCTGGGTATTTTCCACGCACCGGAGAATGAAATCATAATCCTGCGCGCCGTCGAATTCCTCTCGGAGCATCCCCACCCGGTCCAAAAGGGATCTTTTTACGACCAGCAGATGGCAGATATAATTGACGGTACAGAGCAAATCCAGATTGAAGTCCGGCTTAAAATGGGGCTGGAAAAACTTATTTCCATCCATGGACATTTTGTCCTCGTCGGAATATAAAAGCTCGATGTCGCGCCGTTCGTTGAGGGCCTTGACGCACTCATAAAAGGCGTGGGGCAAAATCTCGTCGTCGTGATCCATAAAGGCGATAAAATCTCCCCCAGCGATGCCAAGCGCCGCGTTTGTATTGGGCGCGATCCGCAAGGGCGCGGGACTTTGCACGACCCGGATGCGGCTGTCTTCCTTCTGGTACCTTTCCAGGGCGGCAGATAGCGGGGAAGGCTCGCCGCTGCCGTCGGAGAGACAAAGCTCCCAGTTCGTATAAGTTTGTGCCTGCAGAGACTGGATCAGCTTGTCCAGGTAGGGCAGCGGTGTTTTATACAACGGGACGGCCACGCTGATTTTCGGCTGCCAGGCAAAGGACGTTTTCCGCTGGGCGCGCAGTTCTCCCTCGTCCGGCAGATGCTTGGGTAGCCATTTTTCGTAATGTACCGGCCGCTTGCTTGCGTGGGCGAGCTTGGCGACGCCTTTGGCGAAAAGGGCTCCCGCGCCGTGGCTGGCGTAGTAGCGGGCGCCCTTTTTCCAATAATAGCCCGCCTTATGCTGCAAAACCTTCGCAGGAGAGAGCTCCACTGGATACACGGCCTTCGTGTCTCCCGATTTAAAGACCAGATACAGGCGGCGGGTGGACAGGTTCGAAAGCTCGATGAAAAAGCCGCATTTTTCCTCCACCTTGCATTCGTGGAATAATTCCACCACGTCCAGCCGGTTGCCCCACTGGATCGGGCAGTCGATGGGCCGCTTGTCTTCGTCGAAGACCTTTAAGGCCACCGGATCCTGTGCCGCCGTCCAGCCCCGGATCTGGCAGGTATGCGCCCGGGCGCTGACTTTTTCCTCTTCGATGAAATACTGGGGTTTTCCCTGACGGGCGATCAGCTCTTTGGCCCGGATGGAAAACCAGGGGATCTTTTTCTCCCCTTTCGTTCCATAGATTTCCAAAAGCCGGGCGCCAGAGAGGGCGTCGGGCAAATAGACGGATAAGGTGATCCGTTCGCCGCCATCGCTATCCAGATCCCGGAAGCGTTCTAAGGCGCTTTTATTTTCCCAGGGCTCTATTTCTGTCTCCATCCGCACGCCGTCCAGATAGGCCCGGGCCTCGTAGCCTTTGGGCCAGTCGCCCTGGAGCAGATAGCGGCGGGGATCGGTCAGGTCAAAGCGTTCTCTTTTTACCTCAAAGGTCGTTCGCTGCATGTGTCGTACCAAGCCTTTCCTGTGGGGCATGATCCTGCGCCATCTCCTGGCGCAGGGAACAGTCGCCCTTGCTCAACGTAAGATTTCTGTTATAATAGGGATCCCCGTCCGCCAGTATGCGGGGCCACTTCTTTTCAAAAAGCTGAATTTCCCGATGGAAACGTTCCAGCTGCGCGGCGGTTTCTTCCTTTCCCCTGGATTTGGATTCGTAATGGATCAGCTCGGCGTAGGGGGTGAAGACCACCAGCTTGTCCATGGCGCGCACCTTCATGCAGTAGTCCACGTCGTTGAAGGCCACCTGGAAGGCTTCGTCAAAGCCTCCTGCCGCCTGGAAGGTTTCCGTAGGAGTCATCATACAGGCGGCGGTAACGGCGCTGTAATCGACGGCGCTGATCAGCCGGGCGCCGTAGCCATATTCCCCGCCGGGCATTCCGGAGAAGATATGGCCGGCTACGCCTCCCAAGCCGATAACGACGCCGGCGTGCTGGATCGTTCGGTCGGGATAATAGAGCTTTGCGCCCACCGCGCCCACGTCCTCTCTCTGGCAAAGGCCCAGCATTTCCGTAAGCCACTCAGGAGAGAGGATTTCCACATCGTTATTTAGAAAAAGAAGATACTCTCCTTTAGCCTCTCCCGCGGCGAAATTATTGATGGCGGCGTAATTAAAACCCTCCGCCCAGTAAAGAAGCCGCAGCTTGGGATATTCCTTTTGAAGCCGTTCGTAGCAGGCAAAGGTTTCCTCCTGCTCGCTGTTATTTTCCACAAGGAGAATTTCATAGTGGGGATACGTGGTCTTTTCCGCTAGAGAACGCAGGCACTTTTCCAGATCTTCCACATGATCCTTATTGGGAATGATGATGGAAACCAGTGGCGTCCCCTGTACCGGGTAGCGGGTCCGGTAGCGGCCAAAAATACTGGTTCGCCAGGCCTCGGCTGGGATTCCCAAACGGTGGTAATGCTCCTCTAAGGCCTGGCGGCCCGCTTCGTTGGCGTACTGCTTGCTGTCGGGGTTTTCCGCGGTGGAGGCGGGATGGGAACGCCAGTGGTAGAGGACCTTGGGAATGTGGACGATCTTTTTCGTCCGTTCGCAGCAGCGCAGGATCAGGTCGTAGTCCTGGGCGCCGTCAAATTCCCCCCGCAGATGCCCGGCCGCCTCAAGCAGCGTGCGGCGTACGGCGAAAATGTGGCAGATATAATTGCTGCTGCGTAAAAGATCCAGGTTAAAGTCCGGCTTGAAACTGGGATCGAAGTAATTTTTCCCATCCATCGTGATCTTATCTTCGTCCGTGTAGACAATATCCGTTTCCGGCTTTTCGTTCAGCGCCTGTACGATCTCAAAGAGCGCATCGGGGCAAAGCAGGTCGTCGTGGTCGGCGAATAATAGAAATTCTCCCTGGGCCAGGGCGATGGCCGCGTTTGTATTTGCGGAAATCCCTTCGTTTTTGGCTAACTTCTTATAAAGAAGCCTGGGCTCTCGGCGATATTTTTTCCAGAGGAATTTTCCCACGGCTGTATCGGTGCTCCCGTCCGCCAGGCAGATTTCCAGCTTTTTGTAGGTCTGGCCAAGGAGGGATTCTAGCAATTCTTCCAGGTAGGGCAGGGGCGTGTTGTACAGTGGGATGACAATGCTGATGAGAGGCTCGTAGGAGAAGTGAGTCTCCCGCTGGCGCTGCTGTTCTTTTTTGGAAACGCGGTGGCGTTTCACCCAGAGATTGTAGCTGGCGTAATGGGGATCCATCTGGGTTTTTAGATAATAATAAAAGCCCGTAAGGCCCGTTTCGCTGACGCGGGCCTTATTTTGGGCATAATTTTCCCTGGAGAGGGCCTTTCGTAGGCGGCCCCTTTTAGACTGTTCGTAATCGAATTTTTTCATGGAGATGACGAAGTCCTTCGTTACGTACCGGTTGGAAAACTGCAGATGCAATTCTTTTCCTCTAATATCCCCGCGCAAAAGACGGAGATCGAAGGCGCACTTATAGTCCTTATTGGAAAGCTTTTGCACCTCGTTTACGTCCTGACGCACCAGGCGGTCGAGCTTGTGGGGAATGGGCGCGCCGGTCTCATCCACAATGGCGACGGCGTCCTGTTCAAATTGGTCGATGGCCCAGCCGGTTACGCGGATCTGGCCGCGGAACATTTCTAGGGAGTCAATTTTGTATTCTAGGGTGGCCCATTCGTAGGCCTTTTGTAATTCGCCGGATTCCTTATGCAGCAGGCTTTTCTTGCCGCCGCCGGCGCACAGGAACAAGTCTATATAGGAAAAGGCCTCCGCCACCTGGAGAATATCGCGTATCTGGATACAATAACCGGGCGCTTTGGGGATTTCGACGTCCTTTAATACAGCCGGCAGATCCGGGCGGGGCTTATGCTCGATCGTGCAGGGGATCGGCGTCTGGCCGTCGCCAAGGAGTTGCAGCGTAAAAGGCTGCTGATCCACAAAAAAGGCCCAGCCTTCGATGTGGTATACATATCTCCCGTCTTTTTCTATCTGTGCAATATCGATACTGTTTAGAAGTTTTTTCATAAAATCCCGGCTCACTTTGCTTTTTGATGTTTGTCCCGTTTAATGGCGCGGTAGGCCTTCCAGACCTTGGTATTTTCCATGGCGTGGATCTGCTCCTTTTTCTGGGAAAGTTCCCGGCGGCAGTCCTCCAGATCCGTCTGGCATTCTTCGAGAGCTTCCCGCTGGCGGTAGAATAAAGAGGCCACCGCCGGATCGCAGGGCGTCACCTGATAGGCGAAGCTGATGCCCTCCCCCGCTTGGGAAAGATCCTCCAAAAGGAACTGGGGATCGGTGGTGTCGAAGAAAAATTCGCCCGGCCCGCAGGCGCAGCCGTTGGAGGTAAAGGGCAGCAGGCTCTCCCGGATGGAGAAATTTTCCTCGGAGAGCATAGATTCCTCCTTGACGGCTGGGCGTAGGCATTCCAGGCGGACCATACAGCACTTGTCCGTGGGATCTAAGCGTACTCTTTTCGCCCCCTTGGGAAGGGCGATTACACCCCGTAAGCGTCCTTCCTTACAGGGAAGAAGCCAGGAATTTTCCTCGGAAAAGCCGCTGCCAAGGTCCGTGTAAACCTGTAGGCAGTCCTGATAATATTGTTTTTCCCAGGAGCCGTTCTTTAGATCCATTAGCACACCCGGGGAAATGGAGTCGTACATGGCGCGCATAGGCGTCAGTTTTCCGGTGATATAGCGCTGGAAATTTTCTTCCATCTGGCCGTAAATCTCCTGCTCGGCAGGCGTGATGCCCGCCCGGCCAAAGAAATCCTCCTCCAACAGGCGATTCCGCATGGTGCTGCTGTAGAGATAGTAGTGGAGCACCCGGTAAATCAGAAAATGGACGGGAATCGGGAAGGCGAAGGTCCATTCGTAATCCAGCATCTGCCATTTTTCTTTTTGGCCGTCCCAGACGAGGTTGCTGCAGATGCAGTCCACATTGGAAACCTCCGCGCCAAAGAGTCCGTCCGGAAGCTGTACGGCGCCGAAGACCTCCTGGAATTTCGCCGTGGGCGTAAAGAGCTTCGTGCTGCCGGATTTGCGCAACACCTCCAAATAATTGTCCAGGGTTTCCCAGAGCTTGTCGATCTGTCCGTCCGCCAGCAGCTCGTCCAGCATTTCCTCCAGCGTCCGCCCGGTGATATACTCCAGGGTGACCATGCCGTCGCCCTTCTTGCACCGGTTCATTTCGATGGAGGTATCCCGGTAGAGCCCTTTTAGAAGCTGGTAGCTGATATTGATGTGGTTTAAGTGTCCTTCTCCGGCCTTCCCGGCGGCGCGCTTTCTCACTAGGCGGCTGCCGTCGGGCTTTTTTAGCACCTCGGTGCGGATGGAAAAGCGTTCGTCCCGTTCGTTGGAATGCTTCACATAGAGGATTTCCTCCGTGGGATCGGCGGCCCGTTTCGGTGAGAGCAGCACTAGGAAGGAGTTGGCGTACACGGGGTAAAGTCCGTTGGTGATCAGCGTGTTGCAGACTCTGGTTTCGTCGAAGAGCTTCAATCTGGCCCGGTCAAAGTTATACCGGTGCTCCCGGAGCTCGCCCACCGCCGGCAGCCGTTCGTCGGAATAGATGCTGGTGGGAAATTTGTAGTCCGGATACGGATAATAAAACTGACAGCGGTACTCTCCTGCGGCGGCAATGATTTCCTCCAGCTCCTTTTTGGAAAAGGTTTTCGCACCCTGAGTGGTGGGGTAGCCCTCCAGCCCTTCGAAGAACAGGCCGTTGTGATCTTCCGCGCAGCCGGCCCAGTACTTAAGGCCCAGCCGGTTTTCGATGGCCAGCACGATTTTTCCGCCGGGCGCCAGATGGCGGGCAAGCTTCTTTAGCATGTTCACATAAGGTCGTTCGCCGCCGATGTAGCCCTCCGAATACTCGAAAACGCCGATCAGCGTGATATAGTCGTAATCGGCTGGTAGATGTTCTTCGATGTCCTGGAAATTGCCCACCAGGATTTCTAAGTTTTCACAGTCCTTGTGGCGGTTGGCGTTCACCAGGCTTCGCTTTTTGGAAAGATCGACGCAGGTTACAAAGCCGGCCAGCCTGGCCAGGGCGCCGGTGACTGCGCCGCAGCCGGAGCCGACTTCGAGCACCCGATCCTTTTTCGTGATCGGCAGCCAATTGACGACATTTTCCCGCACATGGGAAAAATGATACAGCACCGGCCAGCTCCGCCGTTTGGCGATTTCCCGGTTGAATTCCGTTTCATTGTAATAGGAAGCGATTCGAAGAAGCTCATCCTCCACATCGCCGTCGCTGTATAGATCCTCCCCCGGATAATATTCATAGTCCAGCAGCACCTTGCCCACATATTCATTCATGACTTTTACTCCTTTATCAGGAAATCTCGTCCGCTACAGTTACTTTGGAATCCATATCAAAAAAGCCCACGGTATTTTTCGTGGAAACTACGGTGATATTGCAAATGTCGTACAGGCGGTGGTATACGACGAATTCTCCCCCGTGGTAGCCGGTACAGCCAAGGGAGAGCAAGTATTCTCCGCCCTGGAGATTCATCCGCTGGGTAAAGGAGATCTCCTGTACGTCGCCGGCCTTGCAGGGATGGATCGAAGCCTTTTCATACATGGTATTCGTCCCGGTCAGCTCCGTGCCCCGCAGATCCTTGATCGTAAAGGCGTAGATGGGATCGTCTACGTCCTGATGGAATCGGATACGCATCTTTATGGTGAAATCAGTGAATTTTTCAATGGTATTGGTCGGCGTCCCTTGGGCGTCCAAAAGGGTAAAGTCTTCGACTTCGGCTTTCTTTTCCCCGTATTCGATCGCGTTGGGGTTTAAGGTAAAGGGACGCGCCCACTTTTTCTCTCTGGGTGCGGCGTTTTCTTCTTCCTTTTGCTCCAAGTCGGCGTTTTCCTGGTGGACCAGCACTTTTTTGTACAGATCGACCATTTCCTTAGGAGAGCCCTCCGAGAGCTTAATGCCCTGGTTTAAAAGGACGACCTTGTCGCAGTATTTGCTGATGCTGCCTAAGTCGTGGCTGACAAAGAGAATGGTCTTTCCCTGCTTTTTAAATTCTTCAAATTTCCGGTAGCATTTCGCTTGGAAAAATACGTCGCCCACCGCCAGCGCTTCGTCTACGATCAGGATTTCCGGGTCGATATTAATAGCGACTGCAAAGGCCAGGCGTACGAACATACCGCTGGAATACGTCTTTACCGGCTGGTGTACGAAGTCGCCGATATCGGCGAAGCCCAGGATGGATTCTAGCTTTGCGTCGATTTCCTCCCGGGTAAAGCCGATCATTGTGCCGTTTAAATAAATATTTTCGATGCCGGAATATTCCATATTAAAGCCCGCGCCCAGCTCTAAAAGGGCGGAGATGCGGCCGTCCACCGTTACCTCTCCTTCGGTGGGATGCAGAACACCGGTGATGATCTTTAGGATCGTGGATTTCCCGGAGCCGTTGGTGCCGATGATGCCCACCATCTGGCCCTTTTCCACATCGAAGGAAACGTCCCGCAGGGCGTAGTGCTCCTGGTAGCGTTTCTGCCGGGAGAGCCCTAAGGATTCCTTGAGCCGGTCCATGGGCTTTTCGTATAGCTTGTACATCTTGTGCAGATGTCGGATAGAAATTGCAGTTTCACTCATATTTTCGGGCTCCTCTTAGGGTTTCTATAGTACGTCCGCGAAATGGGGCTTTAAGCGCGTAAAGATTGTCCGGCCAAGCCAGAACAAAAGAGCGGTGACTGCCCAGAAATAGAGGCTCCACCATCCGTGCTCCCACAGCCAAACCCTTCCCAGCATCGCATCCCGGTAGCCGGAAA